>NZ_JACHFK010000004.1 GCF_014201805.1 Deinococcus metalli | reverse complement strand
GGGCGGGACGTGGTGGTCACGTCCCGGCTGAGCAGAGGATGCCGGGGGCACACCAAGACGCCGTCCATGAGAGACGCAGACTTCATGCAGGCCGCGGGGAAATTGTGAAGACCCCCGCCGTGACATGGGGGGGTTATGCAGAGGAGCGCGGACTCTTACGCCGGGCAGCCGCCCACCGGGGACCGGATGGGCGTGAACGAGCGCACCTGGTAGCCCTGCCACGTGGGCAGCTCCGGGCGTTCGGAGCGGCGGCGCGCGTACGCGGACTGGGCGAGGAGGTGCACGCTCTGGCTGGCCCGTCCGACCCACATGGGGCCGTGGTAGACGAAGCGTTCCTCCTCTCCGTCCGCCCAGCGGATCACGACCCGCCACGCCTGTGCCTGAACAGCCATACCCCATCCTGCCCCATGAGGCGGAGCTGACATACGCCTGAGAACACAAATCCCCCCGCACGACACGCGACAGCTCCGGCGCCGGCACCACTTCAGGGGAGGCGGTTCGCCCGTCTTACGTAATCCTTTCGAATCTTCTGCCCACAGCAAAGCGGCGCCGACTAGACTGGTCACGGACACCGTCGAACACCCCGATCCCTGCCGCCGATGCGTAAGGAGAATGCCATGTCCAGAAAGGTCCGTCCCGCCAGCATCGCCGTGACCGGCAGCTCCCGCGCCCTGCCCGCCGCCGCCCGGCCGATGGGCGCCCCCCAGCCCGACGAGACGCTTGACGTGACGCTGCGCCTGCGCGCTCCGGCCGTCCAGCCGCGCGGCGTGCCGGCCCAACCGATGACCCGAACCGCCTTCGCCCGCGAATACGGCGCCTCGGCGGACGACCTCACCCGCGTGGAGGACTTCGCCCGCGAGCATGGCCTGGACACCGTGGAGAGCAGCGCCGCGCGCCGTACCGTGATCCTGCGCGGCTCGGTCGCGCAGATGCAGGAGGCCTTCGGCGTGACTCTGGGCCTGTACGAGAACGACGGCGTGACCTTCCGGGGCCGCAGCGGGCCGGTACACGTGCCCGCGGATCTCGCCGGCATCGTCGAGGGCGTTTTCGGCCTGGACGACCGCCCGCAGGCCCGGCCGCAGTTCCGTCTGGGCTCGCCGGTGGGGCAGCCTGGCGTGGCGTTCCCGCACGCGGCGGGCCACGGGTATACGCCCGTGGAACTCGCGCAGGCGTACCAGTTTCCGCCGGGAGACGGCGCCGGGCAGACCATCGCCATCATCGAACTCGGCGGCGGGTATACGGAGGCCGACCTGAGCGCATACTTCACCGGCCTTGGCCTGACCACACCCGCTGTCACGGCGGTGGAGGTCAACGGCGGCAGGAACGACCCGAGCGGCGATCCGAGCAGCGCGGACGGTGAAGTGCTGCTGGACATCGAGGTGGCGGGCGCCGTGGCTCCGGGCGCCCGGATCGCGGTGTACTTTGCACCAAACACCGACGCCGGGTTCCTGAATGCCATCACCACCGCCGTGCACGACGCGGAACGTCGGCCCAGCGTTGTTTCGATCAGCTGGGGCGCCGCCGAGGCCGCGTGGACGGAGCAGGCCATGCGGGCTATGGACGACGCCTTCCACGACGCTGCGATGCTGGGCGTGACCGTGCTGTGTGCTGCGGGCGACGACGGTTCGGGTGACCGGGTGGGAGACGGGCTGGCACACACGGACTTCCCCGCGTCGAGTCCGTGGGCCACCGGCTGCGGCGGCACGAGGCTCGACCTGGACGGCGGTGGCCGCATCGCCCGCGAGGTGGTGTGGAACACGCCCGGACATGGCGCCACGGGCGGCGGCGTGAGCGACGTGTTTCCGGTGCCGGACTACCAGCAGCGCGTGGGCGTACCGCCCTCCGCCAACCCCGGCCGGCGGGTGGGACGCGGCGTGCCGGACATCGCCGGGGTGGCCGACCCGCAGACCGGGTACCGCGTGCGGGTGGATGGGCAGGACATGGTGATCGGCGGCACGAGCGCCGTGGCGCCGCTGTGGGCGGGTCTGGTGGCGCGGCTGAACGCGGGCCGAGAGCAGCCCCTGGGCTTCCTGAACCCGCTGTTGTACGGAGCCGGCGCGCAGCGGGACATCACCAGTGGCGACAACGGAGCGTACCGCGCCGCTGACGGCTGGGACGCCTGCACCGGCCTGGGCAGCCCCGACGGCCAGCGCTGGCCAGCCCTCGCAGGGACCGGAACCGCAGAGCAGCCCTAACCCGGCCGCACTGACGTTGGGCGGACTCAGGAGTGGTCGCGCAACCGGGCCAGATTCCGCGACGTAGCGTGGCCGAACAGGCAGCCGTCCCTGCGGCTGAGCTGCGGCGCGCTGGCATCCTTCGAGGAGATCAGCATCACGCGCCGCGCGTCCAGCGGACGCAGAGCCATCTGGAAGTGCAGCAGGTTCATGTCCATGAACGCCCGGTAGCGCTAACCGACAATGGGTTGGTCATCATGCTCGTGCATCCAGTCCACCGGGCGGGCCACCGCAATGTGCCAGCAGGAGACACCTACCAAAGCGGCCCGGTCCGCCACGTCGCAGCCTTCACGCTGCATGAACGTCCGCCTCCGGCCCATTCTTGACAGGCCAGGGTGGGGGTGCCATCCTGAATCATTCTGAGTTTGTAACCGCTCACATTCTGGTCTGGCCAGAATTTCTGCCCACGCGCGCCTTGTAAACGGTTACAAGAACCGCGCGCTCTCCGCCCCGAGGTCTCGTATGTCCCGTCCCACCATCCACGACATTGCAAGGCTGGCCGGCGTCAGCACCGGCACCGTCAGCCGTGTGATCAACGGGCACAGCACGGTGGCGCTGCGCACGCGCCAGCAGGTGGAACAGATCATGCGTTCGGTAAACTACGCGCCGGACCCGGCCGCCCGGCAACTGTCGTGGCGCACCGGGCACACCGTCGGGCTCTCGACCATGGCGGGCGATCCGCTGCTGAGCCCGTACCAGGTGCTGTTCCGGCGCTCGCTGGAGGCGCGCACGTCGCCCGCCGGCGTGCAGCTCATCGACCTGCACGGCGACCTGGGGCCGCTGGGCCGCCTGCCGTCTGCCGTGGTGCTCATGCATATCAAGGACGACGACGCGCGCCTGACGCTGCTCGAGGAGCGTGGCGTGCCTGTGGTGCTGATCGGGCATCACCAGCAGCACAGCTGGGTCGCGCCGGATGACCGCGCCGGGGCCGAACTCGCCACCAGGCAGCTCACCGAGGCCGGGCACCGCCAGCTCATGTTCCTGGGCGCCGGCGAGAGCCAGGTGGCCCGCGACCGCGAGGACGGCTTCCGGACCGCCGCCCGCGAGGTGGACGCGGCCGTGGCGACCCTGCCCGGCGGCTTCACAGCGCTGGACGGCTACCGCACGCTGCGCCGCGCGTGGGAGCAGGGCCTGCGCTTTACCGGCTGCTTCGCGGCGAGCGACGAGCAGGCTGTCGGGGCGGTCGCGGCGCTGCAGGACCTCGGGCTGGACGTGCCGGGCCAGGTCTCGGTGGTGGGCTTCGACGGCCTGCCCGAACTGCCGCTCCCGGTGCCGCTGACCACCGTGTCGCAGGACATCGACCGCATCGCGGAGGTGGCGCTGCGCCTGGTGCAGGAAGCGCTCTCCGGTGAGCCCCCGCGCGGCGAGTTCGTGCCGGTGCGCCTTCTCCCCGGCCACACGGTGGCCCGGCCACCGTAGCGCCGCTCGGCGCTGCTCCACTCACGTTCCTTCTCTCCCCCGTTCCCGGAGGTTCTATGAAACGCACCACCTGTCTGTCGGTCCTCGCCCTCACGCTCCTCGGTCAGTCCGCCCTCGCCCAGACCACCATCAAGATCAACGGCTACGCCGGTCAGGACCCGGCCATCGTCGGCGACCTGATCAACCGCTTCGTGAAGCCGGCGCTGGCCAAGGACAAGATCACCGTCACGTACGAGCCCCTCCAGGGCGACTACAACCAGCAGCTCACCACCCAGCTCGCGTCGGGCACCGCCGGCGACGTGTTCTACCTGCCCGCCGAGACGCTCGACACCTACGTCGCCACCGGCAAGATCCTGCCGCTCAACGGCCTGGTGAACACCAGCCCCTTCATCAAGTCGCTGAACACCACGTTCACGCGCAACGGCCGCCTATACGGCATCGCCAAGGACTTCAACACCCTGACGCTGGTGTACAACAAGGACCTCTTCGACGAGGCCAAGGTCGCGTACCCCGACAACAACGACACCTGGACGACCCTCCAGACCAAACTGACCAACGTCAAGAAAGCCCTGGGCAACGATTACTACGGCATCTGCCTCGCACCAGATTACGCCCGCATGGGTCAGTTCGCGTTCTCGGCTGGCTGGAAGCCCTTCGGTGCGGGCGGCAAGACGAACCTGCTTGACCCCGCTTTTCAGAGTGCCTTCAACTTCTTCACTGGCCTGGCCAAGGACAAGGTCGGCGTGCAGCCCAGCGAGATCTCGCAGGACTGGTCCGGCGGCTGCCTCAAGACCGGCAAGGTGGCCGTGGCTATCGAGGGGAACTGGATCGTGGGCTTCCTGAAGGACAATGCGCCCAACCTGAAGTACGGCACCGCGCTGATGCCGAAAAACCCCACCACCGGCAAGCGCGGAAACTTCCTGTATACCGTCGGCTGGGCCATCAACGCCGGCACCAAGAACAAGGCGGCCGCCCTCAAGGTGCTCAATCTGCTCACCAGCCCGCAGGTGCAGCAGTACGTCCTCGAGCAGGGCCTGGCGATTCCCAGCCGGACGGCACTCTCGAACAACGCGTACTTCAAGAAGACCGACCCCGGCGCCCAGAACTCGGCGGCTGTCTTCCAAGGCGCGTCCGACGGCACGGTCAACGGCTACACCTTCGGCCCCAAGGGCCCGGACTGGGGCAAACCCATCAACGCCGCCCTGGCCGCGGTGCTCAGCGGGCAGCAGAGTGCGGCCGACGCGCTGAAAAAGGCCCAGGCGGACATGAACGCCCTCCAGAGCCGCTAAGCGCTCGGGCTCGGGGATGGAAGGGCCACGCGGCGGCCCTTCCATCCCCGCCTCACTCCGGGCCGAGACGCCCACCGGCGGGAGGCTGACATGCACAAAAGAGGTCAAGCGGCCACGGCGTACCTGTTCCTGGCCCCGTTCCTGATCACCATCCTGGTGTTCTTCTTCTATGCCTTCGCGCGCGCCGTGTACTACTCGTTCACGGACTACAACCTGTTCAACGCCCCGCGGCTGATCGGCCTCAAGCCTTACGCGGACGTGCTGGGCGACTCGCTGTTCCGCCGGGCGCTCGCCAACACGCTGGTCTTTTCGATCACCGTGACCATCCTCCAGACCATCGGCTCGCTGCTGATGGCGGTCGCGCTGAACAACAAGATCAAGGGCCAAGCCTTTTTCCGCTCGGCGTGGTATATGCCGAGCATCACCAGTTCGGTGGTCATCACCCTGATCTTCCTGTGGCTGTTCCAGCGCCGCGGCGTGGCGAACTACGTGATCACGCAGTGGCAGGCGTACCAGCCACTGATCCTGAGTTTCCTGGGCGTGCTGATCGTAGCCCAGGTCGCGCAGGTGCTGTTCGAGCGGGCGCGGCGGCTCCCGGCCCGCTGGACCGACCCGGCGCTGGCGGCCATGAGCGCCCTGATCGCCGTAGTGGTGACACTGGCCCTGAACGCGCTGGGCATCGTCCACCCGCGCGCCGTGCCGCCGTTCGACTTCCAGTACTTCTCGGACACCTGGGTGCAGATAGGCGGCGTGCGGCTGCTGAGCATGCCGCTGTTGGTGGTCATCGTGATGAACACCTTCACGACCATCCCCACGCTGATGCTGTTCTTCCTGGCCGGACTCCAGAACATCCCCGGCGCGCTGTACGAGGCCGCCGACATCGACGGCGCCACGCCCGCGCAGAAGCTGCTGAGCGTGACGGTGCCGATGCTGCGGCCGGTAACGTTCTACGTCCTGACCGTCTCCCTGATCGGCACCATGCAGATGTTCGACCAGGTGGCGGTGATCGGCTCGGCCGCGCCGCAGGAAACGCTGATCACCATGGCGTACTACGTCTACACCAACACCTTCAAGTCCGGCGCGGCGCCCGTGAACATGGCGTCGGCCGCCGCCATCGTGCTCGCGCTGATCATCCTGCTGATGGTCTATGTGCAGCGGCGCTTCTTCGTGGCGCCGGAGGCAGTGTGAGACGGGCCGCGTTCTGTCCAGCCGGAGGGCCGTCCTCAGGACGCGCCATTCCATCGGAGGTCATATGAGCGCCCCGGCCATGGCGCGCAGCGGCGCGCGCTTCGACTCGCCGCAGGATCAAGAACGCTGGCTGGCCCGCCGCCGCTGGGCGCGCGCCGGCTGGCTGTACGCGTTCATGATCGTGATGAGCTTCTTCTTCCTGGGCCCGTTCCTGATGGGGGTCCTGAGCAGCGTCAAGGACAACCCCAACGAGTACCCGCCCCGACTGCTCATCCCGCAGTTCAGCCCGGCGTCGATCTCGCGCGCGTGGGGGCAGGGCGTGCAGGGCGCCGGCGACGGCTGGAACGGCGGTCTGCGCCCAGGGCGCAGCGTGACCTTCGACGTCAGCGTGGACTCGCCGCAGGGAGCGCCGCAGGACGCGCCGACGATCGCATTGTTCACGTACCAGCCGACCAGCCTGGTGGCTCTGGCCAAGCAAGCGCAGGCGCGCGACTATGCCCAGGTCAAGACCGAGCAGACCGGTGTGAGCGGCAGCGTGCACACCTACCGCACCACCGTGACGTACCCGCCGCTGAGCCCCGCACAGGGCGAGATCATCCAGGCGAAGCTCGGCCCGGTCAGCGACCGCGTGACGGCCATTCTGCCCGGCGGACAGAACGTGGACGTCACGCTCGACACGCCCCAGGCGCAGTCGCACCAGTACGACCTGTCGGAGACGCAGCTCGTGGAATTGGTGAAGGTGGGCGGCACGTATGTGCTGCGCGGACCGGTGTTCCAGCGCACACCCCTGCAGGTGGACGTGCAGCGCGGCCAGCGCATCGTGTCGAGCACGCTGCCGCCCAGCGACCAGCAGAACTTCGACCGCTCGTTCGCATACCGCAACATCACGCCTGGCGTACTGGGCTACACCTTCAACAACTACCGCCGCGCCTTCGACGAGACCACCAACCCCCAGACCGGCCAGAGCCTGTTCCTGCGGTGGGTGGGCAACTCATTCCTGTATGCCGCGCTGCGGGTGATGGCGGCCCTGCTGTTCTGCTCGCTGGCGGGCTACGCGCTGGCGCGGCTGGACTTCCCCGGCAAGAACCTGATCTTCGTGCTGGGCGTGCTGTTCGTGCAGATGGTGCCGGGCCAGGTGAACCTGGTGAGCAACTACGTGCTGCTGCGCGACCTGCACCTGCTGAACATCTGGGGCCTGTGGCTCCAGGGCCTGGTGGCCGCCGGCGGCGTGTTCCTCATGAAACAGTTCTTTGAGGGCATGCCGCGCGAGCTGGAAGAATCCGCCTCCATCGACGGCGCCGGCCCCTTCACGACCTTCTGGCGGGTGATGCTGCCGCAGGCCGGCCCGGCGCTGATCGCGCTGGCGATCACGCAGTTCCAGGGCGCGTGGAACGACTTCTTCTGGCCGGTGGTGCTGCTGCGCCAGAACACCGACTTCACCCTCACGGTGGGGCTGTCGAACTTCCGCTCAGCGTACGGCGGGCAGGGCGACTACGGCCTGATCCTGGCCGGCGCGGTGCTGAGCGCGATTCCCGTCATCATCGTGTTCGTGGTGTTCCAACGCTACTTCGTGGACACCGGAGCCGACAGCGCTGTGAAGGGCTGACGCTCCTCCATTCCCTGCTCTCCTGACCGGCGCCGCCCTGTGGCCCGGCGCCGGCGCTTGATAAAGGATCCACCCATGCTCAGCACCCGCACGGTTCTCAAAGAAAACGAACTCTATCTGGTCGGTGACGACCGCTACGCCGTCAGCAGCGGTGAGGCAGGCTTCTACCGCCGCGACACCCGCCACCTCTCGGTGTACCGCTGGCAGCTCGACGGCCAGACGCCGCAGACGCTGGTGCAGTACCTGCGCGCGCCGTTCTGGATGAGCGAGCAGTCCGGCAACGCCGATCTGGGCTACACCATGCACACCGGCCTGACCCGCGACCTGACGGTGAGCGGCGGCGGCCTGCAAGACCGCGTGGTCGTCCGGACGTATTCGCCCGAGAGCCACGTCCTGCGCCTGGACCTTGCCGCGGACTTCGTCGACATGTTCGAGGTGCGCGGCTGGCCCGCCCTGGAGGGCCGCGTGGTCTCGGCCCAGCCGACAGAGACAGGCGTGACCTTCGCCTACACCGCCCGCGACGGCCTGCAGAACTCCACCGTCGTGACGTGCACGCCTCCGGGCCGCTGGGACGGCTCGGGGCTGGAATGGACGGTCGAGGGCCAGCCCGGCGGCACCACGCTGGAGGTGACCGTCACCGTGCATGCGCTCCACGGGGACGAAGCGCCGGTGGCGCCCGATCCCGGCGCGCTGGGCGCCGACTACGCGCGCTGGGTGGCGCCCGTGACCCTGCCGGACGCTGCGGACCAGCGCGTGCTCGACCGCAGCGTGCAGGACCTGCGCAGCCTGCTGTTCCACACCCGCCAGGGGCCGTTCCCGGCCGCTGGCCTGCCGTGGTTCGTGGCGCCGTTCGGCCGCGACTCGCTGATCATCGCGCACCTGGTGCTGCCGCACTTCCCGGAGATCGCGGTGGGCGTGGCGCGTTACCTCGCGGCGCGGCAGGGCGTGACGCACGACCCCGCCACCCTCGAAGAACCCGGCAAGATCCTGCACGAGGAACGCACCGGCGAGCTGACGCGGCTGGGCCAGACGGTGTTCCAGCCGTATTACGGCAGCGCGGACTCGACGCCGCTGTTCGTGTGGCTGGTGGGCGAACTGGCCCGCACGCACCCGGAACTCGCCACCGAACTGCGCCCGCACTGGCACGCGGCGCTGGCGTGGATGATGGGTGACGGCGACCCGGACCAGGACGGCCTGATCGAGTACACGCCGCACGCGCAGGGCATCCGCAACCAGGTGTGGAAGGACAGCGGCGACAGCACCTTCGGCGCCGACGACACGGACGCCGAGGGCGCCATCGCGGTGATCGAGGTGCAGGGCTACGCCTACGCGGCGTATCTGGCCGGCGCGCAGCTCTCGCGCCTGACCGGCGACGACGCGCAGGCCGCGGAGTACGAGCAGCGTGCCCGGCGGGTGCAGGCACGGGTACAGGAGGCCTTCTGGTGGCCGGAGCGCGGGTACTACGCGCACGCCCTGGACGGTGACAAGCGGCCCCTGCGCGTGCTCGTCAGCAACCCGGCGCACAGCCTGTGGACCGGCGTGATTCCCGCCGAGCACGCCGGCGCGGTGGTGCAGACCGCGCTGGGGCCGGAGCTGTACAGCGGCTGGGGCCTGCGCACGCTGGGCACCCATGAAGTGCGCTACAACCCGGTCTCCTACCACAACGGCTCGGTGTGGCCGCACGACACGGCCGTGTTCGCGCTGGGGCTGGAACGCTACGGCTTCACGGCCGAGGCCCGCCGGGTCTCGCGCGACCTGTACGACGCGGCGCGCTGGGCGCAGGATGCCCGGCTGCCCGAACTGTTCGCGGGCTTCACCCGTGAGGACGGGCCGCCGGTGCCGTACCCCGCCGCATGCCACCCGCAGGGCTGGGACGCCGCGATTCCCCTCGCGCTGGCCCACCTGATCGACCGGCCTCTCTCCGGTGAGTAGGACCGGACCGCGTGGCTGACCCAGCCCCACCGTCACCACGGGTCGAGGCCCTGCTGGCGCGCCTGACGCTGGAGGAGAAGGTCGGGCAGCTCCACCAGGCGCACGGCCTGGGCGCCGCGGATCACGCGGACCTGCGTGCGGGACGGCTGGGCAGCGCCATCGTCGCCACCAGCGCCACGGCCGGCAACGACCGGCAGGAGCGGGTGCGCGCCGCCGAGTTGAACGCCCTGCAACGGATCGCGGTGCAGGAGTCGCGCCTGGGCATTCCGCTGCTGTTCGCGCGCGACGTGATCCACGGCCACCGCACGGTCGCGCCGATTCCGCTCGCGCAGGCGGCGAGCTTCTCGCCCGCGCACGTGGAGGCCTGCGCGGCCGTCGCGGCGCGCGAGGCGCGGGCCGACGGCATCACGTGGGTGTACACGCCGATGCTCGACATCGCGCGCGATCCCCGCTGGGGCCGCGTGGCCGAGAGTTTCGGCGAGGACCCGCACCTCGGCGCGCGGCTGGCGGCGGCGGCGGTGCGCGGGTACCAGGGCACGGCCCTGAACGACCCGGAGCGGGTGGCGGCGTGTGCCAAGCATTTCGTCGGCTACGGCGCGGTGGAGGGCGGACGCGACTACAACACGCTGGAGATCACGGCGCACACCCTGCACAACGTGCACCTGCCGCCCTTCCGCGCCGCCGTGGACGCGGGCGTGGCGAGCGTGATGAGCGCGTTTTGCGACGTGGGCGGCGTGCCGGTCGCGGCGCACCCCGGCCTGCTGACGGACGTGCTGCGCGGCACCCTGGGCTTTCCCGGCGTGCTGGTGACCGACTGGGGCGCTGTGCTGGAACTGCTGGAGCACGGCGTGGCCGCCACCGAGGCCGACGCGGCGCGGCTGGCCCTGCTGGCCGGCAACGACATCGACATGGCGAGCGGCGCCTACCGCGCGTGTCTGCCGGCCCTGGTGGCGTCCGGCGCGGTGCCCCTGGACCGCGTCGACGCGGCGGTGCGGCGGGTGCTCGCGCTCAAGGACGCACTGGGCCTGTTCGACGACCCCTACGCCGACGAGGGCGCGGCCCCGCGGGTGCACGGCCGCGCGGACCACCGGGCGGTCACCACCGACCTTGCCCGGCGCAGCGTGGTGCTGCTCCAGAACCGCGACGACGTGCTGCCGCTGCGGCCGGGGCTCCGGATCGGCGTGGTGGGCGCCGCGGCCGGGTGGCGCGGCCAGCTGTTCGGCACGTGGACGCTCGACGGCGACGCCGCGGAGGTACCGACCCTGCTGGAGGCCGTGCGGGCACTAGCCGGGCCGGGCGAGGTGTGGCACACCGTCAACCTCGACGAGGCGATGGACTGGGCGCGGAGTACGGACGTGCTGATTGTCGCGCTGGGCGAGACCCCCACCCGCAGCGGCGAGGACCACAGCGTGGCGGGTGTGGAGCTGCCGGCCGGCCAGCTCGAACAGCTCGAGGCGCTGCGGGAGCTGGACGTGCCCATCGTGACGGTGGTCTTCGCGGGGCGCCCGCTGGTGCTCACCCGCGCGGCCCGCGCGTCTGCGGCGCTGCTGCTCGCGTGGCACCCGGGTGTCAGCGGGGGCACGCCGGTCGCCGAGATCCTGTTCGGGGCCGTGAACCCCAGCGGGCATCTGCCCGTCACCCTGCCGCGCCACGGCGGCCAGAGTCCCGCGCACTACAACCACAAGCCCACCGGCCGCCCGGTCGCCACGCGGCCCGGCGCGTTCCGCCTCAGCGACCAGCCCGACGCGCCCCTGTACCCCTTCGGCTTCGGCCTGAGCTACACGCCCTTTACGTTCACCGACCTGCGCGTGAGCGCCGCGCACGTCCGGGCCGGCGAGGACGTGCAGGTCCGCGTGACGGTCTCCAACACAGGTGAGCGCGCGGGCGAGGTGGTGACGCAGCTGTACCTGCGTGACGTGCATTCCAGCCGCACGCGGCCGGTGCGGGAACTGCGCGGCTTCGAGCGCGTGGCTCTGCCTGCCGGCGCGTCGGCGGACGTGACCTTCACCCTCGGGCCGCAGGAACTCGGCTTCTACGACGACTCCGGGCGCCTCACGCTGGAGCCCGGCGCCTTCCAGATCTGGGTGGGCGCCGACAGCCGGGCGAGTCTCACGGCGACTTTCGAGGTGCGGCCGCTGCCCTGACCGCACGCGCCCCGCAGCGGCGGATTGCCGCCGAATCCTGATCCTGCCCTCACCGCCCCCGCCGCACACTGATGTGGTCAGGGGGCGGTTCGTCTGCCCCCCGGACCGGCGGAGGATCGTCGTTCGTGGGCCATGGGCCGGCCAGCTCCGCGCAAGCGTGGGCGGCCTGGAGCGATGCGGGGGGAAGAGCATGAGGAACGGAGGAGGAAGCCGCAGGACCGGCGCCCGAATGGGGCGGGCGCCGGAACACCGACCTGGGCCTGGTGGCCGCCACGCCGCACGTCACGGATGTCGGGGGCAGCCGTGAGGGCGCTGCAGCGCCTGGCGCTGGCCAGCCTGACCCTGGGGGTGCTGGCCGCGTGTGGGGGAGGCGGCAGTCCTAAGCCCGGCCCAGATACCGTCTTCACAGACGCCAACGCGTGGAGCGGCGCCGCGCCCTCCGACGCCGAGGTCGTCAGCGCGGACGAGTTCCGCCAGCGCGTGGGGTCGGGTGAACTCGCGGTGATCAGCTCGGCCACCCTGGAGGCCCAGCGCGCGGCGCGCGAACAGCAGTTCCAGACCGACCGCTCATTTCTCCAGGGCGTCACCGATCCGTCGCCCACCCTGAAGAGTCTGCTGCAGGAGGCGGCCGGCGCGTCCGCCTTCGAGGGCGACCGCCCGGTGAAACGGCCGGACGGTCAGACGGTCGTGCTGTTCGGGCTGGGGTCCCAGCTGCGCGAGGTCGCCGAGACCGAACGCCGTGCCCAGAGCGTGGCGAACGCCCTGGACGACTACCGCCTGAGCTACTCGCTGCTGGCCCCGGATCTGGCCGCGCAGCTGCCCGCCCCGGATACCCTCCAGGGCGCTCCGCTCGCGGAGGTGCAGGCGGCGCTGGAAAGCCTGGAAGCCCTGCTGGGGGCGCATCCCACCGCCCTGAAGGCGGCGCGGCTGGAACCGGGCGGGGGCCTGGGCCCGCAGGCCATCGCCCCGGGCAACGGCACCGACAACAACGGCCCGTGCACGCCCACGAACTACGTGAAGCGCTACTGGTTCCCGCTCAAGAATTTCGTCAGTCCGGTCAAAAATCAGGCCAGCCGCGGCACGTGCTGGGCGTTTACCGCCATCGGGGCGCTCGAGAGCCGCGAGCGGGTGCAGAACGACAACCCCGCCGACCTCTCGGAACAGTTCCTGGTGAACAAGGTCAAGCAGGACTGGGACGCGAACGACTACTCCGACGGCTACTGGTCCGAGCGGGCGCTGGACACCGCTGCGGACAAGGGGCAGGCCATGCCGCCCGAGGGCAGCTGGACGTACAACGGCGCGACCAGCCGGCCTTCGGTCAAGGACGGTGACAGCGGCTCGTACGCCAACACCTGCAGCGGCTACACCGGAACGTGCTCCGACACCGCGCACGAGAGCCGCCGGGTGTGCTCGACCTTCATCTTCACGGTGTGCAGCTACGTCCGCGTGACCTTCGGCGGACCCGGTGTGGCGTCCTCGAAGACGGTCCAGGTCTGGAAGAGCGGCAACGCCTTCGACCTCGCCCGGCTGCGCCAGTACCTGTCGAGCGGTCACGTGCTGATGGCCAGCTTCCCCGTCTACAAGGGCTTCATGGACGACGTGACGAACAATGGCGTGGTCAGCAACTACAAGACCACCAAGCTCGACGACAAGGGTAAGGAAGTCGACGGCTCCTACGGCGGCCACGCGGTCCAGATCGTGGGCTTCCTCAGCAACGCCGACCTCACGTCCTTCGGCACCACGCCCAACATCGGCGGCGGCGGGTACTTCATCATCAAGAACTCGTGGGGCTGCAACGCGGGCGACGCCGGGTACTACTATGTGCCCGCCGACTACGTCAGCCAGCGCTTCACGTCGCTGAGCGTGCTGAACTTCGACACGCGGCGCAGTGACGCGTGGACCCGCGAGCAGGCCACGCCAGGCGGCTCGGAAGCGCCCAGCATCGAGATCCGTTCTCCGAGCGTGCTGGCCGACCTGCGCGTCGAGAAGGACCTGACCTCCGCCTTCAAGATCACGCACGCTGTCGCCAAGAGCGTCACGCTGACGGTGACCTCGGACAGGGACGGCACGGTCTACACCGGCCCGTGGAGCACCGATTCCTCGGCGCTGTTCGGCTCGACCCTGAAGTACAGCTTCGGCAGCGTCGGCACGCGCACCCTGACCCTCGTGGCCCGGTACGGTACGCGTCAGGCCAGCGCCACCATGACCGTGACAGTGGTGAACACGGCGCCCACCATTTCCCTCGCGTTCTCTGGCGATCCGCACCAGAGTGAGGATTATCCCATCGTCGCCCAGATCGTGGACCCCAACGAGGCCGACGTGACCCGCCTGTGCACGAACACCACCTGGAGCGTGGACGCGCCCGACACGCTCTCCGCCACGAGCGGCTGCGCGGTGAAGGTGAAGTTCGGCGCCACCGGCTCCCGTCAGGTGCGGGTGTCCACCCGGGACAGCGAGGGCCAGACCGCTTCGCGGACACTCACCCTGAACGTGCTGCCGCCGTCGGTCAATCCCTATCCGCGCGTCGTGTCGTCCGGGGTCTACGCGCGTGACTTCAACGCCAACCTGCGGCTGTGCTACGACCGCACGGTCGGCAGCGGCGCCACCATCGACCTGCGCGAGAAGGGCTGCCGGCAGACCGTGGTCCTGCCCGAACCGCAGCGGTACTCCGCCCAGGTGCAGGTCGAGAACCCCTCGGGCGAGGCGCTGAAATACGACTGGACGCTGTACGTCACGGACAACGCCGGCGAACGCCCCCTGTACGTGACCCGCGGTTCGGCCAGCGCCGAGTTCCCGCTGTACCCCTACAAGAACGCGGTCGAGGTGACCAACAACTGCCGGATCACCGTGACCGTCAACGCCCCTGATCCCACCCGCAGCAAGACCCTGACGGTATGGACGGGCCGCTGCACGTACTACTCCACGTACATCGGCTAAGGATTCGGCCGCTACAGGCGCGGGGCTGTCCCACCACGGGGCGGCCCCGCATCCTCATGTCGTGGGCCAGATGTGGCGACGCGGGCCAGCTCCACTCCATGACCCCTGACAGACGGTCGTCCGGACGCATGACACAGCACCGAGGCGACCGGAGTGGGGACGGTACAGGTGCAGTCGGGCAGGACCGGCGACATCATCGAGATCGTCCGCGAGATTCCGGTGCCGGCGCTGCACCGTGAGGACTCAATGGCGGTGGGCTGCCTGTCCTCTCATGGCGGGATGGAAATGGGCGCCCATCCGTTTACCGCGGCCTCACGACGCGGCCGATCCACCTGTCGAGACTGGGAGCATGTCTGCCCACCCTGTCCGGCGGGGACGCCGCACCCACCGTCGGTGGACGCTGACCCTGCCCATACTGGGCGCCGCGTACGGCACCCATTTCCTGCGGTTCCCGCGGCGCGGCTGGGCGCGCAGCACCGAATCCGCCGGCGTGGGTCCTGTCACGCAGCGCACGTACTGGATCGACATCGCGCAGCCGGTCCACACCGACGCCCAGACCGTGCAGCATGTTCTAGATGCCCTTCCGGAGCTGGTGCCCAAGGTGCTCGCGTGGTTCCGGCGGCGGCCGGCCGCGACTGGGCCGGGTCCGGTGGGCGACCGGTTCACGATCCTGATGCTCGGGATGCGGCGCGCCCGGGTGCAGGTGGTGGAGGTGCACGGCACGTCCTTCCGCATGCAGACCCTGCGCCAGCACTCCGAGTCCGGGTGGATCGAGGTCCGCACCCACCCGCGCCCGCACGGATACCGCCTGGAGGTGGTCTCGCGCGTGCGGGCGAGCAGCTGGTTCGACCGCGTGGCGTACCTGTGCGGTGTCGGCATTCTGCAGCGCATGACGTGGGAGGCCACCCTGCGCCGCGCGCTCACCTACAGCGGCGGGCGGAGAGTCGGCCACGGCACCGCCACCGTCGAGTGGCCGTAGTTCGCTGCACAGGCCGTCAAACTGTCACTCAGTGCATACGGATGGTCCACCCGGCAGCATCGCCATTCAAAGCAATGTTGAATTCTCTGAACTTTCCGGTTCGGGACTTCACAGAGTCGCGGAGTTGATCGAGGGCCGTGCTGGGGCCGCGGCTGGCCGCCACGCGGGTGTGCACGCGCGGCGTTCAAGACGAGATAACGGCCGCGGTCTGAACACCCCCACCGCTGTGAACGCATCTGAGCGGCCCGGCACCCTTGGCCGCTGATACCGTGAGCACGTGATGAGAACAAGCGTCCTGCTGGCCCTCCCCCTCCTGCTCGCCTCCTGCGCCTTCGACAAGGCCGCTCCGATCATCGAGCCCCCCGCCCAGACGGGTGACCCGCTGTCCCTGAGCCTGAGTGGCACCGTCCGGCTGAGCGACACCACGACGTTCACCGACGCTGAGGCCGCTGGCGAGAAACTGACGCTGACCAGTCCGGTCTTCGATCAAACGACAGGAGTGACCATCGCGACCCTGGCCTCCACCACCGTGGGCGCGGACCTCAGCTTCACACTGACCACTACGCAGGCGGCGCTCGACGCCCAGCTCAGGTCCGTGACGGAGCCGGAAGCAGACCCGAACTGCACGGGCACGCTGAACTACGCCTATGACAGGGCCACCTTCAAGATCATTGACCGTGTCGACACGATGCTGCTGGGCGACGCGACGGGTGAGCAGTACCTCTCGCTGCGCCCGGTCGGCGCGGCCGTGCCAACCCTGACGGACAGCTTCGTGCTGGATTACGCGAACGGCCCCGCGACGATCACGGTCGATCAGACGTGCACGTACGACCCGGGCAACGGCACCACCGCCACACGCCGTACAAAGGGCACGGTCAAGTACCACAAGGGCTGGAACCTGCACCACCTGACGATCACCACAAGTGGGAGCACCACCACGTCCACCTTCGCAGACGCCGCCCTGCCCAACACCTTCGTGCTGACGCCGTACCCGCAGCCCATCAACACCCAGGCCCTCAAGCGTGCCATGACACCCCTCTTCGTCACGCGCTGACAGACCGCACCATCGACGGACGCGCCCTCCCGATGGGCGCGTTCGTCATGTTCGACTCCGGGCGCACAGGTTGAAGCAAGGGGCCGGGGTCAGGTCACCGCCGCGGAGAGGTCAGGACCAGCGCAGATTGCGGTGAAGGGCTGCGCTGTCTGACTCTGCCACCGATTCCCCCGCGCGACCGGGACGCAGAGAAACCGCGACCAGCACACGGTGGTTTTCACCTCCGTAAATCCAGACGCGGATGGCGTCTCCATAGGTCGCTGTCACCCTCCAGCCGGACCAGCTCACCGACCAAGTCGAGGGCACGACGGTCAGCAGCGATAGATCAGGTCCTGAACCCACGCTCAGGGGCCTTTTGAGCGACACGCCCGGATCATGCAGCTTGCCCTCCTGGTCCCAGGTGCCACCGTCGTGACCAGCAGGACGCCTTCGTGACGTCCTGCAATGCTCTTGACCCGGCATCCTGGGAAAACCGTAAAGCTCCAGCTTGATCTGCGGGCTGACCTCCCCGCACAAGCACCGGACCGGAAAGTGCGGACCGTGTGGCGGCGCGCGGCGCCCAGTGGCCGGGCACTTTTCCGCGTGCACTGGCGCGGCGCCGTCCGTTCGCGCGGTCTGGACGGGCGGGCGCGTGAACGCCGCTTTAGGCAACCGGACGGCCACGTAAGCGGAGCCTCTGCCCGCCTTGAAGCGGCGTGGGCGCGCGCTCCCACCCGTCCGAACACACTGGGGCACACGGCAGCGCCGCCGGCACTCCGGATGCCGGCGACGCGGCCATTCCCCTTCAGGAGGACGTCATGGCTGATTCCACCGCGCCCGAACGTGCGCCCGTCTCGCAGTTCCCGACCAGCCCCCCACCCGAAACGCAGCAGCGGGAACCCGGCAGCGAAGCGCAGATGCAGCTTGCGCCCATCGTCATCCGCGAGTCCTACCGGGGCAGCGGGAAGCTCGAGGGCAAGGTCGCCCTGATCACCGGGGGCGACAGCGGCATCGGACGCGCTGTCGCTGTCCATTTCGCCCATGAGGGCGCCGACGTCGCTGTCGCGTACCTCGACGAGCACGAGGACGCCCGCGCGACCCGGCAGATGGTCGAAGACGTGGGCCGCCGCTGCGTGCTGCTGGCCGGCGACATCGGTGATCCGGCGTTCTGCCGGGACGCCGTCGAAGGCACGGTCCGCGACCTGGGGGGCCTCAACATCCTGGTGAACAACGCGGCCGAGCAGCACCCGCAGGAGGACCTCACCGACATCACGCCCGAGCAGCTCGAACGCACCTTCCGCACCAACATCTTCGCGATGTTCTACCTCACCCAGGCCGCCCTGCCGCACCTCCGGCGGGGCGACGCGATCATCAACACCACCAGCGTGACCGCGTACAAGGGCAGCCCGCAGCTGCTGGACTACTCCAGCACCAAGGGCGCCATCGTCGCCTTCACGCGCAGCCTGAGCGGCAACCTCGCCAAGCGCGGCGTGCGCGTGAATGCGGTCGCGCCCGGCCCGATCTGGACGCCCCTGATTCCCAGCACCTTCGACGAGAAACGCGTCGAGGAGCACGGCCAGTCCACGCCACTCGAGCGGCTGGGGCAGCCGGCGGACGTGGCCCCGGCCTACGTCTTCCTGGCCAGCGACGACGGCGCCTACATCACCGGTCAGGTTATCCACCCGAACGGCGGCGACGTCGTGAACGGCTGACCCCACCACCCCGCCCCCCAGAAGCACCCCACAAGGAGAGACCCGATGGCCACCCTGATTCCTTTGTCCCAGCTTGTCCGCGACCACAACTACGACCTGAGCGGCGTCTTCGACCCCACGGGCCTGCCCGCGTATGCCGGCAACGACAAGGTCGGCACCGTGCGCGGCGCCCTGAGCGAGGACGGCGGCCGCCTGCGCTACCTGATCCTGGACGTCGGCGGGTGGTTCTCCGCCAAGGAGGTGCTCGTGCCAGTCGGCCTGGCCCGCATCGAGGACGACGGCGTGTATGTGGACTCCATGACCAAGGATCAGGTCAAGGCCATGAGCGCGTACCACGAGGGCCAGGAGTACACCTACGACACCCAGGTCGCCGACGAGCGCGTCCTGCGCGGCTCGGCCGAGACGGTGCCGCTGGTGTCCATGCCCGGCGGTCAGTACGACTACCGTGACCACGACGCGGCCGACACGATGTACAAGACCCCGCAGCGGCTGCGGCTCCTCGAGGAACGCCTGCAGGTGAACAAGCAGCGTGCGGTGGCGGGCAGCGTGGAGATCGGCAAGCGTGTCGAGACGCGCACCGAGAACGTCAACGTGGGCCTGGAGCACGAGGAACTCGTGATCGAGCGCACGCCGGTGAGCGAGCCGCGTCCGGTGGATGGCACGGTTCGCCTGGGTGACGCCAGCGAAACGGTGCGGGTGGACCTAGAAGCAGAAACGGCCCAGCTGAACAAGCAGGCCTTCGTCACCGAGGAAGTGGAGATCGGCAAGCGCACCGTGACCGAGCAGCAGACGCTCAGCGATACCGTGGGCCGCGAAGTGCTGGACGTCACCAAGACCGGCGACGTGGTCCTGGACGGCGAGACGCCCCGCACGGCCACCGACGGGCGGGCCATCACCGCGGACGATACGGCCACGGCCACCACCGACGGCGCGGCAGAGCGCCGCTGAGCGCCCATGCCCGACGACACCGCCCTCCCGCCGGACCCGGACGCAGCTCCCGAACGCCAGCTCATCGAGCTGCGCGAGGAGGTGCTGAACGTCGAGAAGCGCCGCGAGGTCTACGCCCACGCCACGGTGCGGCGCGAACGCCGCGTCCGGACGGAAGTCGTGCAGCTGGAACTCGTCACCGAGGTGCTGGTGATCACGGCCGCGCCCGGTGGTCCGGCGGTGCTGGTCGACGGTGCGGCGCTGGCGCCGGGCGAAACGCGCGAGATCGTGCTGTACCGCGAGACCGCCCTCCCTGGCAAGGAGGTGGTGGTGACCCAGGAAGTCCACCTCGGCAAAGACCGCCACATCCGGCCGTACACCGCCGACGTCGAACTCGCATACGAGGAACTGGTCGTGAACCAGCTGCCCACGGAAGGAGACCCACCATGACCACGATGGACGTCAAGGCCCAGCAGGCCGCCGCCGAAGCCCGCCACCTGGGGGACCGCCACCTCGCCATGAAACTGCAGCGCTCCCAGGAGCAGCTCCTCGACCTGCTGCACGCCCAGCAGCACGACCTCCGGCTCCTGAAACGCGACGTGAAGCGCCGCCGGTCCGGCGGCTTCCCGTGGGGTCTGGTGCTGCTGATCGGTGGGGGCTACGCCGCGTACCGCAGCAGTCCCGCCGTCCGTGACCGAGTGCAGGACCTGATGGGCCGCCTCAATCCTGGCATGCAGGGCAACGCGAAGCGCGCAGGCGACGCCGTGAAGGACGGCGCCAGCGATGTCGGCCAGGGCCGCAGTCCGGTCGAGGCCTTCCAGCGTGCGGGAGGGGAAGCCCAGCGCGCCGGCGAGAAGGCGATGGGCAGCGCCAAGGACACCACGCAGAACGCCACGGCCCCGTCCCAGCCTGCGGGCGACGGCGTCCGGACCCAGCGCGGGGAGGGTTCTTCGTGACCCTGGTGGACCATGGCACTGTGCTGAGCCGGATCAACTGGACGGGAGTGATTGCGGGACTGGCGGTGGGCGTCGTGACCCAGCTGTCGCTCAGCGCCCTCGGCGTCGTCTTCGGCGCCGGTGCCAACTCCTTCGGTAACCTCGCCATCGGCACCGTCGTGTGGCTCGCCCTGTCCATCGCCATCTCCAGCGTCCTGGCCGGCCTGACCGCCGCCCGCGCGGCCGGCTACCTCACCCCTGCCCAGGGCCGCTTCAACGGCCTGATCACCGGCTGCCTGCTGGCGGTGCTCACCACCCTGGTCCTGAGCAACGCCCTGACCGCCGGCTACCGCACCGCCAGCACGGTCATCGGCAACGTCGTCGGCACCGCCGCGAGTGGCGCCGCTGCCGCAGGCAGCGCCGCCGCGAACACTGGCGCGCTGCAGAGTGACCCGGTGCAGAACATCGTGAACGGCCTGGACGATCAGGAGATCGGACAGCTGATCGCCGACGGCGCGCCGGAACTGAGTGATCAGCAGGCCACGGCGGCGACGCGGGTGGTGAGTGGGATCATCCGGCGGGCCAGCAACGACATCGGGAAGAACCTCGGGGACCTGACCAACCTGGGCCAGGTGGTCACGAAGCGGGTGGACGCGATCACGGGGGCGCTGTCGGGACCGGAGTTCGTGAGCCGGCTGCAGCGTCAGGGGCTGAGCCAGGCGCAGGCGCAGCAGACGGCGCAGGCGATCAGTGCGCGGGCGACGGAACTCAAGCAGCAGGCCCTGGACACGGCGGCGGCGACGGAACGGATCGCGCGGCAGACGGCGACGACGGCGGGGTGGAGCTTCCTGCTGGCGCTGGGCCTGATCCTGGGCTTCGCTACCCTCGGTGGCGGGATGGGTGCTGACCGCCCCAAGCCGGGTCAGGGTCTGGACGGCCAGGTGAGCCGCACCCACTGACCAGCCTCCACGTTCACGCCTCCCACCACAGCGGAGGTCCGCTCCGCCCCCGTCTATCCGGATCACCGGTTATGACTCCGACGGGGGCGGATTGATGTACCGGCCGCAGGTCCTCGCCCCCTCACCCGAACGCCAGGAGACCACCATGCCGCACGATCCCAGCGACACCGCCGCGACCGAATCTTCCAGCACGACCCGCCGCCGGGTTCTGGGCAAGATCGGCACAGGACTGGCCGCGACCTTCGCCTCGCCCGCGCTGGCCCTGCAAGGCGGCGCCGTCACCCCGGGCACTGGCATCCGCCAACCCGCCCAGTCCATCAAGCGCGATCCGACCACTCAGTATCCTCGGCCGCCGTTTCCGAAGCAGAGCCAGCCGTGGCCGGGCCTGACCAGTCACATGACGCCCCGCCCTGACCACGGCGAGACCTCTTACCAGGGCAGCGGCCGCCTGACCGGCCGCAAGGCGCTGATCACCGGCGGCGACAGCGGCATTGGCCGGGCAGTCGCCATCGCGTACGCGCGTGAAGGAGCGGACGTCGCCATCAACTACCTGCCTGCAGAGGAAAGCGACGCCCAGGAGGTCATCGCCCTGATCCGCGCGGCCGGACGCAAGGCACTCGCCATCCCCGGCGACATCCGCAGTGAGGCCTTCTGCCAGCAGCTCGTCGCTCGGGCGGTGCAGGGCCTGGGCGGGCTGGATATTCTGGTCAGCAACGCTGCCCGGCAGCACCAGGTGCCGTCCATCCTCGACCTGACCACCGAACTGTTCGACTGGACGCTGAAGACGAACCTGTATGCCATGTTCTGGATCACCAAAGCGGCTGTGCCGCACTTTCAGCCCGGCGCGTGCATCATCGTCACGGCCAGCGAGCAGGCGTACGATCCGTCGCCGAACCTGCTGGACTACGCGCAGACCAAGGCGGCACAGGTCGCCTTCACCAAGCTGCTCTCTAAGCAGCTGATTCCCCGGGGCATCCGCGTGAACGCCGTGGCGCCCGGACCCATCTGGACGCCCCTGCAACCCAGCGGCGGCCAGGACCCCGCCAAGTTGCCGCAGTTCGGCGCCGACACGCCGATCGGCCGCGCGGGCCAGCCGGCCGAGCTGGCTGCCGCGTACGTGACCTTGGCGTCCCAGGAGTCCAGCTACGCCACTGGCCAGGTGTACGGCGTCAACGGCGGTCACGCCCAGCCCTGAGCACTGCGGCCGCTCACCGGACTGCTGGGGCCGGCATTGGACTGCTTCCGATGCTGGCCCCGACACTGCATGCCATCGTCCCGAGGAAACACGCACTGCGGTGATCCAGGACGCCGCCGGCCGGCCCACACAGAGGCCGTGCCCGGTCGAGAAGAGTCTCGACTGAGCACGGTCCTGCCCACACCTGTTCAGGAATTGAGGAAACGTCCGGCGCAGACGTGGTCGGCGCTCAGCCTCCACGACCTGCGGCCACGCCGCTCAGTCGTTCTTGTGGCTCTGGCGTCCGGCTTCGGCGTGCTGTTCGCTGCTGCCGCCACGCTGGCCGCTGCCGCCGCCCTGGCCGCCACCGCCGCTGCCGCCACTGCCACCCTGGCCGCCGCTGCTGCCACCGCCGCTCTTGCCGTCGTTGTCGTGGCTGTGACGGCCTGCTTCACGGGCTTCCTCGCTGGTGAACTCGTGCGCGTTGCCGCTCGCGTGGGCCGCGCGGCCGCCTTCTGCGGCGATTTCGCGCTGCCGTTCAGGGTCCATCCCGGCGAAGCCGCGGCCTTCGCCGCCGCCGCCGTTGTTCCCGCCACCACTGTTCGAGTTGTTTCCGCCGCCGCTGGAGCCGTTTCCGCCACCGCTGTTCGAGTTACCGCCCTTGCCGTTCGAATTCCCAGTCATGGTGCATCCTCCTTGAATAGCGTCTTGGCCCGGCTGGTGCCGAACGACCCCATGGTGCGCCGCACGCTGAACAGCAGGGACAGCAGGGAGTGAAACGAGATTGGCGGAGCGCTGTCTCAGTTCTCGAAACGCATGAGCAGGCGTTCACGGCCCTGCCATCTGACCGCGCACTTCATGTCCAGCACCGGGGGCGTGCCGCTGCCAGGCGTCCTGAAGCGGTGAAGGCCGACTTGAGGCATGGCGTCGTCTGAGCAGATTCAATGGAAACCGCTTTGGGGCGGAGTCTGCGGCCCGTCACGCTGGGCGACCGCTGCGAGCTTCACTGCATGCGAATCAGGTTGACCTGCGCCGCGGCACTCCGCAGGCCCTGCAAGGCCGCACCGAGCTGCTGGGCCGCTTCTGCCCGCCGCGCCCGGCGTCCCCACCACGGACCCTGTTCCGCGCTCTCCTGGCTGTCCAGGGCCGCGGCCAGCGTCCGGATGGCCATGAACAACACAGGCAGTCCCTCGCGCTGCACCGCATACGTGGTGCGGGGGGTCGAGTCCAGGGCGAACTGCGGCATCTCCACAGCCAGCGGTGCCAGGAGCAGCGCATGCAGGTGCGCGCGGTGGCTTAGACCCGCGTCCAGGCTCAGCGTGGGCGGCGCGAACTGGGTGGTCGAGGCGCTCAGGCCGTACACGTCCCAGCGGTCATGCTGGCGAGACAGCCGCAGGTTGCGCCGCCCGGGCGCGCTGGACAGGGCCAGCAGCGCCTGGCCGGAGCGGTACAGGGTGGCATCGTCGACGATGGTCGCCGCCAGCGAGACGCCGGCATCCACGATGGTCGGAACAGGGGTCATGGGCCGAGCATGCGGCAGGCACCGTTGAGGGCTCGTTGCACGAACGCCGACGCCCGTACCCCCGAAGGTTCCCCCTGTCAGGTGAGGTCACGGCCGACGCCGTTGCCACCGACGAACGGTTGGAAACGGCGCCGGTTCAGGTCAGGCGTTCAAGTTCGGCGTACCGGTCGTCCACGACCTCGACCAGCTGGCCGCGCAGCACCTCCCCCGTCAGGCCGGCATGGGCGAGTTTGCGCAGCCGGCCGGCGAGCGGCTCATCCCGCAGGACGCCGCTTACCCACGCCTCGAAGTCGCCGCGCAGCAGGTGGAACTGCAACGATGCGGTAGCGACCATGTGCAGCGCTTCCCGGAATTCCCACAGTGACGCGGCCTGACCACATGCCCGGCCCAGGGCGTCCCGGAAGCAGAATTGCTTGTCGGCTGGCAGCGGGGCCAGCAGGTACTTGTGCAGGTGGCGGACATGCGCGCTCGCCCGGCCGACAGCCCGGAACGCCGCGCACCGGACCGCGTCCGCCTCGACGCTGCACAGCACGGCGTCCCCCCTGGACAGCTGTGGCAACACGGTGCACAGCGCGGCGTCCTGCCCCTGGGCAGTCAGCACCCCCGCCATGGTTGCCAGTTCCTCGGGCAGCCGCAGCGGCGTCAGCAGCCAGTTGCCGGCCGCCGAGAGCAGCGCGGCCGGCAACTGCGACGGCCGGTACGCGACGAACGCGAGGCCGCCTTCCTGCGCCCCGAGATGCAGCTCGTGCGCCAGCTCCCCGCCCTCCTGCTGGCACAGGTTCTGCAGTTCATCGATCAGGATCCAGTGCGGCCGTCCGCGGGCGTGGCGCAGGGCCCGCAGGCCACGGAGCAGCGCCGCGACGTACGCGTCACGCGCCCCGGCGGCGTACAGCGAGAAATCCAGCACCACGCTCACCGTGGTGTACTCCAGGATCGTCAGCACGGTCACCACATCCGGCAGGCGCGATTCGTCCCCGCCCAGCACCAGCACGTGCGGCAGGGCGCGCAACGTGCGGTAATCCCCCTCGGGATCGATCACACAGCACTGATAGCCCAGTCCCGAGATCTGCTCGAGCACCAGACCTGCCAGCCAGGATTTCCCGCTGCGGCTCGCACCCACGATGCCCAGAGTGCCCCCCACCAGCAGGTCGGCGGGAATGGCCACGGCCTGACCGGCGGCGTCGACGCCCAGGCGCAGGTCACGGTCCACCCGCGAGCGCAGCGCCAGCATCGGAGAGTCGCCCAGCAGCGCCCCGATCAGCGCTCGGACGCCCTCGTCCGCTGCCCCGGCCATCACGGCGTCCGCCTGCGCCTGCACGGACGCGCTGGCGTTCGCCACCGCCACCGCCACCTCGGCCATCACGAACATGCTGTGGTCGTTCTCGGCGTCGCCGCACGCCAGCGTGTTGTGCAGGCTGTACCCGAGTTCTCCCAGTGCGTACTGCAACCCCGCGCCCTTGGTGGCGCCGGGCGGCAGCACCATCACGGCGCCCTTGTTGAACTCGATCACAGCGCCGCCCCCGGCCTGGCGCAGCACCTCCTCGACAGCCCAGCTGTGCGGTTCCCACGTCGCCACCAGCGCCAGTCCCCGCTCGATCGGCTGATCCAGCGCCATCAGGGCCTCGACCAGCGCCGGGGGGAGGCGACCGAACGGCAGCGCCACGGAACGCCGGGCGGAGAACGACACCACAGCACCGTTCTCCGCCACGATCGCCGCAAACAGGTCCGCGTGGCGCACCCGGTCGGGCAGCCGGTCCAGAATGCGGCCGGTCACCAGCAGGAGAACGTACCCGGCCGACCTGGCCCGCTCCAGCGCCGCCCAGGTCACGTCCGACAGCGTGCCGTCCACCGTCAGGGTGCCGTCGTAATCGAAGGCCAGAACCTTCAGCCGCATCGTCGTTCACCGGCCCGCCTAGAAGTGCCGTCCCACGCGCTCATCCCTGAGGATAAATCCGAGCGTTCACCGTCATGGTGGGCAGTGCCGGGATCGTGCCCGCCGGAACGCGCGACCGTCCGCCGTGGTCAGACCGCGCTAACGACACACCTGAGCGATTTGAACGCTCAGAGCTTTCCCAGACGCCATTTCAGCTCGCGGGCGAACTCGTCCTTCTGGAGTTTCGCCACTGCAGCCATCGCGTCCTCCAGAAGCTTGACCACGTCCATTTCACCGTCCAGCACAGCTTGCCGGAGCAGATCGAGATCGCTCACGTCGAGCAGGCGCCGGTAATGGAAATTCAGCCGGCTGATGGCCTTTTCCGCGACCTGATCGGCGGGAAGATCCCGAAATTCGTCTGCGATGCTCGGCATCTCCAGCAGGGGTTCCATGCGGGCAGCCTTGCGGCCCTGTGCGGGCAGCGCGGGTGCCGCCGCCTTCGCGGCCGGATAGGGATACTCGTCGGGATGCGCGATCAGGTGCATCAGGGCGGCCGCCTTGGACTTCTTGACGACCAGGACGTTGTCACGCACCAGCACGTCGAAGCGGTCCATGCACTGGATCAGGAAGGCCCGGCCGTGCTCGCGCACCAGTTTCCGGGCCACGCCGTCCGCCACGCCGTATGTGCGGAACCGCCGCGCCAGGACAGCGTCCATGGGTGTGAACTCGCGGACGAATTCGTAGCGAATCTGCTGCTCCTTACCACGGCCCGTCACGGTGACGGAGCGCAGGTAGCCGCGTTTGACGAGCTCATCGTGCGGAGACGAGAGCGCCCGGCGGATGTTGCCGGGCACGGTACTGGGAATCTTGCACTGGTCGGCCCACTCGATGAGGTTGACGTCCAGCGTGTCGAGGGGCTGTTCAGGATTCTGTGGATCGAAGCGCGCTCCGTCCAGGATGCGGTAGAGGGCACGTGTGCGTGGGCGCGACAGGGACAGCATGAATTCCGTATCCAGCGGCTTGACGTAGCCGCTGCGGATGCTGGCGACAATCGCGTCTGCCAGGCGGCCGGAAATCATGGTCCGTTCGTCGAAGGCGCCGCTGCGGTCGCTGGAACTGAAATCGAGCGATTCGATGAAGTGGAATTTTGCGTGTGTCCATCGCCCTTTGGGATGATCCCGCCATCCTCCGCTGACGCTGTATGACGACGTATGGAGGCGCTCCAGACAGTTGCGCAGGATCGCGTGGTATTTGCCGGTGTTGTGCCATCCACATAGCTTCAGGAGCGTCGTTCCGCTCACGGTGAACCGGCCGTCCTCAGGCTCCCCGAGCTCGATGAACAGATTGATCAGGGCAGCGGTGACATCGCTGTCCAGGCCGTGTGGGACGGCGTATTTAGGGAGTGCCTCGCATTGTACTCGCACGATCCGGCCCTGCGACTCGAAGGTGACATCCCACTCATTCGTGTCGGCCTGATCGACCGCCGAAATCAGGTTGAGTCGGGACAGGTTCAGCTCGTCGAACCTGGTCAGCTTTGACGTCACACGGCCTCCTTGATGATGAATCATACCGACTTTTGAAAGGATTATTTTGAATAACTACATTGATGACATCATCAACTCTGCCGTAAAAAAGCATGTCCCAGACGGTGAGAATCGGGACGATCACTCAGGTGTGTCGTCGGCAACCGCTCAAGTGTGTCGTCGTGAGAGGGCTCCAATCGCTCAGGTGTGTCGTCAGCGAAGCGAGGAACGTCTCAGGTGTGTCGTTGGGGTCCACTCAAGTGTGTCGCTGCTGATCGCTCAGGTGTGTCGTCGGGTCTGACATGGATCGCTCAGGTGTGTCGTCGGCCTGAGCAGCACGTTCACTCAGGTGTGTCGTCGGGATTTTGAGGCAATCGCTCAGGTGTGTCGTCGGAAATCGGGGGTGATCGCTCAGGTGTGTCGTCGGTGCCTGCGCCAGCTCTGCCTGGATGCGGTGTGGCGATCACTCAGGTGTGTCGTCATGGTGGGCAACGAATCGCTCAGGTGTGTCGTCGGTGGAGGGGCCGAAATCGCTCAGGTGTGTCGTCGGTGGCACATCGCTGGCCTCCCAAACGGTGCTCGCAGCCAGGCAGGTGGCTGCGAGAGTCGACGCGGGAAGCCCAAATCGCTCAGGTGTGTCGTCGGGAAAGGCGGAGAATTGCCCTCTCCCCTCCTCTTCTGGGTTCCGGACTTTTGCTGTTGGCCGGTTGCATCCCTCGTTTGGACTCGCCTACCCGTGCATGGTCATGCGGCGTTGATCTGGGACCGACGACGTCCATTCCCAGGCGAGTGTGCGAACTGACGTGGCCGGCGCGGTTCACAGATACAGGAGCCGCAGGGTAGTTCTCTGCGCAGTCTGGCGCCTAGCGTGGGAGCTGTCTTGTGCGTCAGGATGGTCGGTCGCCCTGTCTTCGCCGTACCAACCGTCAACTCCGCAAGCAGCAAAGGATAATTTTGTATGTGCAAAACTATAAATCTACAAAATTCGAACCTGCTGCATGGCTGGCAGGGCCAGTCCCTTAGCGGTTCAGCCAGTCGTTCAAGAGATCATTGATGAGATCGCTGACCTCTGTTCGCTGATCCAGCAGGCGCTTGCGCACCTCCAGGTAGGTCTGTCCGTGCAGCAGGACCGTGACCTGCTGGTACTCCGGGTTCGAGCGCTTGCCCGGTGGCCGTCCAACTTTCCGCTTGGGTGGTTCGGACACTGGCGTGACGTCGGGAGCGGCTTCAGGTACAGATGGTGCCTCCGTCTCCTGGTGACGCTTCTCGCGCATGGCCTTCAGGCCCGAGAACTTGCTGCCGGTCATGCGCTTCCGCCTGCGGCTGTCACGATTTCTGCGGCTGCCCGTTCGTAGTCCAGCCATGCCAGCTTGGCCGACTTCGAGCCCTTGACGTCGTACACCGGCACCCCCTGAGCGCTGGCGTGGCGGAAAGCCGACGTATGCCGGATAGAGGCCCGCATGACCGGCAACCGCTCCGCGGTCAATAGCGCGCGCGCCTCCTCGCCTTCGCGCGAGGGTACTGGGGGAACCAGCGTGAGCAGGATGCGGTAGGTCCCGCCCAGGTTCTGGAGGGCTTCGGTGGTCTGTAGCAGCGCGTCCAGGCTCATCGCCTCCGGATTGGTGGGTAACACGAGCAGGTCGCACCCGCCGACAAGGTCCCGCAGCTCGTCGGCGGTGGGTCGGGCTCCGGTATCGATCACGATGTGGTCGAACTGCCGGGAGTACTTCATGGCCTGCGTTTCCGGCACCACCGTGAACGGCAGGCCGCCCTGCGAGGCCCACAGCGACGCGCTGCGGTTGGTATCTCCGTCCACCAGCAGCGTCGGAGCAAGCCGGTTCAGAAATGCGGCCAGATGCACGGCCGTGGTCGTCTTCGCCACGCCGCCCTTGAATCCCGCGACAGTGATGATCATCATTTCAACTGTACAGCAGGACGCACCGCCATATCGCCGAAAGTCTGAAATTTTGTCTGTGCAGAATTATGAAATTGGGTTGGCTCGAAGATGGTTCGTTGTGGCCTGTGGTGGTTCTGACCGCCGCTCTGCCGTGGTGTAGCGCCGCACTTGTCGGCACTGGCAGCGCTTCAAGACGTTGCCCTGCGGTTCGAGGCGGCATCGACCACAGCCACGGTCGATCTTGCCCACTGGTATGTCAGATCGTGGCGTCCTCGCTAGCCACACGGAGAGCGCGGAATCTGCCGGTCGTCTGAACCGTCAGGCTGTGGCCGTCGCGCAACTGGCTGTGGGAAGCCGCGCAGCTCCCAGGTTACCAGCAGTGCGCCAGGGATTTCACGGCGAAAAATCCCAGCATCACCGTCAAGATCGAGCAGACCGCGTGGGACACCTACTGGCCCAGCCTGCAGACGCGCATGGTCGCGGGCAACGCGCCGGATGTTTTCGCCGACCACCTCGCCAAGTACCCGACCTTCGCCGCCAACAACCAGCTCGTGGACATCGCTCCACTCGTGGCCCGCGATAAGGTGTCCACCAGCGGCTATTACAAGGGCCTGGCTGAATTGTGGACGCATGGCGGCGCGCGGTACGGCCTGCCCAAGGACTGGGACACCATCGCGCTGTTCTACAACAAAGACGCCCTCAAGGCTGCTGGCGTCAGCGAGGCCAGCCTGGCGAACCTGACGTGGAATCCGCAGGATGGCGGCACCTTCGGCAAACTGATCGCGCAACTGAGCGTCGATACCAAGGGCAACCGGGGCACATCGAGCAGCTTCGATGCCAGGAACGTCAAGCGGTACGGCTTCCTCGCCAACTACACCGAAGGCTCCGACCCCTACGGTCAGCACACTTGGAGCGCCCTGGCCGTGTCGACCGGATGGACGTTCAACAACGGCCTGTGGGGCAACACCTACTACTATGATGACGCCCGTCTGGCCAACACCCTGCAGTGGTATGCCGACCTGAGCCTGAAACAGGGTTTCGCGCCGCCCTACGCCTCAGTGCCCACCACCGGCCCCGAGAGCCTGCTGAGCAGGTCAACGCCCTGTTGCAGACGGTCCTGCCACCACTAAGCGGCGCCGGGCGCGTTTTGCAACCGCTCAGGGCGTTACCTCACCCGCTGGTCGGCGGTGTGCAGCCACGTCACCAGGGCGTCGTATGGCAGCGCGCGGCTGATCAGCCAGCCCTGGAGCGCGCCGGCTCCCAGGTCGCGCAGGAGGTCGGCCTGCACCGGGGTCTCCACGCCCTCAGCGGTCAGCGTGAGGTTCAGCGCGGTACCCAGGCCCACCACGGTCCGGATGATCTGCGCGTCCACGCCGTCCGGTTCGGCGCCCAGCAGGGTGACGAAACTGCGGTCGATCTTGAGTTCCTGTACCGGCAGCCACTTCAGGTAGCTCAGCGAGCTGTAGCCGGTGCCGAAGTCGTCGATGCTCAGGCGGACGCCCAGGTCGCGCAGCGCGGACAGCCGGGCCGCCGCGTCCGGCTCCATCAGGACGCCCTCGGTGAGTTCCAGCGTCAGCAGGTCTGGCGAGCACGCTGCGTCGGCCAGGGCGCGCTGAACGGCGGCGCTGAGGTGCGGGTAGTGGAACTGCCGCGCGCTCAGGTTGACGTTCATGCGCAGGCCCGGACTGACCTCCTGAAGCCGCACCACGTCCCGGCACGCCTGCGCCAGCACCCATTCTCCGATGCTGGAGATCAGGCCGCTCTCCTCGGCCACCGGGATCAGTTCTGCTGGAGACACCGGACCGAACTCGGCGCTGGTCCAGCGCAGCAGCGCCTCGACCCCGATCGGCTGCCCATCGGCCGCGTCCACGATCGGCTGGTAGTGCACGCTGAGTTCCGAGCGCTCCAGGGCGCGGTGCAGCGCCGCCTCCAGCGCCACCCCACGCGCCGCCGGCGTGGTGCCCCCGACCTCGCAGAAGGCCCAGCCCAGGTGCCGGTGCTTGGCCTGATACATGCCCGTGTCGGCCAGTCGCAGCAGGTCGCCGGGCAGCGCCGCGTCCTCTGGGTACACCGCCAGGCCCAGGCTGCCGTGCACGAACAGCTCCTGGCTCCCCACCAGGAACGGCTCACCGAAGGCGGCCAGCACCGCCTCGGCCAGCGTGCCGATGGTCTCGCGGTCGGGTTGCGGTGCGAAGATCATCGTGAATTCGTCGCCGCCCATGCGCGCCACGCGACCCCAGCCCACCAGCGCGGTCTGAAGCCGGCGGGCGACCAGCTGCAGCAATTCGTCGCCGACCGCGTGCCCCAGCGAGTCGTTGACCGTCTTGAAGCGGTCGAGGTCCAGCACGCCCACGGCCACCAGCTGCTCCGGCGGGCAGTGGGCGATGGCGTCTTGCAGGTGCCGCGCGAACAGCGCACGGTTGGGCAGTGTGGTGAGCGGGTCGTGCAGCGCCTGCCGCTGCATGTCGTCCAGCGCGCGGTGCCGCTCCAGGATCACGGCGGCCAGCCGCGCGGTGTCCTCGATCAGCAGCACCTCCTCCGGCGTGGCGCGGCGCGGCTGCGGAGCGTAGACCGCGAAGGTGCCCAGCACGCTCCGGTCCTGGCTGAGGATCGGGGTACTCCAGCACGCCAGCAGCCCGTTCGGCAGGGCCAGGTGGCGGTAGGCGGTCCAAAGCGGGTCCGTGCGAATATCCTCGACCACCACGGAACGCCGGTGATACGCCGCGGTGCCGCAGGAGCCCGCGGCGGCACCGATCTCCAGGCCCTCGGTGGCCCGTACGTAGGACGGTGGCAGCTGGTTGGGCGCCCCCTGGTACAGCCGGCCTCCGCGCAGCAGGTGCAGACTGGCCGTGACGTCGCCCAGCTGCCGCTCGATCAGGCTCACGATCGCGCCCAGGATCTCCGGCAGGGGCCGGCCGGCGGCAGCGAGTTCCAGCACGTCCCGGCGGTCGTGTTCCAGCAGGAGCTGTCGGCGCGCCCGCGTGACGTCGCGCAGCACGCCGATCCAGTGGGTCAATTGCCCGGCAGCGTCCGTGACGGGCGTGAGGGCCAGGTCCACCCACAGCGCCCGGCCGGCGCGGTCCGTGGCGAGGTAGACCGCGTCGGTCTGCTCGCCGGCCGCCAGGCCCGCCTGGATGCGCTGCACGGTCGCAGCATCGCTGCGCTCGCCCAGCAGCAGGCCCTGTTGCTGGGTGCGCAGTTCGCTCGCAGAGTATCCGCTGAGCTGCGTGAAGCCCTGGTTGACGTACAGCACCGGAGCGTCCTCCCCCGCGCGCTCGGGCACGCCGCAGATCACGATGGCGTCGCTGGCGTTCAGCATGGCCGACTCCAGCACCCGCAGCCGCTCGTCCTGGGCGCGCTGCTCGCTGATCTCGCGGCTGAGGGTCAGCACGTACTGCACCTCGCCGTCGGTCCCGAACACGGGTGTGGCGCGCGTCTCCATCCATGCCATCGGGTGCCCCGGCTCGCTGCGGCGCCACTCGGTCCGGCCCACCTCGCCGCGCAGCGCGCGGTCGTGCACCTCGCGGCGGAACATGTCCCGGTCGTCCGGGTGGATGAGGTCGTAGCCGCTGCGGTCGCGCAGGTCCGCGAGCTCGGCGGTGTCGGCGCGGATCTCCGGCCGGTTGGTGTACAGCATCTGCCCGTCCCGCGCGTGCAGGGTCACGATCTCGCGCAGGTGGTGCACCACGAGCTGCATCAGGCGCTCGTCCTTGTGCAGCGCCGTGATGTCGCGGACGAACCCGAGCGTGCCGCTGCGGGCTCCGTGCGCGTCATACGTGGCGCTGACGTGGATCTCGACGCGCAGGGTCCGGCCGTCCGGCAGCCGCTGCTGGACGTGCCCCGACCAGCTGTGTCCGGCCTGCAGGGCGGCCGCCGACGCCGCCTCGTCGCCCGGCGCGAGCCACGTGTAGGTGAACAGCGACGACCCCGGCGCCCCGATGATGTCAGGCCCCACGCCGTACAGCTCTCGGGCCGCCCGGTTGATGAACACCAGCCGCTGCGCGTTGTCGAAGGCCAGCAGTGCCAGCCCGCTGTCCTCGAATCCCATCAGCAGCCGGCGCTGCCGGGCGGCCACCCCCTCGAAGTCGTCGGCCACTGGGGTCACGTGGCCATCCGCGCCAGGGGGCGAGCGTGCTGTGCCGTCCAGCGGCGGCGTGCGCTGCCGGCCAGCTCGCCGGCGTGACCGGCGACACCTTTACCTGCCGGGAGCACGTCCGGATGGCCCGCCACCGGCCGTCACTCCGCCGGCCCGGCCGGCGATGGAGCTGAACTCGGGCGCGGGGCAGGGCACATGGCTCCAGTGTATACACCGTCCGGTCGAGTCGGCGTCAGAAACCGGTGGAGGCCGTCAGGGGCGCCGGCCTGGTCACGCCGTCTCCCGCGCGGCCTTCAGGAGGTCGAGGAGCTCCACATCCACGTCGTAGCCGTCCACGCGCTCGATCCGGGCGTCCGGGCGCCCGTGCCCGATGATGCCGAAGTTCCCCGTGAATTCCCACAGGCCGTACCCCCACCCGAACTCGCGGTACACGCCGAGCAGGTCGGCCAGCCAGCGCAGCGCGTCCCCGTTGGGGGTCTCGCGGTAACAGCCGAACTCGCCGATGTGCACCGGCACGCCGAGGGCCTGGACATCGCGCCACGGGGCATAGAAGTCGCGCAGGGCCTGCCGGTCCCAGGTGACGCCGCCATACACGGTGCCGGGGTAGTGCGGTCCGCTGCCCTGCCGCCAGCCGTCCCACCACGTCGCGCCCCAGTGGCTGACGCACATGGGCTGATAGCCCCGGCCCGAGTGCGTGACGCCCAGGTCCGCGAGTTCCGGCATGGCGAGGTGACCGCCGCCCAGACCGTCGATGACGATGGGCCGCGCCGGGTCGATGCCCCGGATGCCGGCGACGACGCTGCGCATCAGGGCGGCGTGGGACTCGCGGGTCATGCCGTACTGGCCGACCTCGGGCGGCTCGTTCAGCAGGTCAAAGGACAGCGCCGCCGGCGTCACGCCCCGGTACCGCTGCGCGAAGGTGCGCCAGATGTGCCGGAACCCGTCCTGCGCGACGTCGTCCGCCCACAGGTTGTGCCGTTCGAGGTCGTTGCGGTTGATGCAGTAGCCCGGCGCGCGGTGGAGGTTCAGACTCAGGTGCAGGCCGCGGGACTGGCACGCGGCGAGGTACGCGTCGATGCACTCAAGCACCCGCTCGTCCAGCTGCGTGTACGCGTGGTCCTTTGTCCAGAAGCGGTAGTCGGTGGGCAGCCGCACGAAGTTGAAGCCGTGCGCGGCCATGAAGTCCAGTGCGCGCTCGTCCGGGGGCAGCGGCGCGGCCATGGAGTCGCTGGAGTACAGCCACTGAACGTTGAAACCGTAGTGGGTCATGGTGGCCTCGGGGCGGCAGAGAGCGTGGTCGGGCAGCGTCCAGCCGGTCGGGTCGACGGGCGTGGTTGCTGGTGCACTGGTGGTGCCCGCGTCGCCGGACGCTGCGCAGGTGCTTGCCGCCGGCTCAGCGGCGCAGGGCCGCCACCGGGGCGGTCGCGCGCACCACCTCCGAGCCGACCGCCCACACGCTCACGTTGCTGGCGGCGACGTCCCGGTCGAGGACCACGCGGACGCGCTCGCCGGGCAGCAGGTCGAGATGGTTGTCGCTCGGGACCGCACTGCCGGCATCCACCCACACCCCCCGGGCCGGGCGGGCCGCGTGGAGGCTCACGCTGCGGTGCTCCACGGTGACGCTCAGACCGGGGTCGGGCACGTCGAACTGCTTGAGCGGTTCGGGCCACAGGGCCGCTCGGCCGAGGTCCTGGCCGGTGCCTAGGAGCCGCAGGACCACGACCGCGTCCGCCGGGAAGCGGTGATCACGCAGGTCGAGGGGTGTCACAGCGTTGGCCGCCGCGTGGCACTCGTGCCGTTCGCTGAGGAGGAGGTCGCCGCCCAGCGCATGGACGTCGAGCTGCACCGTCACGTCGTGGTCGTGCAGCGCCGAACTGACCACCCACCCGTGCACACCGTCGCCCTCTCGCCGCGCCTGGACGGCCAGCGGAGCGAGCTCCCGGCGGATGGCGTGGTACGCCGGTTTCGGCACGCCGTCGACATCGACGATCGCCCAGCTGGTGGCCGGCCAGCAGTCGTTGAGCTGCCACACCAGCGCGCCGGACACGGCCCGCGCGCCGTCGTGACCCCAGCGGCCGCGGAATGCGCGGTAGGCGCTCGCCATCGCGTCGGCCTGCACCAGCCGCGCGTGGTACACGTACTCCTCGAAGGTCCGGGCGGGCTGGAAGGTGTCGGAGAGGTACGCGGCGAGCCGGCGCGAGCCGTCCGGGCGCCCACGTGGGTCCGCAGCCTTGTTGTGGTGTTCGAAGACGCGTCCGTGCGCCCGGCGGTCCTGCGGACGCGTGAAGGACGCGATGGTGTGCAGGCTGGGCGGCGACTGCAGGCCGAACTCGCTCACGAAGCGGCCCTCGTAGCGGCCGTAATCCTGGTGAGGCGCCATGACGCCGTGCCACACCTCCCAGGTGTGCCGGTCACCGATGGTCGGGTCTGACGACGACGCGCCGCCGCTGGGACTGCCGGGCCAGTACGGCACCTCCGGGTTGAACTGCCGGACCACCTCGGGCAACATGCGCTCGTAGATCGACCGGGCGGCGAAGGCGCTGGGATCGGCCCCCGGTCCGGCCGCACCCACGGACTCCGCGATCTGGTAGTCCTCGTTGTTGCCGCACCACAGCGCCAGGCACGCGTGGTGGCGCAGCCGCGTGACGGCGGCGATGGCCTCGGCCCGCACCGAGTCGAGGAAGGCCGGGTGTGCCGGGTACAGCCCGCACGCGAACAGGAAGTCCTGCCACACGAGCAGCCCCAGCTCGTCGCACACGTCGTAGAACACGTCCGGCTCGTAGATGCCGCCGCCCCACACGCGGATCATGACCATGTGCGCGTCGGCCGCCTGTTGCAGGCGGGCGCGGTAGCGATCGGGCGTCACCCGGTTCAGCAGCAGGTCCTCTGGAATCCAGTTGGCGCCGCCCGCAAACACGGGCACGCCGTTCACGACGAAGGTGAAGGACGTGCCGGGCTCGCCGGCGACGCCCTCCTGCACCAGCTCCAGGCGGCGGGCACCCACACGTCGCTGCACGCGGTCGAGTACCGCGTCCTCGCGGCGCAGCGTGACCGTCACCGTATACAGGGGCTGCTCGCCGTAACCGCGTGGCCACCACAGCGCGGGCGCCGGGAGGTCCAGCGTGCCCGCAGCAGCCAGCGCCGGCATGCTGAGCTGCGCGACTGGCCGTCCGTCCGGGGCCACCACATGGACGTCCACGGTGTCGCCGGGAGCCGGGGTGCCGCCCACGGTGGCCTCCACCGTCAGCGTGGCGCGTTGCAGGTCATCGGCGACCGTCAGGGCGGTGCGGACGTCGTCCAGGCGGGCCGCGTAGGCGTGGAGCGTGACGTCCTGCCACGGTCCGGCGGTGAGCAGCGTGGGGCCCCAGTCCCAGCCGTAGTGGTACTGGGCCTTGCGGACATACACGCGGCTGGCGTCGCCGTTCCACACGGCCCGCTTGCCGTGCTCGGCCTCCAGCGCCCGGCCGTACGGCATCACCGGATCAAAGTGCAGGCTCAGAGAGTTCCGGCCGCGCTGCACGTACGGGCGCACGTCGATGCGGTGCGGCACAAACATGTTCTCCGAGCGCAGGACGACCGTGCCGTTCACGCTCGCCGTGCATACGGTGTCCAGGCCGTCCAGGCACAGGTCGAGGTGCGGGGCGTCCAGTTCGGCGTCGCCAAGCTCGAAGGTCGCGGCGTACTCCCACGCGGTCTCGCCCACCCACTGCACCTCAAGCTCGTTCAGGCCGTCGTAGGGGTCCGGGATCACGCCGTGCCGGAGCAGGTCCATGTGCACGGTGCCGGGCACGGTCGCGGGCAGCGGGTCAACGGGCGCGCGGGTGGGCCGGGCGCCCGTGGCGTCGGGACGGGCCTGGACGGTCCAGCCGGCCAGGGGAAAACGGTGGGGAGCGCGGGTGGGCTGGGTCATGGAACTCCTGGGCCGTGGAGGGACTGTCGGGTGGTCACGCGGTGAACGCCAGTGTATTGTTTAGTAAACGTGAGCGAGCTTAACACCTCCCCCTGCGTCTGTCAAAAGGCTCCACCCACGGGCGCACCCGTGCCCACCCGGGTGCTGCCCGGCGCGCCCGGCCGTTCCACGCCGCCGCAGACAGGACCTACACTGGACGCAGTGTCCAAGGCCGACTCCAGCGTGCCCTCCTCCCCCACGATCCGCGACATCGCGGCGCGCGCCGGCGTCTCGACCGGCACCGTCTCCCGGGCGCTCAAGGGCCAGGCCGGCCTGACCCGCGAGACCCGCGAACACGTGCTTGCTGTCGCGGCCGCGCTGGGCTACAACCACACCAAGCTGCGGCCTGTCAAGGCGCGCCGTCTGGGCTTTTTGCTGCACGAATCGCACTCCAATCTGGCCAGCAACCCCTTCTATTTTCCCGTGCTGCACGGCGTCGAGGTCGCGTGCCGCAACTCCGGGATCGCGTTCACGTACTCGTCGGTGGGTTCGCCGCAGGAGGTCAAGGAACTGATCGCCCTGCTGGAGGTCGACGGCCTGGTGTGCGCCGGGTACTGGGAACACGCGACCCTCGCGGAGATCGTGCGCGCCGGCAAGCCGGTGGTGCTGGTCGACCACGACGCGGCGGGCCTGCCGTCGGTGAACATCGACAACGTGTCCGGTGCATACCAGGCGACGCAGCACCTCATCGCCATGGGACGCCAGCGGATCGCCATGATCACCGGCCCCGACGAGCACTACTCGATCCGGCAGCGCGTTGAGGGCTACCACCACGCCCTGCTCGACGCCGGCCGCACGCCAGAACCGCGCCTGCTGGTGCGCCGGACCGTGGATACCGACGAGGGCAACCAGGCGGCCGTGGCGCAGGTCCTGGACCTGTCGCCGCAGCCGGACGCGATCTTCGCCTACAACGACCGCACCGCGCTGGCGGCGCTCCAGGAGTGTGCCCGGCAGGGCCTGCGCGTGCCGGAGGACCTCGCCGTGGTGGGCTTCGATGACATCACCGCCGCGCGGTACAGCCAGCCGGACCTGACGACCATCGCAGTCGACAAGGAGGGCCTGGGCCGCGAGGCGGTGCGTCTGCTGCTGCATCCCCGCCCCCTGGAGCGCGCGCACGTGACGGTGCCGGTGCGCCTGGTGATCCGGGGCAGTTCCCGTGCCCGCCGCGCCTGAGCACAGGTTAGGACCTTTTAGCGCCGCGCTGCTCAGGTGTGGCGGAGCGGCCTGGGCCATGACTGCCGTGCCCGCCGTGTGACGGGATCGACTGACCGCGTGACGAGTTGACACGCGGATTGTTGCTCAGTACACTCATTCCGTTTACTAAACACAGCTGTGTCCGGGGCCACGCAGGTGGACCACCACGGACATCGTCACGTCGCCCCCTACCCAGGAGGAAGCATGCGTCATCTGATCCCGACCGCCCTCACCACCGGTCTGCTGCTGTGCAGCGTCGCCAGCGCCGAGAAACTCACCATCTGGGTGGTCGGCGACGAGACCAGCCCCAAGATCATCCAGCCGGCCGTGGACCTGTACCGGGCTGCCCATCCGGACGTGACCTTCGAGGTGCGCGCCGTGCCCGGCGACCAGGCCTTCACCAAGTATCTCGCGGCGCTGGCCAGCAGGAGCGGCCCAGACATCATCACCGGCTACCTGTCCTACGGCATTGAGATCGGCAAGAAGGGCGGCCTGATCAACCTCAAGCAGAAGTACCCTGCGCTGGTCGCCAGCGTCGCCAAGACGGCAAACAAGGGCATCATGAACGCCATTACCTCCATCGACGGCAGCCTGTACGCCCTGCCGTACGACGTGACGGTGCAGCTCCTGTACTACCGCACGGACCTCGTCAAGTCGCCCCCGGCCACTTGGAGCGACCTGACCGCCACCATGGACAAACTCCGTGCCAGCGGCAACAAGGGCATGATCCAGCAGTGGGGCAACGCCGGGTGGGTCGGGTACTTCCCGTACTTCAAGCAGGCGGGCGGCAGCCTGTACGACGCCAAGTGCACCCAGGCGACCATCAACTCGGCGGCCGGCGTGACCGCCCTGAACTACTACGCGCAGTTCTACACGAAGTACAAGGCGCCCACCGACGGCTGGCCCGACATGGAACAGGGTCTGGAGAATGGGGACTACGCGCTGGGCATGACCGGCAACTGGAGCCTGCAGAGCATCCGTACCGGCCGCCCCAAGCTGGCGGGTAAGTGGGGCATCGCCGCCATGCCCAAGGGTCCGGCCGGGAACACCACAGCCTTCGAGGGCGGCAGCCTGATCGGCATCATGTCGTACACCAAGGTGCCGGATCTCGCTGCGGACTTCATCAAGCAGATGTACACCACGCGCACCACGGTCGCCATGATCAAGGCCGCCAACGACCTGGGCGCCCTGTGGCTCCCGGCGGGCCGTCAGGACCTCGTGCGCCAGGCCAACGTGCCGGCGTCCCTCAAGACGGTGCTGATGAAGCAGCTCGACGCCTCTGCTGGCCCGCCCAACTGCCCCGGCTGGGAGCAGAGCGGTGACTCCGTGCAGAAAGCCATCCAGCAGGTCATCTTCAACGGCCAGGACGCCAAGGCCGCGCTGGACGACGCTGCGAAGACCATGAACGCCAACCTCAGCAAGTACGGCAACTGAACTCTGGCGGCGCCGCGCAGTGCAGAGCGGCGCCGCGCTCCGAGGCCGCATGACGAAATCCCCACCCACCCCGGCCCTGCCGGCCGCCCGCCCCGCCGCGCCCAGGAGCGCGGTGGGCGTGCGCCGGTTTCTGCGCCAGCACGGCACCGCTCTGACCCTGCTCGCTCCCTTCCTGCTGCTGTTCGCGGTGTTCACGCTGTGGCCGGTGCTGCGCTCGCTGTACCTGAGCTTCACGGACTACGACGCGATCAGCGACCCCAAAGTGGTGGGGCTGCAGAACTACCAGACGCTATTGGGAGACCCGCGCTTCCGCAAGGCCCTAGCAAACACGGCCGTGTACATGCTCGGCACGTCGCTGTGCAGCACGGTCCTGGGGCTGATGCTCGCCCTGGTGTTCGGCGGGCAGCGGCTGTTCGACCAGATCATGCGCGCGTGCTTCTTTCTGCCGTCCGTGGCGGGCGGGGTGGGGCTGATCAGCGTGTTCAAGTGGCTGTTCAGCAGCGAGGACTTCGGTCTGATCAACAGCATCCGGCTGTGGCTGCACCTAGACGCCGTGCGCTTCCTGGGCATGCCGAAGTACGCGGTCCCCGTGCTGATCGTGCTGGCCGTGTGGGGCCTGATGGGCTACAACATGATCATGTTCGTGGCGGGCCTGCGTTCGATCCCGCACGACATCTACGAGGCGGCCGCCATCGACGGGGCCACGCCGGCGCAGCGCTTCTGGCGGATCACCCTGCCGCTGCTACGGCCCGTGCTGCTGTTCGTCTTGGTCACCAGCATGATCGGCGCGTTCCAGGAATTCTTCTCGTTCTACTTCCTGTTCAGCGACACCTCCAACGTGGGCGGCATCCTGGACTCTGGCCTGTCGCTGGTCGTGTACCTCTACGACCTGGGCTTCCGGCACCTGCAGATGGGCATGGCGTCCGCCCTGGCGTGGATCCTGTTCATCATGCTGTTCCTGCTGACCGCCCTGAACCTCAAGCTCGGGCGCATCAACGACATCGACTGAGTTCCCCCGGAGGTCTTCCATGGTCGGCGAACGCCCCCATCCCCTGCTGCTGTGGCTCCTGCGCCTGCCGTTCCTGGCGCTGGCGGTCAGCGTGATGATCCCGTACTACTGGATGGCCACCAACGCCTTCAAAACCATTCCGGAGATCATCCGCAACCCGCCCACGTGGTGGATTCACACCTTCACGCTCGACAACTTCTTCAACCCCGACACGGTGCCGGGCGCCGCGCGCAGGAGTGACGAGTTCCAGGGTGTCTTCCAGATCTTCGCGAATACCGGTTTCGCGCAGTTCTACGTAAACAGCGTGGTGATCACGGCACTGACCGTCACCATCAGCCTGCTGCTGGCGTCGCTGGTCGCGTACGTGCTCGTCAAGCACCCCTTCCCCGGCTCGCAGGCGCTGTTCCTGGTGCTCCTGGGCAGCATGATGATTCCCTGGGAAGTCACGATCATCCCGAACTTCCTGACAGTCCGCGACCTCGGCTGGATCAACTCGTACCAGGCGCTGTTGTTCCCGGGGTTGGCGAAGGCCTTCGCGGTGTTCTTCTTCCGTCAGGCCATCCTGGCGATTCCGGACGACCTGGTGGACGCCGCCCGCATCGACGGCGCCGGCGAACTGCGGATCTGGTGGAGCATCGTGCTGCCCATGCTGCGCCCGGCGCTGGCCGCCATCGCCATTCCCGTGATGCTGGGCGAGTGGAACAACTACCTCTGGCCGCTGCTGGTGATCAATGACGACGCGCACCAGACGCTGCCACTCGCGCTGGGCAAGCTTGCCGGCAACCTCACCTACGATCCACGCGGTGCGGGTCCAATGATGGCCGCCTCGCTGCTGGTCTCGCTACCCATGGTGATCATCTTCCTGCTGTTCCAGCGCCAGTTCGTGCAGGGCCTGGCGGCCGGCGCCACCAAAGGCTAAGTCTGGTGCCCGCTCCGGGCGCCTGTCCTCACGCGGGCGCCCATCTCGATGCACTCCGAGGTGTCGATGCGCCGACAGTTCCTGTACTCCGTGCTCGTGACCGCAACCCTGATCGGCGTCATAGATCATGCCGGTGTGGTCGCTGCGCAGCGGCCCCCGCCCATTATTCCTGCCACGCCGCTGAACGCCTCCACCACCGCGGAGCTCACGGGTCTGCCCGCGACATCGGCGCAGTTCACGCGGCTTGACCTGCGCGTGGTCACGGATGGGCGGGCCCTCAACCCCTACGATCCAGCACACGCTGACCTCACGCTGGACGTGACCCTGCCCTCCGGGACGACGCTGAGCGTCCCCGCCTTCTGGATGGTGGACTACGCGGCGGACGGCACACCTGCAGACGCGGGGGGCTGGCATGTACGCTTCACGCCGACCGAACCTGGCACGTATTCGATGATGCCCCGGATCGGAGCTGTGAGGGGCCGGGAGCGCACGCTGACGGTGACGGCCAGCGACGCGCCGGGCTTCATCACCCGCTCGCGCACCTCGCCGCGGTTCTTCGCGGATAGCCGGGGCCGCACGTTCATTCCCATCGGCCCGAACATTGCGTGGAGTACGGGGAATGTCCTGGCCGACTACGAGCGCTGGTTCGACCGGCTGGCGGCCAGCGGCGGCACTTACGCGCGGGTGTGGATGGCGTCGTGGGCCTTCGGCATCGAGTGGAGGGACACCGGCCTGGGCGACTACTCGGCGCGGCAACGGCAGGCGTGGCTGCTCGACCGGGTGCTCGAGCTGGCGCAGGCGCGTGGCATCCACCTCGAGCTGTGTCTGATCAACCACGGAGCGTTCAGCGAGACCACCAATCCCGAGTGGAAGGACAACCCGTACAACGCCGCTAATGGCGGCCCGCTGGCCAAGCCCGGCCAGTTCGTCACGGACGCCCGCGCCCGCGCGCTGTTTCGACAGCGCGTCCGCTACATTGCGGCCCGCTACGCTGCGTTCACGAGCGTGTTCGCGTGGGAATGGTGGAACGAGGAGAACTTCACCCCGATCCCCGAGGCCGAGTTGCGGCCGTGGCTGACCGAGATGAGTACCTATATGAAGTCCCTCGATCCCTACGGCCATCCGATCAGTACCAGCTTCAGCGGCGGCGCGGCCGCGGCGACGTGGCGGGACGGCAGCGTGGACTTCGCTCAGGCACACCTGTACACCGCGCGTGACCTCTCGCTCGAACTGGTATCACTGGCACGGCAATTTCAGGAGTCTGCGCCTGATAAGCCCGTACTGCTGGCCGAACTGGGCTTTTCCGCTGGGAGTGGCGGCGACCCGCTGCTGGAGAGAATCCATTTCCATACTGGGTTGTGGGCGCCGCTGTTCGTGGGTTTTGCTGGGCCAGGTTCTTACTGGTGGTGGGACTCGCTGATCGACCCTCAGAACTTCTGGCCGGACTACGCGCCCCTTGCCGCGTTCCTGAAGGACTCGGCCATTGCCACGCTGCGCCCCGTGACCGCCCGCAGCAGCCGACCGGACGTGACGGCGCGCGTGCTGCGTTCGGACACGTACGCGCTGGCATGGCTGGTCAGCGACGTGTACTCAACGAGTGGAGTGCAGCGCATGCAGACTGACGCTCTGCTGGACGGCACTTTCAAGGAGGGGGAGCCGCCTGTGTTCCCACAGCGGCGAACAGACCTCTCCATCCGCGGCCTGCGCGATGGCCCCTACACCGCCCGCTGGTTCGATCCGCAGACCGGGCACTGGCTGGCTGGTCAAGCGGTGACGGTCATCGGCGGCGGACTCACTCTTCCCTCGCCCACCTTCACGCGCGACTTGGCGCTGCGGGTCGATCCCCGGTAACGGCCGCCTCAGCTGGAGGTGTGAGCCGCCGGCCTAAGGTTGGCAGTCGGCCGACCCACCATGCGTTAGATGACATGCAATAGGTGTCGCGAACGCGATGGTCGGCCTCGACAGAGCTGGCGATGGGCGAATGTCCGAATCTGAAGTACACGTCGGTGACTCACCTTAGGTGTGTCTATGCCACTGCCTCGGCCAACCCGCGTCGGCTGCCACACCTGCTCATAACGTTATGAGCGAAATGCAGCGTCCGACGTCAGGATCTCTTCCAGCTCGCGCAGCAGTTTGTCCACGCGTGCCCTGTCTTTCTTGCCGAGCTGCTCAATGCGTCGCGGCTCGATCAGGCCTTTGATCGTCTGGTAGGGCATTGGGCTTAGCGTGGCCGGCTTGGCGAGCTCGTTGATTTCACGCACGCTGAGCTTGTCGCTGAGTGCTTGCTGTGTGAGCTGATGACGGCGCTCGGCGTCTTTCACCTTGGCCAGGGCCGCAGCACGGGTGTACTCCAGGCGCCCAGTCCTCATCAGGTCTAGGAGTTCTGTAGGAAATTTGAGGACTCCCGTCTTGTTGGCTGTGAACGACTGCCATCCCCCACGACCCAGGCGCCGGAAGACCTGCTCTATGCGGTCGGTGGTCTCCGTATGAGGCTTCCGCCGTTGAGCATGGAGGAGAGGTACGACCTGCTCCGTTGCCACGTCCAGCTCGCGGGCGAGGATCGTCACCGTCGCCTCTACCTCATCCAGAGGGTTGAGATCCTGACGCTGTAGGTTCTCCAGGGCCGCCACCAGAAGCACGTCATCGTCCGGTACCTCCCGTATCACGACCGGAATCTGTGTCAACCCTGCGGCTGTCGCGGCCCGGAGGCGGCGTTCGCCAGCAATCAGCTCGAAGCCGCCGCTCGCCGGGCGTACCAGCACGGGTTGCAACACGCCCTGTTCGCGGATGCTCTCGGTGAGTGACTCCATGGCCTCGACATCGAACACACGGCGCGGTTGGCCCGGCAGCACCCGGATCCGGTCAATCTCCACCGTCTGTCCGGTCTCCCCTGCCACTGGCAGCGCGCCCAGCAGCGATGAGAAGGCGTCGGCGCGGCTTCGTTTGGCTCTGGTCATGCAGGTCTCCCCTGTGGCTTCACTCCGATAGCGTCCAGCAATTGGCGCGTGACGTTCATGATCTCCTCGCTGACCGGATTGCGCCGCGCGAACTCGGGAAGCGGAGCACCGTGAAGCTGGGAGTCTGGGTACAACGCCGGACGGTAGGTCAGCGGACTGCTAATCGGCGCGAGGTGACCGAACTGGGCACGCATCTGGCTCAGGCTCTCGCGGCTGTGGTTCGTGGTGTCGTTGTACTGCGTAACCAGAATTAGAGACAGTTTCAGGGAAGGGTTGGCCTTCTGGAAGCGCGACAACATCACGTTGGCCGTCTGCAGCCCCTTGAGTCCCTTGCCGCTTGCCGGAACGGGAACGACCACGTGGTCAGCCGCGATCACGGCCAGGGCGCTGAGCTGTCCCAGGCTGGGTGGAGGATCGATGAGCACGAAATCGTAGCGGGAGGCCAGCGGTTTCAGGGCTTCCTTCAGGCGCAGGACACCCATCAGCTGGCCTGGCAGCATGGGCTCAATGGTGGCCACGTCGAGGTGGCCGGGGATCAGATCCATGCCATGCACGCGGATGGGCTCTGGGAGCGTCAGGTCTTCGTTGTCATCGCCCAGCACAGCCGGGTAGAGCGTGTCATCCAACTCGATCTCTCGCCGCTCTCCGTCCCGCTCGATGGCCCTCACGCCGAGCCAGTCGGTGAGGTTCGCCTGTGGGTCGGCGTCGATGAGGAGCACCCGGTAACCGAGCTGCCCAAGCGTGAAGCCGATATCACGCACGGAGCTGGATTTGCCAACGCCGCCCGCATGGTTGAAGAAGGTCAGCACGTTCATCAGTGCTGCCATGCTACCCCCACAGCTTGGCCAGGCTACGGCACGCCTCGCTTGACAGGGCTCGCATTCCAAGTCATTTGCATTCTGGGTCAGCTGGTACGTTTTATCGACGCCACCTTCTGGCTCGCTGGATGAGGTCACGGAGTTTGGTGTGCCCTCTGGTCAGGAGCAGGGAAGGGCAGACCGTGCAACTGTTCTAAGCTCAACGCGTGCCCGCTCCTGTTGTGAGCTGGTCCGAGCTCCAATTCACTTGCGGGGCCGACGGATCGTCGACATCGGTGAGCCCACTTACCATGCGGATTGGCAGAGTCAGCGGTAGTTGCCGGTGTGGCCAAGGGAGTATCTGCCGGGCTGAGGGAAGTACGTCAGACCGTGTGGCCCTTTGCCCACGCGGATACGATGCATGATCCTGCCGCTGCGGGTGTCGAACACGTACACCTCGTCGCTGTAACGGCCGGACAGCCACAGTTGTGTGCCATCAGCGGACACACTGCCCATGTCCGGGCTTCCTCCGCCAGGAATGCGCCAGGTGGCGACCACGTGCCGGGTCTGGAAGTCCATCACGCTGATCGAGCCCTCATCGCGGTTCGTGACAAATAGGCGGGTGGCATCCCGGCTCGGGTACAGGCCGTGGGCACCCTTTCCGGTGTGCACGAAGCCCACCTCGCGCGGCTGCGGGCCGGTGGCGTTGATGACGTGCACGCCGTCCCGCTCCATGTCGGCCACGAAGTAGTATGCGCCGTCAGGGGCGATCCGCACGTCCTGTGGCATGCCGCCGATGTGAAGCTCGCCCGTGATCTTCCGCGCCGACAGGTCGATTTTGAGGAGGTCGCCGCTGAACTCGCAGGCAGCCAGCACATGCTGACCGTCCGGACTGAAATCCATGTGGTTGATGCCCTTGCACGGTACCGTGAGGTGGAAGGCCGGCGTCATGGTCCTGGCGTCGAGAAAATCGAGCCGACGCGCATTCTCGGCGACCACTATGGCGTACTTGCCGTCGGGCGTGAAGTACAGGTTGTACGGGTCCGGAGTCGGGATGGGTGTGCCGGGCTTGCCGGTGAGCGGGTCAATAGGGGTCAGCGACTGGCGGCCCTCGTCGCTCGCCACGTACAGCGCGCCCAGCGCGTGGGACGGCACGACATGTTGGGGCTCCTGATCGACCTTGAAGGTCGAGATGACGGAGAAGCTGGCCGGGTCGATCACGCTCACGGTCGCGTCCTTGCCGTTGGGGACATACACGCGGGGTGCCAGATTGCGCACGTTGGGGGCGAGCATGCCGGCGTGCGTGTAGCGGTAGATGTCGGTGGCGTGAGCAGCGCCAGCCGCCATGCACAGCAGGGCCATCAGCCGTTTCACCGCACCACCCACGGCAGATGGGCCTTGGCCTCGAATAGACGGTGCCGTTTGATCAGCGCGTGAACCCGTTGCAGGGAAGAGCCGGCCGCGATGTTCAGGCTGTGGACATCGATGGCATACAGGTCCACGTAGATGTCGTGCGCGCCACGCAGGCACACCGGGCTGTACCCGGGACGTCCGGCCTCATTTGTCGCAGCGTATCCGCCGGCGACGGCCAGCGTCGCGGCCGGCACGCTCGTCAGGGTGCGGGTGGTCGGCGGCAGATCGTAGACCAGCCAGCGGCCACTCAGCGCGTGCGGCTGCTGATCCCAGACGATCAGTGCGAGGCTTTTCGTGCCGGCCGGCGGCGTGCCGGTCACGGTGAGGGCCGGCGTCGTGGTCGCCCCGCAGGGCAGCGCGGGATCGTGCGCGCCCAGCGCCACCTGAAGGGGGCTGGCAACGGCTGTACTGAGCAGGACAAGCGCGGGCAGGGCGAGATGACGCATCCCCGAAGTTATGATCCCCGCGGGTCAATACGGCATGAAAGGGCCGCTACATTCTGGGCGGCGCGGCACATGCGTCACGCTTGCGGAAATGGAGGGTGTACGGTGGCGGGATGGACAGCGAGCCGGACCCCCGGGAGCAACGCTCCCACCAGCAGGCCAACACCGATCTGGTCGGACTGTTGCTCGAGCATCTGTTCATGGTGACCAGTCGCACGTCGGATGACCGGACGCGTGCGGAGCCGACTCTCTCCACACCAAACGACGAGGGCGACCTCCCGGCCGTCCTGATTCCTCCACGCTGATCTGGCATCACGGGCCGTTCGGGCCCAATGCTCGATGGTGCAGGCACGGCATGTCAACAGCATGGTTGCTGGTAGGGGAGAGGACGTGGGCGGCCGGTGAGTGGTCACTCGACCCCCGACCCGAGCGTCCCCTCATTGCCTTATCTCAGTCGTTTGCTCCGCCGGGAATGGCCTCGTCCTGGTCGCGGATGCGCTGCCGGAATACGTAGTAGCTCCACGCCTGGTACGCGATGATCAGCGGCAGGAAGACCACACCCACCCAGCTCAGCAGCCGCAGGGTGTACGGTTCGCTCGCGCTGCCCTGGACCGTGAGGGTGTACTGGGCGTTCAGGGTGCTGGGCAGGACGTTCGGAAACAGACTGACGAAGATGGTGGCGGTGGAGAATACGATGGTCAGGGCCGTGGCGGTGAAGGCCAGCCCATCGCGCCGGAGGGTAAGGGCGAGCCAGATCAGGCCGAGGTTCACGGCAGCGGCGGCGGGAAACAGCCACTCGGCAAATCCGAGGGTCTTGAACAGGTTGACCCGCACAAAGCCCATCACCACGAAAGACAGCACCAGCACCGTCGCCACGGCGCCCCATGACAGCGCCGCACGCCGGGCCCGCGCGTACAGGACGCTGCCGGTGTCGAGCCGCAGCAGCAGGAACGTCGCGCCGTGCAGGACGAACAGACTGAGCGTAGCGAGGCCGCCCAGCACGCTGAATACGTCAAAGGCGACCAGCGGGTTTCCCTGCAGGTGGGCATCCACTCCCAGCGGCAGGCCGCGCACCAGATTGGCCATGATCACGCCCCACAGGAAGGCGGGCAGGACATTGGTGATGAAGGCCGTGACGTCCCAGAAGGTGCGCCAGCGGACGTGGTCCACCTCGGCGCGGTACTCGAAGGCGACGCCGCGGCCGATCATGGCGAGCAGGATCAGGGTGAACAGGGGATACAGGCCGCTCAGCAGGGCGCCGTACCACAGCGGGAAGGCCGCGAAGATCGCGCTGGCCGCCAGGATCACCCACACCTCGTTCGCTGCCCAGAACGGCCCCACGGTGCTGATCAAGGCGCGGCGCTGGGCCTCGTTGCGGGCCAGGAAGGGTTGCAGCATGCCCACCCCGAAGTCGAAGCCGTCCAGGAAGAAGTAGATGGTGAACACGGCGGCTGTCAGGATGAACCACACGGTCGGGAGGTCGAGGGTCACGGGGCCGCTCCTTCCGGCAGGTAGACCGGTGCCGGGACCGACGGGGTTTCCACGTCCGGGTCGTGCATGCCGGCGCGGGCGGTGCGGGTCAGCAGAAATACGTCCAGGCCGATCAGGGTGAGATACACGAGCCAGAACGCGACCAGCGACAGCAGCACGGTGAGGGGGCTGAGGGCACTGACCGCGTCGGCGGTGCGCAGCAGCCCCTGCACCACCCATGGCTGGCGGCCCATCTCCGTGGCGATCCAACCGCTAAAATTCGCCAGGTGCGGCGCGAGCGGCATCACCAGCAGCAGCGGGTACAGGCGGCCGGGGCGGTCCAGCCGACCCATGCGCCAGCGCCACATGTAGTAGAGGCTCACCAGTAGCATCACGCCGCCCAGTCCGACCATCACGCGGAACGCCCAGTACACCGGCCACACGTAGGGGATGTAATTGCCGGGGCCGTATCTGGCGGTGTACTCGGCCTGCAACTGGTTGAGGCCACGGGCCTTCTCGTGGAGGTTGTTGAACGCCAGGAACGACCCGAGGTACGGCACGCTGATCTCGAAGCGGTTGTCACGCTCGGCGTTGCTCGGCAGGGCGACCAGGCTCTCGGGCATGGTGGAGCCCTCGGGGGTGTTCCACAGGGCGCTGAAGGCCGCGTACTTCATGGGCTGGTCCCGCACGGCGCTCTGGCCCTGCACGTGGCCGGCGGCCGTCACGCCGACCGAGCCGACCAGGGCGGCGACCAGCGCGACCTTGAAACTGATGGTGAACGCAGAGACGTTGTGCCGGCGGCGCAGGTGGTAGGCGCTGACGGCCAGTACGAAGAACGCGGCGACCGTCAGGCTCCCGGTCCACAGGTGCGCGAACCACTCCAGTCCCTTGGGATTCGTGACGACCGCCCACGCGTCCGTCATGATGGCCCGGCCGTTCTTCAGGGTGTACCCGACGGGGTGTTGCATCCACGCATTGGCGATGATGATCCAGAACGCGCTGATGGTGGTGCCCACCGCGACGATCCAGATGCTCGCCAGGGACGCCCACGCGGGCAGACGGCCCTTGCCGAACCACCACAGGCCCAGGAAGGTGCTCTCCAGAAAAAAGGCCATCAGCACCTCCAGCGCCAGCGGCACGCCGAAGATGTTGCCCACGAAGTTGGAGAAGCTCTGCCAGTTCATGCCGAACTGGAATTCCTGCACGATGCCGGTCACCACTCCGACCGCGAAGTTGATGAAGAACAGGTGGCCGAAAAACCGCGTGAGGTTCTCGAGTTTCGGGTCGCCCGACCGGTGGGCGAGCGTCTGCAATACCGCGATGATCAGCGAGAAACCCACCGTGAACGCCACGAAGAAGTAGTGGAAGATGCTCGTCGTGGCGAACTGGAACCGTGACAGGTCCAGGGTGCTGAGGCCAAAGATCTCGTTCATATCGCCGTCCTTGTCCCGGCCGCTCCGGCCGTGAGCTGGCCGCCGCGCAGGGTGAGGTGACGCATGACGAGGCCCAGTGGCGCCTCGCGGTGCGTGATCAGGAGCAGGGTGCGTCCGCCGAGTTCCCGCCGGATGACGTCCAGGACGCGCGTCTCGGTGGTCCCGTCAAGGTGGGCGGTCGGTTCGTCGAGGATCAGCACCTCAGACGGCCGCAGCAGCGCACGCGCGACACTGACCCGAGCCCGCTCGCCGCCGGAGAGCCGCGTGCCGCCCTCGCCGACCCAGACGTCCAGCGGCAGGTGCCCCAGGTCGAGCGCGTCCAGCAGTGTGCGAAGCCGGGCGTCCGGGGCGTGGTGGTCGCCGAGCAGCACGTTCTCGCGCAGCGTGCCGTCCAGCAGCGGCGCGTCCTGCTCATGCACGCTGATGCGCGCGCGGACCGCGTCCGGGTCGAGGTCCCGGAGGTCCACACCGCCCAGCGTCACCCGCCCTCCATCCGGATCGACGTCCCGGGTGAGGAGGCGCGCCAGCGTGGTCTTGCCGCCGCCGCTCGGGCCGCTCAGGGACACGCGGTCGCCGGGATGCAGGGTCACTGTCGCGCCCTGCACGACCGTCCGACCGGCCCGGACCACGGAGACGTCCACCAGGGCCAGCGGGCCGCCGCGCACGGGAACCGGCATGGCCGGCGCCCGGACGGCGGGCTGTACCGCATCCAGCATGGCGGCCCGTTCACGTGCCCGGCGGTCGAGGGCGCTCGCTGCGGGCACGGCCGCGAGCGGCGTCAGGGCGTCGAAGGCGGCGGCCGTGCCGAGCGTGACGGCCGCGAGCAGCGGGCCGGGCACCTCGCCGCCGGCGACCAGGGTCGCGCCGCGCCACAGCACGCCGCACACGGCCACCCCGAACGCGAGTTCCCGCAGCAGCGTGACGCGCCAAGCCACGGCGCCCAGCCGCAGGCTCAGGTCCTCCAGGGTGGCCGTCATGACGCCGAGTGCGGGCGCATATACCCGGCCCGCTCCGTCACTGCTAGACGCCAGCGCGTCGAGGAGCGCGGACGCGTGGCGCCGGGTCACGTCGCTCTCCTCCCGGGCCAGCGCCGCGACGTGGGCGCGGGCGAGCCATGTCGGGACGGCTGCCACGACCAGCGGCACGCCGGCCAGTCCGGCCAGGAGGGGATCGAGGTGCAGGAGGACCGCCACGACCATCACCACGACGGCGACCAGCGCCCACAGCGGCAGGGTGACGCGCAGGGCATGGAACATCCGGGCGTCCACGTCCGCGCCGGAGCGCGCGAGCACGTCTCCGCTGCGCTCGAAGGCGAGCAGGTCCCGGCCGAAGCGGGCCACGGTGTCGAACAGCGCGAGCCGCAGCCGCTGGGCGCCGCGCAGGGCCTCGGCGTGCCCGACCACGCGCTCTGCATACCGCAGCGCGGCGCGGCCCAGCCCCAGCGCCCGGACGGTCGTGACCAGCAGCGTGAGGCTCAGGAAATCCTCCGGCCGCAACGCCGCGCGTGAGATCAGCAGGCCGGAGCTGAACGCCAGCCCCACCCCGGCGAGCGCGGCGAGCAGGCCCAGCAGCGCGGCGCCCGTCACGCGCCGGCCTCCAGGCGCGCTTCACGCCAGCCGGCCGGCACCGCGCGGTGCGTGGCCATCAGCACGCTGCGGCCGGCAAACGCTCGCCGGACGACCTCCAGCACGGCCGCCTCGCTGTCCGCGTCGAGGTGGGCGGTCACCTCGTCGAGCAAGATCACGTCCGCGCCCGCCAGCAGCGCCCGCGCCAGGGCCACGCGGGCCGTCTCGCCGCCCGACAGTCCGGTCCCCCCCTCCCCGAGGGGCGTGTCCAGCCCCAGCGGCAGCTGCGCGGGCAACCGTGCCAGGCCCACAGCCGCCAGCGCCCGTCCCAGCGCCGCGTCGTCCGCGTCGGGCTGCGCCGCGCGCAGGTTCTCGCGCAGCGTCGTGGCCATCAGCCGTGGGTGTTGCGGCACGAAGGCCACCCGCGCCTGCCACGCCGTCCGGTCGAGCGCGTCCAGCGGTACGCCGCCCACCTCGATCACGCCATCGTGTGGCACGTGCTTGTGCAGGGCATGCAGGAGGGTCGTCTTGCCGCTTCCGGACGGTCCGCGCAGCGCCACCAGCGCGCCGGGTGCCACCGTCACGCTCAGCGGCGCCATCGGCGTCGTCAGCCGGGCGTGCGCCGCGTGCAGGCGGATTTCCGGGACGCCGGGCGGCACGCGAACCGCGCCGGTCGGGGCCAGCGGCCGGGCCAGCAGCGCCCCGAGCTGCGCGAGCAGGGGCTGGGCGTCCAGCGCCGCGTGCCGGTCCGCGCCGAGCTGCCGCAAAGGTCCGAAAAACTCCGGCACCAGCATCAGCGCCGCAAGCGTCGGGGCGAGCGCCGCCTCGCCGGCGAACAGCCGCACGCCGATCCACACCGCGACCAGCGCCGTGGCCATCGTCGCGGCGAAGTCCAGCACGAAGCCGTTCAGGAAGGCGATTCTGAGCACCCGCATGGTCGCTTCGCGGTGCCGGAGTGCCGAGTCGCTCAGCACAGCCCGGTAGGGCGCCACCGCTCCGTAGGCGTGCAGGGTCGGCAGGGCGCGCGTGAGCGTGAGCAGCCGCGCGGACAGCCGGGTGTGCGCGTGCCACTGCTGCGCGCTCGCCGCGTTCGTGGCCAGCCCCACCAGGACCAGGAAGCCAAGGGCGAGCGGCCCCGTCACCAGCAGGAGCAGCGCCGTCGAGGGGTCCAGCCACAGGGCCGCGCCCAGCGTCACCGCGAATGCCAGACCGGCATGCAGCGCGCCCGGCAGGTACCGGGCGTAATACGGCGTCAGGCGCGGGCCCAGCTCCGAGTCCAGGGTGGCGAGGTCGGCGCCGTGCAGGTCAGCCAGGGCGACCGGGCCGAGGTCCAGCGCCCGGGACGTGAGCCGACCTCGCCACGTGCGCAGCGCCCGCGCGGCCAGCCGGACGCCCAGCCGCTCCCGCGCGGCGGACGCCACTGCGCGCAGGCCCAGCAGCGCGGCGATCCAGCCCAGGTCCGGCCAGCCCGCGTCCGGCACGCTGACGCCCGGGATGCCGTGCAGCAGCGTACCGGCGATGACGCGCGCCAGCACGACATAGGCGCCCACCGTCGCTCCCAGGCCCACAGCGCTCCACACGGCGGTGAGCACCAGCCGGGCGCGGAGGCCAGGCACGTCCATGACCTGGGCGCGCACGGACAGGGCGGGATGCCGGCTCACGTGACCATGGTGGGCGGCCGGCCAGCCACCCACAAGGCCACCTGTCCTCACGGCTCAAGCAGACCGGCCACGGTGAGCGTGTCTGGAGTGCGTCTGAGACGCCGCTGCGCCGAAGGTCACCCGCCCGCGTACACCGGGTTGCTCAGGGTGTGCAGCGCGCCGTCCGGCGAGCGGACCTCGACGTTCAGCCAGCGGCGCACGTCCACCGTGCGTTCGATGGGTTCCAGGCCGCGAACCGGTTCCTCTTCACGCCGGCCGTCGATCACCCACACCAGCGTTCCGGTGACAGGCCGCGTCCATTCCAGGCGCACGTCGAGCGGCCCGCCGGGAAAGGTGCCGCCCAGCCGGATGTCGTGTCCGCCCGCGCGCAGCGAGGGCTTCAGGGCCGCGTCGGTGGACAGGTAGGTCTCGCCGGCGGCGAGCTGCGCGGCCAGCCGGGCAGGATCGGCGGTGGCGGGCGTGCAGGTCAGGCCGTGGTCCGGGCGGTACGTGGGGCCGTGGTTGTCGGTGCCCGCAGTGGCGACGACCCGCCGCCCCGCCGCGACCAGCCCGTACCAGTGCTCCAGCGCGAGGGCGTTGTGGGTGCCGGACCGCTGCCCGTTCCAGACCTCCAGGTGTGTGGCGTCGCCGGGCCGCAGGTCGAAGTACGTCCAGTTGCACCCGGTGCAGAAGGGATCGCCCGGCGCGAAGGGGTGGGCGATGGTCACGTACGCGCCCGCGTCCGCCCACAGCGTGTCCGACAGGGGGCGCATGCCGGACTGCTGGGTGTAGGCGGTCCAGTCGGCGTACTCCGGGTGGCCGATGATGACCCCGTGCCCGTAATACGTGGTGAGTTCCAGGCCAGGCAGCAGGACGCCGGGGTAGTTCCGGGCCAGCTCGCCGCGCCCGCTGACGGTGTTGTGGTCGGTCAGCGCCAGGAACCGCAGGCCGCGCGCGAGGGCCGCCGCCGCCAGGTCCCGGGCCGACCAGCGGCCGTCCGAGTGCGTGGTGTGACAGTGCAGGTCACCCATCATCCACTCGCCAGCCTGGAGCGGCGGCAGGGCCGGCAGGGGGGTGTCGGCCGTGTGCGGGAGCGGGGCAGGGGAGGGGAGGGTCTCGACCACGACCTCCGCGTCCAGGGCCGTCAGCGCCAGGTGCGTATGCACGCCCACCGTCCACGTCCCGGCCTCGATCTCGCCGGGCACGTACCCGGGCGTGGCGTGGTCCGCCGCGATCAGGACCTCCACCGCGTTGCCGTGCCGGTGCCCAGCGCCGCGGAAGCCGCGCGGTCCGGTGATGCTGAGGGTCACGAGGTTCTTGAGGTCGCCGAGCGTCCACGGCGTGAAGGTCAGCGTGACGCGCAGCGCTCCGGCGCCGGCCGGGAGGTCCACCGGAATGCGGCGGTGCGTCTTGGTGTCGGTCGGGACGAGGGTGAACGCGGAGCGGTGCCATTCCATGACACGAGGGTAGGGCAGGGCGGTCAGCCGACTGACAGGGTGATGACCACGCGCAGACCCGCCCGTCACACACCCGGCCTACGTTCAGGGCGCCATGAAAGCCACTCTGCTGTGCGGACTCCTCCTGCTGGGCACGGGCTCGACCGTCGCCTCGGCGCAAGCCCCGACCACGCTGAACCTGTACTCCGAGGGCGACGTGAACGTCAAGGACCTGTGGGAGAAGGACCTGATTCCCATGTTCCAGAAGGCCAACCCGGGCATCCGGGTGAACCTGGTCTTCAGCGCGCACGGCGCCAACTCGCAGTCCACCCTCGACCGCATGGCCGCCGCCAAACAGGCCGGCAAGGTCAGCGGCGTGGACATCCTGGAAGGCCCCGTCGAGGACGCGGCGCAAAAGGGCCTGCTCGACAAGCTGAGCGCGCAGAAGGTGCCGCTGCTCGCCCGCGTGAGCCCCAACGTCGTGGCGCGCGCCGGCTCGTACGGCGTTCCGTACCGCGCGAGCTCGGTGGTGCTGGCGTACGACTCCACCAAGGTCAAGAACCCGCCCAAGACCCTCAGCGCCCTGATCGAGTGGATCGGCAAGAACCCCGGCCAGTTCACGTACAACGCGCCGGACACCGGCGGCAGCGGCAACGCGCTGGTCACGCGCATCCTGAAGCTCGGCATCCCGGCGGCCGAGGCCGGCACCTTCGAGACGGACTACGACGCCAGCAAGGAAAAGTACTGGGAGCAGGGCTTCACGACCCTGAAAAAGCTCGCCCCCAACCTGTACCAGAACGGCCAGTACTCGCAGAACAACGTCGGTACGCTGCAACTGCTCGGCAAGGGCGCCATCAGCATGGGCCCGGTGTGGTCCGACATGGGCCTGAGCTACCTCGCGCAGGGCCTGCTGCCCGCGAACATCAAGCTCACGCAGATCGACCCGCCGCTGTCGGGCGGTGCCGCGTACATCGGCGTGGCCGCCGACAGCGCCAACAAGGCCGCCGCGTACACCTTCCTGAACTGGCTGCTCACGCCGGACGTGCAGGCGGTCGTGGCGAACAAGATGAACGGCTACCCCGGCGTGCAGCTCAAGTACATGCCGGCCGCGGTGCAGGACAAGTTCGGAGACATGGCCGGCGACTACTCCTTCGGCTTTTCCAGCAAGTTCAACGCGGACATGACCCGCATGTGGTACGAGCGCGTCGCCGGCACTCCGCAGCCCCAGAAGTAAGGTGCTCGGTCAGTTCTCAAGGCACACGAACGGGAAGTCCCTGCTGGGGCTTCTCTTCGTGCTTCCGCCGCTGCTCGTGCTGACGCTGCTGGTGCTGTGGCCGGCCGTCGACGCCCTGAGGTTTTCCCTGGGCCTGGTGCCCGCGGGAAATGTCAACTACACGACCGGGCTCGACCTGATCCGCAGCGACCACCCGACGCTGGCGGTGTTCGGGAAACTCTTCGCCAACGCGGCCTTCGCGCGGGACCTGCGCCTGACGCTGTTCGTGAGCGTCACGGCCACGCTGCTGCTGAGTGCGCTCGCGTACGCGCTGGCGCTGTACGGCCGCTTCCACCGGGGCCGCAGCACCGAACTCGTGCGCACTCTGTATCTGCTGCCCATGTTCATTCCCACCATCATCGCGGCGTACGCCCTCACCACCTTCTACGGCGACAACGGGCTGTTCGAGGCCATGCTGGCAAGGGTCAGCATCGGCTACACCTCGCCGATCCGGCAGGCGTGGGGGATCGTGCTGGGGCAGGTCTGGGTCGGCATCCCCTTCGCGGTGCTGATGCTCTCCAGCGGCCTGGACGGCATTCCAGAGGAGCAGATCGACGCGGCCCGTGACCAGGGCGCGCCGTTCTGGACGATCCTCACGCGGCTGGTGCTGCCGCTGAACGTCGTGCCTCTGCTGATCGTGCTGACCTTCTCGTTCATCGGAATCTTCGGGAGTTTCACTGTGCCGTACCTGCTGGGTCCCACCGCGCCGAACATGCTGGGCGTGAGCATGCAGCTGAACTTCGGTTCCTTCCGGCAGCCGCAGCTGGCCGTGGCGCTGGCCGTGTTCAGCTTCGCAGTGTGCGCGGTGGTGGGTTACCTGTACGTGGCCGCGACGCTGCGGCAGAACCGGCGGGCCGCGTGAGCCGCGCCGTCACGCCCGCTGCCCCCACCGGCGCCGGGTGGTTCCTGGGCGTGCCCGCCCTGCGCCGGGCCGTGGTCCGTATCCTGATCCTGGCCTTCGGGGCTTTCCTGCTGCTGCCGATCTGGACGCTGCTGCTGTGGGCCGTCACGCAGCGGTGGCTGTACCCGGGCCTGCTGCCACAGGAGTTCGGGCTGCGCTGGTGGCAGTGGGTGTTCACGAACGCCGATGTCGGCAAGGCCGCGTACTGGAGCTTCACGACCGCGCCGACCGTCACGCTGCTCTCGGCGGTGGTATGCCTGCCGGCCGCGTACGCCTTCGCGCGCTTCGACTTCCCGCTCAAGCGCCTGTTCTACGTGTCGCTGCTCGCGTCGAACGCCTTCCCGAAACTGGGCCTGTACATCGCCATCGCGGCGCTGTTCTTCCGCCTGAACCTGATCGGCACGTTCTGGGGCGTGGTGTTCGTGCAGCTGGTGAACTCGCTGGTCACGATGGTCTGGATTCCCGCTGCCGCCTTTGCCGCCGTGCCGCGCGAACTCGAGGAGGCTGCGCGCGACGTGGGCGCCAGCCCCCTGCGGGTGTTCTTCAGCGTGACGCTGCCGGTGGCGCTGCCGGGCATCATCGTGGCCCTGATCCTGACCTTCCTGGGCTCGCTCGACGAGGCGCAGGCGACCCTGATCATCGGCACACCGGAGATCACCACGCTGCCGGTGCAGATGTACTCGCTGGTGTCCAGCTACCCGGAACCGGTCGGGGCGGTATTCAGCGTCCTGCTGGCCGCGCCGTCCGTGATCCTGCTGCTGCTCGCCCGCCGGTACCTGCTGTCCGGCTACCTCGCCGCCGGCTTCAAGGGAGGCTGAATGTCCGAGATCGATTTTGACCACGTGAGCAAGGTCTATGCCGGGCGCCCCGCCGTGTCGGCGCTGAACCTCAGCATCCACAGCGGAGAACTGGTGTGCCTGCTCGGCCCGTCGGGCTGCGGCAAGACCACCACCCTGCGCCTGCTGGCCGGCTTTCTGACGCCCGATGCCGGGGATGTCCGCATCGCCGGGCACTCGGTCGTGCGCCTCGGCCCGGAGGCGCGGCCGACCGCGATGGTCTTCCAGCGCTACACCCTGTGGCCGCACATGAACGTGTTCCACAACGTCGCCTTCGGGCTCAAACTGCGGCGCCTGCCGCCGGCGCAGATCGTGCAGAAGGTGCAGCGGGCGCTGGAACTGGTCGGCCTGCCGGGGATGGAGCGCCGCAGTCCCGCGCAGCTGTCGGGCGGGCAGCAGCAGCGCGTGGCGCTGGCCCGCGCGCTGGTTCTGGAACCCCAGGTGCTGCTGCTCGACGAGCCGCTCTCCAGCCTGGACGCCCGGCTGCGCGTCACGCTGCGCGACGAGATCCGCGCGATCCAGCGGAACCTGGGCATCACCACCGTGTTCGTCACGCATGACCAGGAGGAAGCGCTGGCGGTCTCGGACCGGATCGCGGTGATGGATCAGGGCGTGCTCCAGCAGCTCGACGATCCCGGCACGCTGTACGCGCGCCCCGCGACGCGCTTCGTGGCGGAGTTCATCGGCCGCATGAACTTTCTGCCGGCCAGCGCCGGCCCGCTGCTGGGCCTCGACGTCCCGGACGGCGCGGAACTCGCCGTGCGTCCCGAGGACCTGCACTTCGGCGCCGTGGGCGCGCCCTTCCGCGCGGAGCACGTGCTCGACCTCGGCCCGGTGCGCGAGGTGCGCGGCCGCCTGACGCTGCCCGGTGCCGCCGGTGAGGTGCCCCTGACCGTGCAACTCGCGCGCGGCGAGGCGCCGGATATGACCGCCGTGCGCGTGCGCCGCGCCCTGACCTACCGCGACGGTGCGCTGCTGGGCGACGCGGCCCCGGTCATGGGGGTGGGCGCGTGACGCGCTGGCGCAGCACGAACGGGGCCCTGCTGGAGCGCCGCGCGGCGGGCGTCCTGCGGACCGCTCACGGGGGGGCGGCGTGGGCGGCCGGGCCGAACACGGCCGAGGCGCTGCGCGCCGCGCTGGCGGTCCGTCCGGACTATGTGGAACTCGACGTGCACGTCACGCGTGACGGCGAACTGCTGCTGTGGCACGACGAGCACATCGTCACGCCGGCCGGCGCGTTCGCCATCGCCGCGCACCCGCTGGCCGATCTGCTCGCGCTGCCCACGCCGGACGGCACGCTCATGACCCTGCCACAGGCCCTGGAGGAAGCGCGCGGAAGATCCGGCGTGATGATCGACCTCAAGGCGCCGGACCTGTACGCCCCGCTGATCGCGACACTGGACACGCTGGACGTGCACGACGCGCTGGTATGCGGCGGGTACGTGGACACGCTGCTGGCCCTCAAGGCGCGCCGCCCGGACCTGCCCGTCTCGCTGACGCCGGACGCGGCCGCGTACGCGTCGTTCGGCGTCACCCTGCGGCGCCTCGGGTCGTTGGACGCCGTGACCGTGTACTGGCGCACCGTGGACGCGGCGATGGTCGAGGCGGCGCACGCGCTGGGCGTGATGGTGCTCGCGTGGACGGTGGACCATCCGCCCGTCGCGGCGCACCTGCTGGCGCTGGGCGTGGATGGCCTGACGAGCAACTCGCCCGCTGTGCTCAGCGCCCTCAGGCGCCACCCGGCCCCCGGCCCAGGCACCGATCCGCGCCTTCTGGTGCCCGGTTACCTGGAGTCGTGAGCGTGGCTGCGCGTCGTGCCACGGTCCAGACAGGGCCGGAGCTTGAGAGCGCGGTGTCGACGATTCCGCGGGCTGCGGGCAGCGTACTCGCTGGACTCGCGCCGGGCGGCTGCCCCACCACTCCGCACGGTAGGGGCGTGGACGCCAGCCAGACCATCCCCTCCAGCGACCTGAGGGTCAAAACCGTCACGCGGTTCGGCAGGACCTCCACACACCTCGAGATGTCCGCAGCCGGCGCCGTCACCTGGACGTAGGCTTTTGCCAACGTGCAGGGCGCCGCGCCACTGCTGGAGTCCTGCTCCCGGTTACCGGTCAGGCCGTACGCCGCACCGAACTGCCTCTCACCCCTGCCCTTGACGGCGAGGTCCGGGACCAGCGCCGGAACGTGCCCGGCCGTGTGGCATAAACCGCGCACCCCACAGACCCGTACTGGCTGGCAGTTTTCACGGACCGCCGAAGTGCGTTGCCTCTGCTCGACCCGGTGACGCTGACCCGCCTCCCCGACACGCCCGTCGCCAGACACGTCAGGCCGCGGCACATCCTCCACGGTCCTGTCAGGGCGCTGCGAGAGCGTGGTGACTATGCTCCGGGCACTGTGACCCTCCACGCCTCCACCGGCGGTTCCAAACCGTACAACTGGCCGACGCTGGTGGTGACCTTCACGGGATACGCGCTGACCCTCCTGGGCATCGTCTTTCTGGTGCGTGCCGATCCCCTGGCGCACTGGCATCCGTCAATGCCCGGTCTCCTGAGCATGGCGGGCGGTGCCGGCGTGGTGCTGTGCACGCTGTGGACGATCAGCCTCGCCAACGGGTTCCGCGCGCAGATGGCGGTGGGGCTGTCCATCAGCATGGGCATGCTCGCCGATCTGCTGTTCCTGCGCGGAATCACGATGGCGTATCAGGTGCCGCACTTTGGCCAGATCGAACTGGTGTTCACTGCGTGCGCCGCCCTGACCCTGCTGTGGGTGGCCATCGGCGGCAACGCGGACGGTCTGCGCCGGCTACAACACGAACGGCATCTGCACGAGACCGATCCCCTGACCGGCACGCTGAACCGGCGCGGCCTGACCCGCCGCTATCTCGAGCTGCGGCTCACGGAGCGGGTGTCGGTCGCCATGATCGACGTCAACGACCTCAAGGCCGTCAACGACCGCGGGGGCCACAGCGAGGGGGACACGTACCTGCAGCACATCGCCGCCACGCTGCGCCAGCACCTCCCGGCGGGTGCCCAGCTCAGCCGCTGGGGAGGCGACGAGTTCGTGGTGCTGGTGCCCGGTGACGTCGACCTCCAGGCGCTCCTTGCGCCCGCCGCCCTGACCGTGCCGCGCCCGGACCCGGCCCTCCCCGCCTACGCCGTCGGCACGGTCAGCATGCTGGCCAGTGAGCCGCTGGAGCGGGCGCTCGTCCTGGCCGACGAGGGCATGTATGGGCAGAAGGCCGGGCACTACGCGGCGCGTTCCGCCCAGCGCGACGACCCCTACGTCGGCCTGGCGTCGTTTCCGCACTTCCTGCAGTCGCTGGCGACGCTGGACGCCATCCTCGACCTGGGTCTGCGCAAGGCCGCCGATCTGGCCGACTTCCGGACGTGGCTGTACATCCCGGTGGCCGACCCCCTGGTCGTCACGTACCACGAACGGTCCGACCGCCACCCGGCGCAGGGCCGCCGGACCCTCACGTTGCCCTCCAACCGCGTCGTCGAGGCCGTGGTCCGCGAGCAGGCCACCGTGTGGTCGTCGGACTACGAGCACAGCAGGTACGCCGAGCCCTCGCTGGCCGACCTGAAGATCAAGAGTTTCGTCGCCGCTCCGGTGAAGGTCGATGGTGTGGTGACGGCCGTCGTCGCCTTCACGTCGTCCGACCGCTGGCGCACCATCTCCCCGGAGGTGCGCCAGGTGCTCGACGGCGTGGCCGCCCACCTCGGCCACCACATGGAGCGCCAGAATGTCTACCGCAAGTTGCAGGCGTCGGTGGAGGCGGGCATCACGGGCATGGGCGTGCTGCTGGAGATGCGCGACATGGAAACTGCCGGGCACACGCGGCGGGTGGTCGACCTCGCACTGGCCCTGGGCCGCGCCGCCGGACTCGATGACGACGCCCTGAACGCCCTGCGGATGGGCGCGTACCTCCATGACATCGGCAAGCTGGCGATCCCGGACGCGGTGCTCCTGAAACCCGGCCCACTGGACGCCGCCGAGTGGGCCCTGATGCAGACGCACGCGCGGGTGGGAGCGGACATGGCCGCGCGCGTGCCCAGCCTGCCGCAGGCGGCACTGGATGTGGTGCTGAGCCACCACGAACGCTGGGACGGCGGCGGGTACCCGCATGGCCTGTCGGGTGAGGGCATTCCGCTGCTGGCACGGATCTTCGGCCTGTGCGACGTGTACGACGCCCTGACGCACGCGCGGCCCTATAAGGAGGCGTGGAGCGTGGACCGCGCGTGGCGGGAACTCGAGACCCAGGCCGGCCGGCAGTTTGATCCTCACCTCACCGCCCTATTCCTGCGCCTCGTGGCCGCGCCGGAGCGGCTGAAGGTCGGCTGAGCCCTGGCCGGGCGTGGGCCATCCGGCGCCGTTCCGAACACGACTTCAAACCAGTGTGCCTTGATCACGTCTCTCTCGATGCAGTGCATTGCTGCCGTGCTGCGACAGGCGCGCGTGGCTTCGGGCGGGATCTGCCCCTCGCGTGCTACGGCTTTGATGACGGGGTCTTGATCTGACCCGGAGACGACACCCAGGAGTTGACATCGAAATGTTGGCCGCCGTCGTGTCCTGGCCGGAGGGTGCTGGCGTACCCTCGGGGGTGTGGTCACCCTCTATGACGTCTGGGACAGAGAATCGATGATCGTCTCGGTCCTGCAAGTTGCTGTGGCCCACGCAATTGCCGGCGCCGAAGCGGATCTGTACGGAAGCGCCTCCATGGTCAAGCGCCTGCACCGGGCCGTGCGCGACGGTCACCTGGAAGCGACTGACCGCCTCCTTGCCCTCGGCTTCGAGCAGCAACAGATCGACACCGTGCTGGGCCGCTGTGATGCCCTTCCATGTGGCACTGCGCCTCTGGGACCGCACCTGCCGCCCATCAAACCCTGCGCGTGATGTGGGCCAAGGCGGAAATGAATGTACACAGGTGCACACTCCGTCATGAGACCGATGCCCAGCGTCCGTAGGGGGTTCCCTTTGCATGCCTTGATGAACCGCCGGGCACCAGATGAACCGGCGTACAGTTGACGACGTGGTCGGAGATTATGGCTCCTGGGGCAGCAAAATCGTGATCATCTCGGCCTTCCGGGAGGCCGAGGAGCAGGCGGTGGCCGCCGCATCGAGCCATCCGGACGTGCAGACCCTGGCTGCCCGCACCGACGTGGCAATCAGAGATGCGCGCACCCGAACGCGCATGCAGTTGCACGCCCGCGGCTACACAGACACGGAGATCGACGACGCCCTGATCGAATTTTCCAGGCTCCAATAGGGGCAAAACTTGCTGCCTGAGTTGGGAGCTGTGTGCTTGCAGGCGATTAAGACCATGCAGACGGCTTGAGCAATGTCTCGTGGACCGTCGGGTTCAAGGATCCCTGGTACGGCACAGGCTGCTCAGCGGGATACTTGCGAAACGCGCTTCAGGAGGTTTGGTCTGTCTCAAAGGGCTGCTCCAGAAGATGTCTACGGCAGAGTTCGCCTATAGAGGCTTTGAGGAATGAAGCTGCTGTTCTGGTCGTGAACTAGACCGACGGGCGATTCGCAGGGACTGTCCAGAATGAGCGAGTTGCAGCAACCAGGCCTGGGGACGGATCAGGACGTGTGGTCGGCGGATCACACCTGGATATCCCGCGCTTTCCCTGTGGGCCCCAGGAAACGCTCGTACCGGAGAGGCCGAATGTCGATGAAGGGCTCCTCGCCGCACGCCACCTGCGCCATGACACGCGCGGTGGCGGCAGCGTGCATCACGCCGTGACCGGAGAAGCCGCAGGCGTTGAGCCAGCCGTCCACGCCGGGCATTCGCCCCAGGATCGCCTGGTGGTCCGGCGTGACCTCGTAGTAGCCCCACCAGCTTGCCCGGCGGTCCAGTCCTGCTGTGTCCAGCCACGGAAAGCGGGCCAGCGCGGCTTCCAGGGTGGGGTCCAGCCACTCCCAGTTCAGGCCCTCGCGCCAGCCCTCGTCGGCGGGATCGGCGCGGCCGAAGATCAGCCGCTCGCCCTCAGAACGCAGCCACACGCCGCTCTCCAGGTCGAAGGTCATGGGCAGTCGGCGCGGCGGGTCCAGCGGACCGGTGGTGAACACCATCCGGCGCGCGGGCCGGACCGGGATGTCCAGCCCGGCCAGCGCGCCGACCTCGCCGGACCACGCGCCGGCCGCGTTCAGGACCTGGCCGGCGCGCACCTCACCCCGGGTGGTGTCCAGATGCCACTCCGTTCCCGCGCGCCGGATGGCCGTGACGGCCGTGCCGGTCTGCACGGCAGCCCCGGCCTCGCGCGCCAGGCGGACATAATCGAAGGTCAGCGAGTGGGCGTCCACGAACCCGTCCGTGGGGCAGTAGCTGCACCCGCCGAGGCCCGTGGGGTCGAAGGCCGCGTACTGCTGCGCTCCCTGCGGCGTCAGGAGTTCGCTGGGCACGCCGAGACGCTGCTGCAGGGCCACGCCCTCACGGTGCTCCGCCCACTGCTGTTCAGGCACCAGCATGAGGTAGCCGTCCGCGTGGTAGCCCGAGCGGGGCATGGCGGCGTACTCGGCGATGCTCTCCTGCGACAGCCGGATGTTCGTCTCGCCGGTGAACTGTGCCCGCACGCCCGCGGCGCTGCGGCCCGTACTGCCGCCCGCCGGCTGGTCGCGTTCCAGCACCCGGACCGTCAGGCCGCGCTGCGCCAGCCGCCACGCGCACGCTGCGCCGACGATGCCTGCGCCGATCACGGCGACGTCTGCGGTGGTGGCGCTCACGCGAGGTCTGCCGGGATCACCGGGAAGCCCTCGACCGGGAAGGTGTCCACGTTCGCGCTGCGCTGCTGCGCCAGCACGCCGCCGTCCACCGCGATGAACTGCCCCGTGATGTATGCCGCGTCGTCCGACGCGAGAAACAGCGCCGCGCCGACCATGTCCGCCGCCACACCGTAGCGGCCGAGCGGCACAGTCTTCTCGCGCACGCGCAGCTGCTCCTCGGTCAGGCCGTAGGTGTTGATGAAGCCCGGCACCACGCCGTTGACGCGGATGCCGTACGGCGCCAGGTCCAGGGCCATCGAGCGGGTCATGGCCTCGATCCCGCCCTTGGTGGCGTCGTAGGCCACGTTGCCGCGGTGGGCACGGGTCGCCCCACCCGACGACGTACTGATGATGACGCCCCGTCTGCGCCGGGCCATCACCGTCGCGGCGCGGTGCGAGCACAGGAACACGCTCTTCAGGTTGACGCGCTGGATGCGGTCCCACCACGCCTCGTCGGCTTCCAGGAAGTGGCGGGCGGTGTCGATCAGGGCCGCGTTGTTGTACAGCACGTCCACGTGGCCGAGCGCGGCTTCGGTGCGGGCAAACATCGCCTCGACCTGCGCGGCGTCCGAGACGTCGGCGGGGACGGCCAGAGCTGTGCCGCCCGCGGCGGTGATGCCCGCGACGACGGCTTCCACCGTGTGCGGGTGTAGATCGTTCACGGCGACGCGGGCACCCTCGGCCGCGAAGCCCTCGGCGACCGCGCGGCCGATCCCGCCGCCCGCGCCGGTGACCAGGACCACGCGGTTCTCAAAACGCTGTGTCGTGTTGCTTGTCATTGGGAACTCCCTTCGGGTGAATGGGGGAGAGCGGGCAGGAACCACGGTGCCGCCCAGGTGTCGGGCGGTCCGGAGACGAAGGGCTGGAAGCGCACCCGCTGGTTGGGGCGCAACTGCGCGGCGCGTGGCAGGTCGTCCGGATGCAGCACGGCCGGCTTGTGGTACCCGCCGATTCGCCCCCGGTCGTTCAGCAGCAAGATGGGTTGCCCGGCGGGCGTGACCTGCACCGCGCCGTGCGGTGTGCCCTCGCTGACCACCTGCCCACCCGGTACGGGCGGTCCCTCGAAGCGAACGCCCATGCGGTCCTGGGTGCCGACCGTGAATACTCCGTCCGCCAGGGCACGCAGCGCCTCCAGGCTGGCCTGTGGCCCTGGCCTCAGCCGCAGGGTGACCACGCCTGAGCGACCCTCTGCGCGGTCGCCAGGTTCCGGCGCTGACGGCCGCAACGGAGCGCCGGCGTCCAGCCCCGCCGCGCCCAGCACGTCACCGCGCGCCAGGGGCCGCCCGATCAGGCCGGTGCGGTCCACGCTGCTGCTGCCCAGGAAGGGCACGGTCTGCACGCCGCCCGCCACCGCCAGGTACGCCCGCACGCCGACGGGGGACGGCGCGAAGGACAGCACCTGACCCTCCCGCAGGCGCACGCGGCCCGCCTCTGGCACGGGCTGGCCGTCCACCAGCGGCGTCATGCCCTGGCCGGCAATCCCCACGGTCACACTCCGCAGGGCGCGCAGCACCGGTCCCAGTAGCGTGAGTTCCAGCAGCGGCGTTCCTGGCGGGTTGCCAGCAGACCTGTTTGCGTTGTCCGCGGCCGGCGCGTCCAGCGGACCGCTGCGCGCCATGCCCGTGTGCGCCTGGTGGAACCGGCCGCCATCGACCAGCACGTCGAGCAGCCCGGGCCTCACCACCTCAAGGATGGGCGTGTGCGGCCGGGCGGGCCACAGCTCGCGCACGGCGGGCAGGGTGGGCGTGGCACCCTCCGCAGGTACGAAGCGCACCCGGTCGCCCGGCGCGAGCAGGAAGGGGCCGGCGCGGTTGGGGTCGTAGAGCAGCGTCAGCGCCGTGCCCAGCAGGTTCCACCCGCCCGGGGAGGGCAGCGCGTACACGCAGGACTGCGCCTGCGCGATCGCCACGGCGTTGAACGGCACCTGAGCGCGTGGCGTGTCCCGCCGCGGCAGGCGCAGGGCAGGGTCGACCTCACCCAGGAAGGGAAAACCCGGCGTGAAGCCCAGGGCGTACACGTGGTAATCCGCACCGCTGTGCCGCCGGATCACCTCGGCTGGGGTCAGGCCGGTGCGCGTGGCCACGTCCGGCAGGTCCTCGCCGTCGTAGCGCACGGGGATCTCGACCTGTCGCCCCTCTGCGCCGGCGGTGGCCGGCAGGCTTGCCAGCGCCCGGCGCACCCACTCCTGCACCTCTTCTCGGCGCAGGCGCTCGGCGTCAAATTCCACGTACAGGTTCCCGTACCCCGGTTGCAGCTCGGTGACGCCGTCCGGAATCTGCTCGCGCAGCCGGCGGTGGAGGGCGTGCAGCCGCAGGTTCTGCGCACTGTCGATCACCGGCGAGAACTGCACGTAGAAGCCTTCCAGACGCATGACGATCAGCCTAGGGCAACGGGGCCATGGGCGGTACCGGTTCATGCGGGCGGTGTGGCACGCTGACGGCATGGCGGACTCCCCGGGTGAACACGCGCTCGTCACCGCTGGCAGCGGAACAGCGCCCTCGAGTGCGCGGCGTAGAGGCGACGTCGTGCTGAAGGAAGCTGGGCCGTGGTCAGGCGCGGTGCTCGGGCTGCTGCGGCACCTGGAGAGCGTGGGCTTCGGCGGTGCGCCCCGGGTGGTCGGCAACGGGTACGCGCCGGACGGCCGCATGACCGTGACGTTCATGCCGGGGGTCAGCGCGCATCCCGGTCCGTGGCCGGAGGACGTCATGGAACGGATCGGCGGCCTGCTCCGGAGCGTCCATGAGGCCACCGCGTCGTATGTTCCACCACCGGACGCGGTCTGGCGGGAGACCTGGCTCAGAACGGTCGGGGACGGCATTCGGGTGTTCGGGCACGGCGACGCCGCGCCGTGGAACCTGGTGGGGCCAGGGCCGGGACCGTCGGCGCTGATCGACTGGGATTTTGCCGGGCCAATCGATCCGCTGACAGACCTGGCGTACGCGGTGTGGCTCAACGCCCAGCTTCACGATGACGACGTGGCCGAACGCCATGGCCTGCCCGACGCCGTCACGCGGGCGCGGCACGCCCACCGGATCATGGACGGGTATGGACTGCCGGCCGACGGCCGGGCCGACCTCGTGGACCGCATGATCGACGTGGCCGTGCAGAGCGCCCGCGCGGAGGCGATTCTGGGCGGGGTCACCCCGGACAGCACCGAGGCGGTATCGGCCGAGGGCTATCCGACGCTGTGGGCCATCGCGTGGCGGGCGCGCAGCGCATCGTGGATGTTGCGCCACCGGCGCGTGCTCTGCCGCCCGGCATAGGGCTGCAGATCACGCCGGGTGGGAACCGGGGAACGGACGGCCGGACGGTCAGGACCCGCCAGTTCAGTCATCCTGCATCTCGACTAAGAGTTTGATTTAAATACACTCGAGCCTTGCAAATACCTTACAAGACGGCAGCAGTAGCTATTTTGGAGGACTGAAAACGACTTACAACTCTCTTACTTCAGTGTAAACCCACCTGATTGGGTTGAAACGGCCCGTGTGTGTTAAATTTTCGCTCCACCACGTCTCCAGCGGTTCCGTAAGGTAACCCGGTACCCGAGCACGTCATTGTCCAGAGCAATGGCGTCCCACTCGCCGCCGGAGCACACGCGGCAGGAGGCCCACACCGTGATGACCCTGACCACCACCGCCGCCGCCCTCGACGTGAAACTCGCGCAGCGCACCGCCAGAATCGCCGTGCTCGGCCTGGGGTATGTGGGCACCCCGCTGGCGGTGCACCTGGCACGCAGCGGCTTCGCCGTCACCGGTTTCGATCCGCAGGCGAGGAAGGTCGACGAGATCAACGCCGGCCGCAGTCCCGTGCAGGACGTGGCGCACACCGATGTCGCTGAACTTCTGGGTCTGGACACGCTGCGCGCCACCAGCCGCGGCGCCGACCTGGCTGGACACGACGTGTACATCCTGTGCGTGCCCACGCCGCTCGACGAGTCCAAGCAGCCGGACATGAAGTACATCGAGCGCGCGGCCAGCCTGGTCGCCGAGCACGTGCGACCCGGCACCCTGGTCGTGCTGGAGAGCACCACGTACCCCGGCACCACCGACGAGATGCTGGTGCCCATGCTCGCGCAGGGCGGCCTGATCCCCGACGAGGACCTCTTTGTGGCGTTCAGCCCGGAACGCGTCGATCCCGGCAACGCGAAGTTCAACACCGGCAACATCCCCAAACTGGTCGGCGGGATCGGTCCGCGCAGCACCGAGTTGGCGACCGCGCTGTACCGCGCGTTCCTGCCGAGCGTCCACCCGGTCAGCTCCGCGCGCGTGGCCGAGATGGCCAAGCTGCACGAGAACACCTTCCGGGCCGTAAACATCGGCTACGCGAACGAACTCGCCATGATCTGCCAGGCCCTGGGCGTGAACGTGTGGGAGGTCGTGGACGCCGCCGCCACCAAACCCTTCGGCTTCATGCCCTTCTACCCCGGCCCCGGCATCGGCGGGCACTGCATTCCGCTTGACCCGCACTACCTCGCGTGGCGCGCCCGCAAGGAGGGCTTCGCGACCCGCTTCATCGATCTGGCCGACCAGGTGAACAGCGGCATGCCCCGCTACATCGTGGGCCGCCTGATGAACGTGCTCAACGCGCGGGCCAAGGCGCTGCGCGGCAGCCACGTGCTCGTGCTGGGCGTGACCTACAAGCCCGACGTGGACGACGCCCGCGAGAGCCCCGCGATGGACGTCATCCGGGAACTGGAGCGCCACGGCGCGCAGGTGCGCTACGTCGATCCCTATGTGGAGGAACTGCCGCACCACCACGGCCCGCACCTCCAGGCCGTGAGGGCCGAGCTGGACGACGAGACCTGCGCGTGGACGGACGTCGCCGTGATCCTCACGCACCACTCGTGCTTCGACTTCAACGCGCTGAGCCTGCGCGTGCCGCAGATCTTCGACACGCGCGGAGCAGCCCGCCACGCGCCGGGTGCGGTGGAACTGCTGTAACCACGGAGCCCGCACTCACGCCATGCCACCTGAGACTGCTCAGGTGGCGCGCGTGTACCGGTACGCCGAGTAGAAGTACGACTGACCGCCGCGCCGGACCTTGTTCAGCACCGCGCCGATCACCGGGGCGCCGCTGGACTGGGCGGCGCGCAGGACCTGCTCCACCTCCGGCACAGAGGTTTCCTGGCTCTCCACGACCAGCACCAGGCCGTCGGCGTTGCGGGCGATCACGTAGCCGTCGGACAGGGCCAGCAGGGGCGGCGTGTCGATCAGGACCACGTCGTATGCCGTGGCCCACTCCCGCAGGATCTGGCCGAAGCCCTCGGCGCTGAGGAGCGACGCGGCGCGCCGCCCGGTCTCGCCGGCCGGCAGCAGGTGGACGCCGCCGCCCAGGTCGACCACGCTGGCCGCGTACGGGTTCTCGAGGGCCTGCACCACCGTCGTCTGCCGCGAGTCGTGGCTGCCCGGCAGGGCCACGCTGGGCCGGCCCATCACCTGCCAGAACTCGTGCTGCGTGGGCCGGTGCAGGTCCAGGTCGATGATCAGCACGCGTTTCCCGGCGACCGACAACGAACTCGCGGTGGCGGCGGTCACGCTGCTCTTGCCCTCACCGGGCCGGGAACTGCTCACGGCGATGATCGAGCCGCGTTCCCCGGCCGCCATGCTCAGGTTCACCCGCACGAAGCCGGCCGATTCGTACAGTTCACCGCTGCGCGCCGCGCCCACCACCTCGTTGCGCTTGATGCGCCGCAACCGGGGCAGTTCGCCCAGCACCGGCACGCCCACGGCCAGCAGGTCGCCGGCGTGCTGGATGCGGCGGCGCAGCGCGTCTCCGATCAGGATGGCGGCGGCCGTGAGGAGCAGCGCCACCAGCGCAGCCAGCCCCGCGGTCCGGACCGGCCGGGGGTACACCGGCACCCGCGGCGCGTTCGCTTCGGCCAGCAGCGTCAGGTTGCCGCGCGCGCCCTCCTCGAAGGCGGCCGTCTGCGACAGATTCAGCAATAGTTGACCACGCGCGGCGATCAGGCTCTGGTGCTCCACGGAGCCGGCGGTCGTCGCGGCCAGCCGCTGGTTGATGTTGTCGAGCTGCTGCTGCAACGTGCGCCGCGCGCGCGTCACGCCTTCCTGAGCGCGGCGCAGGTCCCACTCCAGCAGCGCCTGAGCCGCGCTGGACGCGAGCAGCTGGGCCGCATCGGGCGTACCCGCGCTGGCGCGCAGCTCATACACGCCGCGCTGGTTGGTGTCGAGCTTGGACCGCACGGTGATGCGCTTGAAGCGCTCCATCGCCAGCTCGTTGTCCAGGTCGCTGCGGATGGTCTCGACCGTGGCGGGCGACAGGTCCGAATCGCTGAGCAGTTCGTCGATCCGCGTGACGGTGCCGCGGCTGTGGATCACCTCGTCCACCGCGCCCTGCGGCAATTGCGACGCAGTGAGCGACGCGCCGCTCACTATGGCGTTGCTGCTGTCGGGCATCGAGGACATCAGGCTGGTCGAGGCCTCGAAGACCGGCGCCTGCCGTCGCGCGAGGGCAAAAGTCAGGCCACCGACCAGCAGCGGGATCAGCAGCAGCGCCGGCCAGCGGCGACGCAGCGCCGCGTACACCTGCACGAGGTCGATGTCTGCCGGCGAGCGCGGAGCCGAGTCGGCTCCCAGGGCGGTCACGAGGAGTTCTCCTGCATCCGAGGTTCGGTCACGCCCGGCATTATCTACCATAAGTGGGGGGAGGCCCCCCCCAGTTCGGGCGGTCAGGACGTGAAAAAACCCTCCGCCTCGGGGGCCGCGACTTGCTACGGTGAACACCTGGTCACGCCTCTCTGGTCCGTGATCGTCACGCGGCTGGCCGCGGCAAGGAGAGCGCATGAACTTCACCCCCCTGCTACTGACCACGGCGGCGCTGGTCACCACCGTGGCCGCCGCCCAGACGTCCACCATCAGCGGCTTCGCGGCGCTGGCGCTGATCGGCAAGGCCCGCGGCGTCGCGCTGAACCCCGCCGCTCTGCAGGCTGTCAAGGCCGGCACGCCCGCCTACGACGCGCTGCTCAAGAGCCTGCGGGTGTCGCCGGCGGTGCTCAGCAACCTCCTGACGTACGGGAACAAGCCCGCGCCGACGCTCCTGCTCACGCGCGCGGTGCTGGAGTCGGCCAGCGGCAAGGTCCTGACCGATGCCCAGGTGGGCGCCCTGATCGCGGCCAATCCGGACATGGCCGTGACCTCTGCCGAGAGCCTGACGTCCGCGATCAGCAACCCGACCACCCTGGCCCTCGCCAACTCCGCCGCGAAGAACGCCACCTCCCCGGTCACGCCGCGCGGCGCGGGCGACTGAAGTCCGCCGGCCCCGGGTCCGGTCCACTGCCGTGACCGCGCGCGCCGCCGTCTCCCCCCTGCATGTACTGGTGCGCGTGTGGGTGGCAATGCTCGGCGCCCTGCTGGCGTGCGTGCCGCTGGTGGTGGCCGTGACCGACTGGCGCGGCCAGAGCCGGGCGGCCGCCGCCGACGCCGCGCAGCGCCGCGGCGATTTCGACGCGGCGCTCGCCCTGCGCCGGCAGGCCACGCTGGTCAGTCCCCGCGACGCCGCGCTGCAGCTCAGCTACGCCACGGCCGCCCGGAGCCTGTGGTTCTTCCGCGACACGCCCGCCCTCCAGCACGCTGCCGACGTGGCGTACACGCGGGCCGCGCAGCTCAGTCCGCACTGGGCGGCGGTGCCCTTCGAGCATGCGCGCATGTACGCCTTCAAGGAGCGCTATGGTCGCGCCGTGGCGCTGCTCGACCCGGCCCTGACCCTCGATCCGGCCAACGCGGGCCTGTGGCTGGAGCGCGCGGGGTACCTCGAGCAACTCTCTCGCTTCGCCGAGGCGCGCGCTGCCTACGAGCGCTGCTGGGCCATCGACGTGGTGTGGCCGTGCGACGCCGGCCTGCGTCGCGTGCGGGGTCGCTCCTGAGCGCCGTGCGCGGCCTGCCCGACGTCCTGACACTGCTGCTGGCCGGGGTGACTGTGGCGTGGGCAGTGCTCGCCCAGGGCAGCACCGGGGGCTGGGGGCTGGACGGCCTGGCGGCGCTGGGGAGCGTGACCGTGCTCAGCGCGGTCCTGGCGGCCTCGGTGCGCGGGCGGTGGCCCACGACCCATCCGGCGTGGACCCTCGCCGCGGCGGCGCTGCTGGTGTGGATCTGGCTCAGCACCACGTGGGGGCCGGACCACTGGCAGGCGCTGCGCTGGGCGGGTGCGTGGACGGCCATCGTGGGCGCCGCCGTGTGCGTGCACGGGTTCGCGGACACCCCCACACGCCGCCGCGCGGTTCTGGGCGGCGTGATCGCCACCGGGGCCGCCGCACTGCTGCTGGCGGGGCTGCAACTCCGCGGCGTGGGCGTACCGGGCTTCGCGTACTATCCCGGCGCCGGGCCCGCGCTGCTGACCGGCCCTTACTTCAATCCCAGCCACTTCAGCGGCCTGCTGATTCCCGTGGCGGCTCTGTTGAGCAGCGCCCTGCTGTTCACGCGCCCTGGGTGGTTTACTCCGCTGCTGCTCGCGCTGCTGGTCGCCCTGCATGTGGCCGATTTCCGGACGGATTCCAGCAGCATCCCGGCCGTACTGCTCGCCACGGTGCTGCCCGGCGTGGTGTGGCTGTGGCGGCGCTCTCCCCGCGGCGGCGCGCTGCTGACTGCGGCGCTGCTCACGGCCGCGCTGGGCACCGGCACGTACTTCCTGAGTCCGGCCGGACAGGCGCAGTTCGCGGCCCGCCAGTCGGCGATCGGGCTGTCGAACTCCTGGACGCGTTTCCTAACGGGCCGGCAGGCGGTATGGCGCTACGGCCGCGAGATGTGGGCCGCGTCCCCGGTGACCGGCGTGGGCGTGGGGCAGTTCGTGCGGGAGGCGCCCCGGTTCCGCGCGGAGGAGCGCAGGGTCGGCGCCAACATCGACCGACAGCTCGTGAACTACGCCCACAACGACACCCTGCAGATGGCGGCCGAGACCGGCGCGGTGGGCGCGGCCCTGTACTGGCTGACGCTGCTGCTTCCCCTGACATCCCGCTCGGGCCGGCTCGCAGCCCTGACGTGGTGGTCGGCCCTGCCGGCCCTGGCCTTCGCCGGGCTGTACGACGCGCACCTCACGGCCATTCCCGGCACGGCCGCCGTCGCGTTCACGCTGCTCGGCCTGGCCGCCCAGCGTCAGGAGCGCGCTTCATCGGACGCCGCGGCGCCCCCGGTGCACGCGTCCTAGACGGACGTCACCCGCCGCCCACGCAGCAGCGACGCCACCACGTAGTGGACGTTTCCTGCCAGATACGCGGCGTGCACGACGAGGTACACCAGAAAGACCTTCAGCAGCGGCGCGCCCTCGCCGCCCCGTTTCAGTGAGGCCCGCCACAGGAAAACGGCGCAGTAGCCCAGCACGGCGCCCAGCAGCGCCGGCCACGACCACGGCGCTGTCACGGCCAGGGCGAGCAGCGCCGCGAAGCCCGCCAGGGGAGCCTTCTGCCGGATGGTCAGGGGCATGCCGTGCTTGCGGATGAAGGCGTAGCGGTAGTACGCGTACCCGTGAAACTGCTTGAACGCGTCGTGGTAGCTGCGGCGCACGAAATACGTGGCGGCGGCCTGCGGCACCAGCACGATCGTGTGGCCCAGCGCGCGGATGCGGTGGTTGTAGTCGGTGTCCTCGCTACGCAGCAGCCGCTCGTCGAAGGCGCCGACCTGCCGGATCACGGCGGTGCGGTACACGCCCAGGTACACGGTGTCGATGAACTGTTCCTCCTGGGCATAGCGGTAGCGGGCCGGCCCGACCAGCCACGGGTCGTTGAACACCCGTGCCCACGAACGGCTGTCGGTGCTGTCTCCACTGGGTTCGAAGCGCCCGCCCGCCACGGCCGCCCCGGGATGACGGGCCAGCGCGTCCATCAGCACCCGGAAGTACCCCGGCCCAATGCGCGACTGCGCGTCCACCTTCGCCATGAACTGCCCGCGCAGGTGTGGGATGGCCTCGTTGAACGCCGCCGCCAGGGTCAGCCGCTCGTTGTCGATCACGCGCAGGTTGGTGATGCCGCGTTCGCGCACGTACGCGCCGATCTCGGCCACGGTGCCGTCGCTGGAGCGGCCGTCGGCGACGATCACCTCGAACTCCTCGGGGCGCAGACCCTGGTCGTAGATCTGGTCGAGGCAGCCCGTGATGTGCTGCCGGCCGTTGCGCACACCGATGACGACACTCAGGACAGGCGGAACGGTCGTGGTCATGCGGACACCTCGCGGGTGGGGGGGGTGAGCTGCATGGCGGCGGCGGTGTGCAGCGCGGCCCGGTCCCATGTGCGGTGGGTGGCGATCCAGTCCCGGGCCAGGGGCGCCGGGAGCGGCCGGGCGGCTCGCTCCTCGATCGCCTGCGCGAGCGCTTCGCTGGTGGCGGGTACGATCGTCACGAAGTCGCCCAGCACGTCCATGAGTTCGGGGTCCTTGAACAGCGGCGTCGTGATGACCGGCAGGTCGAAGGCCAGGTATTCGTAGATCTTCAGCGGAGAGAACCCGACCATCAGGTTGCGTTCGTTCGGCACGAAGGGCGCCAGCGCCACGTGCGCGTCACGCAGTGCGGCGTGCACCTCGGCCCGGCCGACGTGGCCGCACAGCTCGACGTGCTCCCCCAGCCCCAGGTCCTCGACCCGCGCCTGCAATGCCGCGCGTTCCGGGCCGTCGCCCAGGACCTTCAGGTGCACCGCCGCGCCGCGCTGCGTGGCCAGATGCACGGCCTCGATGGCCAGGTCCACGCCCTGCCACGCGTGCAGCGCGCCGATGAACACCAGGCGGTGCGGACCGCTGGGTGCCGGGCGCCGCGTCGGGGTGGGCGGCAGGTCGTCGTCGCCCACCCCGTTGATCACCTGGAGGACGCGGGGCTGGCCCAGCGCCGTCACGAGCTGTCGCAGCTCGGCGGACACGACCGCGCACAGGGCCGCGCGGCGCACCTGCCACGCGAACAGGCGCCGGATCAGCTGCTCCAGCGCTTTCGGGAAGCGGCCCTCCAGGTACGGCAGGCCGTTGATCTCCGTGGCGACCGGCGCCCGCGCCAGCCACGCGTACAGGGGAGAGAGCATGAACGACCCGGCCCTCACGTAGATCCAGTCGTACTGCCCGCGGCGGCGCCACAGGTGGGTCAGCACGCGCAGCTGGTAGCGCAGGTGGTCGGCCGGCGTGCGCGGCTGCGCGTCCGCCAGGGCCGTGAGGGTGCCGCCGAAGTCGGGGCGGCGGCCGGACGCGCTGGCGAGCAGCTCGACGTCCACGTCCAGCCGCGAGAACCCGGTGGCGATGCCGAGCATGTGCTTGGTGGGGCCGTTGACCGCGCTGACGTCCAGGTGGGTCACGGAACACACGCGCTGTGGGCTGGGGCTCATATGGCCTCCTTGCTCAGGGCGCCGCGCATGGCGGGCGCGGCGTGGCTGACGGCGGCAATGGCCAGCATCAGCAGGACGAAGCGGTTACTGGAGATGTCCCCGCTGAACTGGCTGTTCACCAGGAAGTACGTGAGCGTGACGGGCACCAGCACCTGGGTGCCGCCCACCGCCCGGCGGCTGGTGCGGTACGCGACCGCGATGGCCAGCACCAGCAGCGCCGTGACGGCCACGCCGCCCTCGAGCTGCACCTCCAGGAAGAGGTTGTGCGGGTACTTCAGGTCGTAGGCGGTGTACACCTGCGACGCCGCCTGCCCCAGGCCGAGCAGGTGCTGTGGGATGGCCTGGAGCACGTCGAGGTACATCTGGCTGCGGATCTCGGCGCTGCGGTCCACGTTCAGGTCGCCCTGCAGGAACGACAGCACCCGCCCGGTGGAGGCCACGTCGTTCTGGAGCAGGTAGCTCACGCCGACGACGCCCAGCAGCAGGGCCAGCGCCGCGAAGCTCAGCACCCGGAGGCGGTAGCGCACCGTGCGGATCAGCACCGCGCTGCTGAAGAACGCCACGGCCAGCGCGATCAGCGGACCGCGCGACCCCGACGCGAACATCACGCTGCCGCAGAACATCAGCGCGGGCACGTACATCGCGGCGTGCCGGCGGCGCATGTCGGACGTGGTGGCCATCTTGACCAGCGCGTACAGCGTGCAGAAGCCCGCTGCGCGCCCCAGGCTGATGGGGTCGATCCCGAACGACTCGTCGCGCGACACGTAGCTGGCGCCGCGCAGCAGCTGGTACGATCCGTCCGCCAGCACCACCAGCAGCATCGCGTTGAAAAACCCGAAGGTCCGCCCGGCCAGCGCAGGGGTCCAGCGGACATAGTTGAGCGCCAGGATGGACGGCACGCTGATCAGCAGCAGCTTGCTGATCTTGCCGGCGTAGAACTGCGGCAGATCGGTGTACGGCGTGAAGACCAGCGCCACCACATACGCCAGCACGAAGCCCAGCACCGGCAGCAGCCGCAGGTCGAAGCGCAGCGGTGAGCCGCTCTGTGCGCGGAGCAGCGACAGCACCGCCACCACGGCCAGCAGGACAATCGAGACCGCGTTCTTGACGCCGTCGTTCATGAATGGGAGCAGCGCGCTCGCATCGAAGTAGAACAGCACCTGCATGATGACGAGGCCGTACATCACCACGAGGTCCGTGCGGGCGGGGCGGGCCTCGGCGGTCACGGGCGGGCCCCACGCAGCACGCGGTCGATTACCCGCAGCAGCACCACGTACGACACGGTCATGACCACCGTGTACGCCGTCAGCACGTGCATCAGCGGCGCGTGCATCCACGCGGCCCCCGCGAACACCGCCGCGATCAGCAGCAGCCGGCCGCCGTCCCACAGCAGCTGGGTGCGCTCGCCACGGTAGAGGTTCAGGGCCTGCGACACCGGGTTGACCAGCAACTGCGCCGCGTATCCGCACGCCAGCGCCGCGTAGACCTGCCCGGCGGGCGCCCACGCGGGGCCCAGCAGCGCCGTGAACAGTGCCGGGGCGACCGGAATGAGTGCCACGAGCAGCACCGCCAGCGCGCCCAGCACCCGCAGCTGCCGCACGAACAGCCGGTGCGCGTGCCCGGGCTCGGCCGAGGGTCGCAGCAGCTGGGCGGTGAACACCTGCCCCACTGCCTGGCCGACCAGCGCCAGCGGCAGCCCCAGGACCTTCTGGGTCATGGTCACGTACCCGACCTGCGACGCCGGGTACGCCACGCTGAGCAGCACCGGCAGGGCGTACACCACGGCGCTGTTCAGCAGGGCGGCGGGCGTGGCGAACCACACCAGCGCCCGGTCCTGCCGGAAGATCCGGGCGTAGCTGCCCAGACCGGCCGGCCGCCACCCGGCGTGCGCGCCCGCCTGCCGCAGCGCGAAGCCCAGCGCGAGCGCCCGCGCCACGACGTCCGCCACGATCAGCCCGGCAGCGGTCGGCGCGGCGTGCCCCACACCCACCTGCGCGGCGACGATCAGCGCGGCCACCGCCACGCGGTTCGAGCTGATGGCGCGGTGGTCCTGCTCGCGCAGCAGCACGGCCGTCACGACCTGCTGTCCCGCCATGACCATGCAGTACCCCGGCACCAGCCACCACAGCTGCTCCAGGTGCAGCGGCCCCCGCAGTGCCCACGCCGCGGCGGTGGCCACAGCGGTCGCGGCGGCCGTGTTGCCCAGGGCCGCCGCGACGGTGGCCGGCAGGTCCTGCGGCGCGGCGCGCTGCACGGCCACGTCGAACTTCAGGGACGCGACGCTCGCGAGGATCAGGCACAGCGACAACACCGCCACGTACGCGCCGATCGCGGCGGGTGAGTACAGCCGGGCCAGCAGCGGCGTGGCCAGCAGCGTCAGCCCCTGGCCGAGCACCGTGCCCAGCACGGCCTGTGTCAGCGGGCGGCGCGCGTGGCGGCCCAGCGCCCGGCCCGCGTGGGCGACGGCGTGACTCACGGCCTCACCGCGCGCCGAAGCCGGTGGCCATCGTCCACAGCGTTCTCGCGACGATGCGGGCGTCCAGCCAGAAGGAGAAATGCTTGATGTAGTACACGTCGTAGCGCAGCTTCAGGTAGGTCTCGTCGGCGTCCGCCGCGTATCCCTGCGTGACCTGGGCCCAGCCGGTGATGCCCGGCTTGACCCAGTGCCGCACCGGGTACAGGTGGAGCTTCTCGTTGAACTGCTCCACGAACGCCTGCTGTTCGGGCCGCGGCCCGATGATGCTCATCTCGCCGCGCAGCACGTTCCAGAACTGCGGCAGTTCGTCCAGGCGGAACTTGCGCAGGAAGCGGCCCACCCGCGTGATGCGGGCGTCCCCGGCCGTGGCGAAGACCTGACCGTGCCGCTCCGAGTCCGGGCGCATGGTGCGGAATTTGGCGATGCGGAAGGGCGCGCCGTTCTGCCCCACGCGTGTCTGCCAGAACAGCACCGGCCGCCCGGCGTCCAGCAGCACCACCAGCGCCACGGCGGCCATGATCGGCAGCAGCAGTGGGCTGAGCAGCGCCACCGCCGCCACGTCCAGGATGCGCTTGAGTGGCGCGTACGGCGCAACGAACTGCCGGCGCGTCATCTGCCCGCTGTTCAGGTACTCCAGCGACACGCGCCCCCTCAGCTCCTCCAGCAGGGTGGCCGGCATCCACACGTGCATGCCGCTGGCCTGGGCGTGCATCATGACCTCCATCCACCCCCTGTCCGGCAGGCGCGACGGCTCGAGCAGCAGCGCGTCAATGGTGTTCAGGCTGGTGTCCGTGGCCCGGTCCAGCGGCACGTAGCGGATCAGGTCGTGCTCCACCACGGACGCCTCCGCGCCGGGCAGCACGCCGACCAGCAGTGGCGGACTCTGTCGCCGGTAGAACACGCGGGCCAGCATCATGCACACGGACCACAGCGCGGCGAGCCCGCACGTGAAGCCCAGTGTGATTGGCGTGCCGGTGATCACGTGTAGCAGCGTGAACACGGCCGCCGCGAGGACCGGCACCCTCAGGGCGCGCGAGTACGGCTCCAGAGGAATGATGTGCGCCGGCGCCTTCGTCAGCGTCCACGCCAGGCCGGCGGACATGCACCACAGGCCGGTGTTGATCGTGAAGTCCGCCGGCTGAAGCACCGCCCCGACGACCACGCTGCTGACCAGCGCGCCGGCCGCGTCGGTCAGGCCGAGCGCGAACCGCAGCTGGTCCCGCAGCAGCCCGAACGGATTGGCGTGGAAGTGGTTAACGTACATGGCGACGGTCATGGCGGGGAGATGGAGGAAAGGTGGTGGCCATACCTCCATCTTGGAAGCGTCACTCTGACGAAACTATGAACGTGCAAAATTCGTCTGAGACGGCAAAATCGTGCAGAGCGACGTGGGATTTGTCACGTCAGTTGCTGCGGGCGGCGCGTCTATTGCAGGCGACAGCAGACAGGGTCGGCTGGGGCTGAACCCGCGTGTCCATGTCCAGGCGGCAGGAAGGCCGCACACCCGTGCTCCGGACCGGCCTCACGTCAGGGCCACAGACAGCCACCAGCCCACCAGCACGCCCCGCGCCAGCCAGAGCACGGTGCGCGCCCAGTTGGACGTGACCAGGCGCGTGTGCAGGGCCGCATCGAAGCCGTGGGAGAGCCGTCCGTGAACCGGCGCCTGCACCGCGGCGGTCGAGAGCCAGATCATGACGATCAGTGCCAGTCCCAGCGCGGCGGACGCGGCAGGCACGGTAGGAGGGGGCCGCAACGCCAGGGCGGCCCCGGTGGCGAGTTCGGCCAGCATCAGCGGCGCGACCAGCCACGTGATGCGTGTGACATGCTCGCGCTGATACTCGGCGTACCCGGCCGCTCCGACCCGCGCGAACAGGGGGTAATGGACGACCTGGATCGTCAGGATGAGCCCCACCAGGACCCACGTCACCGCGGCGTGCAGGACGAGCAGCATGGACCGAGTGTGACAGCCAGGGTCAGCCGTGGTGCGGCGAGCTCACGCGCCCGGCAGGCCCAGGTAGAAGGTCGCGCCCCGGTCTACGGCCCCCTCGGCCCATACCCGGCCGCCATGGCGCGTCACGATCCGCGCCACGGTCGCCAGCCCGATGCCGAGGCCCTCGAACTCGTCAGCGTGGTGCAGGCGCTGGAACACCCGGAAGAGTTGGTCGGCGTAGCGCTCGTCGAAGCCCACGCCATTGTCCCGGACCCACAGCGTGACGGCGCCGTCGTGCTGCGTGGCGCCCACCTCGATCCGGGCCACGTTGCGGGTCGAGGTGTATTTCAGCGCGTTGGACAGCACATTGATCAGGGCGAACTTCAGGAGTTGCCGGTCGCCGCGCACGGCGGGAAGCGGCGCGACCTGCCACTCCACGTCGCGGTCCTCGTGCTCGGGATGCAGCGCGGTGCGCACCTCGTCCACCAGCTGGTCGAGCGGCACCTCTGCCGTCTTGAGCGGCGCCTGCGAGAGCTTGGCAAAGGAGAGTAGACCGTCGATCAGGCTGCCCATGTGCTGCGCGGCCGTCTCCACCCGGCCGAGCAGGGTCTGTTCGGCCGGGTCGAGCTTATCCTGTGCCCTGCGGCGCAACAGTTGCGTGAAGCCGAGCACGTGGCGCACCGGCGCGCGCAGGTCGTGCGAGACGCTGTAGCTGAAGGCGTCCAGTTCGGCGTTCGCCTCGCGCAGCGCCCGGGTGCTGTCCGCGACGCGCCGGTCGAGGTCCTCGTTCCAGCGGCGCAGTTCCTGCTCGGCCCGCCGCAGTTCGGTCACGTCGCTGTGCAACCCCACCCACTCGCGGATACGTCCGTCGTCGTGCAGCAGCGGCACCCCGCACACCAGAAAGTGGCGGTAGGTGCCGTCGCCCACCTGCACGCGCTGCTCGACCTCGTACCGGTCCCGGCGGGCCACGGCGTCGTTCCACGCTCTCACGGCGTGGTCGCGGTCGTCCGGATGCACCCGGTCCGACCATCCGAAGCCCTGGTATTCCGCCGGTGACTGACCAGTGAGGGCGGCCCAGCCGGGCTGCTCGCCGCGCATCTCGCCTTCCGGGGAGTTGGTCCACACGTACTGGCGGGTCGCCTCGGTCAGAGCCCGGTACCGCGCCTCGCTGGCCCACGTCGCGGCGAGCAGCGTGTCGTACGCCGAGTCGCGCCACGTCACGGCGCTCCAGCCGTCCAGCTGCACCACCGTCGCGTTCACGGACGCGCCACCCACGGGATCGGTCCATGACACGGGGCCGGGCACCACGCCCGCGCCCTCCACGAGGTCCAGGCCGGGCAGCACGCGGTGCAGCGGCCGGCCGTGCAGGGTCTGTGGGTCCGTCACCAGTGCCCGCCCGGCCGCCGCGTTCGCGTGCCACACGTGACCATCCCGGCCGATCAGCAGCATCGGGGTATCGGTCGCCTCGCTGAGTGTGACGAGCGGCGGTGGTGGCACGGCGGGCCGGGCGCTCATGCCCAGGCTCGGCCAGTGGAGGCCCGCGTTCCGGCGCGGGGAGCGACGCGATAAGTCAACACGCCGAAGGATAGCCCGGCCGTGCCGAACCACCTCCACGGCCGTGTAATTGAGACAATCTTGATCTATGCGCGGCGCGGGTCCGGCGATCGGGGCGTGAAGCCGGGTGAGCCTTCGCCGGATCTTGCCCGTGTCCTCAGTCGCCTCGGCGCGAGGGTACATGCCGCATCAACGTTCTGGGAGTAGAGCCAGCGTCGGACTCAAGTCCAATGGGATAAAGATCGTCGTCTGTGAAGCGGTGATCGGGGTACGTCTGATGGGAACGTGGCCGGGGCGTGGGTCTGATCCGGGGAGGGGCTTTTTCACGCCGCCGTCGAATACCCCCGCAGGCATTCGCCTGGAGATGATCGACACCAAGCTGTTCTGGTGTAATCGTCGGATTCAGCCCGTCCCAATCGGGGATGGGGACAGCCTTGACACGAGATGCCATGTGGACAGCATGACGCCCCACCCCAGGCGTCTGGAGTGAGGCGGACTGTGACGTCACGTCGGCTGGCAGTGTGTTTAGTGGTGGCGATGACGACGTACCGAAGTGTTCAGGCACAGCGCGAGGCTGTACCTGCTGACACAACGTCATGCGCCGTGTGGAGGCAATCTCCCAGCTGGTTTAAATGACGCTCTGCCGAAGGCTCGCGCGTCAGGCGTTGAGCGCCGAAGTGTTGATCGTGCCGGCGAGGTCCGTGAGGAGGGCGTCGGTTTTCTTCTCCTCGCTCTCGGTCATACGCAGGGTTTCCACATGCTGTGACTTGCCGAGCACCTCGGCGTAGCGCGCGACGGTGCCGTACCCAGCGATTTCGTAGTGTTCCACCCGCTGCGCGCACGCGATCAGGCCGGCGTCCTTCACGGCGTCGGCGGCCTGCTGTTCGATCATCTCGCTGCCCTCGGCGATCAGGCCTTTCATGGCCTTGCAGGTGTGTCCGCCGGGCTGCTCACCCAGGTCCGCGAACACACTTTCCAGGCGGCTGACGTGCTGGCGGGTCTGTTCCAGGTGCGTGCGGAAGCCGTCCTTGAGTTTGGGGTCGGTGGCCGCCTGCTCCATCTTGGGCAGGGCCTCGACGAGCTGGGTTTCGGCGGAGTACAGATCCTTGAGCTGTTCGAGGTACAGGTCCTGAAGGTTCTTCAGTTGGGTCATACGTCCTCCTGTGTGGGTGCTCCCAGCATGCCGACGCCACCTTCACAGGCCACAGGAATCACGTGAACCGGAGTTCATGGGGGGTGGCTCAAGGCCGAGCTGTCCTGTCCGGGGGAAGGCGACACAAACGCGGGACTTCTCACATCGTCGCCGCTCGCGGAAAGGGGCCTGACAGAAGAGCTGCTCTACCGTGAGCTCGTTCATGACGGCCCACTCCACCAGTCCTCCGCCATTGAATGACGCTGTGACCGGTCAGAACGAGGTCAACGTGCATCCCGTGCCCACCGGGTCACCGGACGCCCGCACCGCGGAAGCGGCGACCGTCGCGGACCGGCGGGAACTGGCGCTGCTCAACCGGGCGCTGCGGGCGCTAGACGTCGCGCTCGACCGGGACGCGCTGTTTCAGGAGGTGATCGACGCGGTCCACGACCTGCTGGAGGTCGAGCACGTCGGGATTGGCCTGGTGAACGGTGATTGCCTCTCGCTGCGCGAGGTCGCCGGAAACGGAGAGTGGATCCAGCACTTCCCGCTGGGCTCCGGCGTGGCCGGGCAGTCGATTCGCAGCGCCCAGGCCGTTCTGGTCGAGGATGTGGCAACGGACCCGCATTACTACCCCATGCACCCGGGGGTGGTCAGCGAGATCTGTGTGCCGCTGCTGGACGCCGGGCGAGTGGTGGCGCTGCTCAACGTGGAGAGCGTCGCCCGGCGCTTGAACGAGCGGGACCTGCGCCCGCTGGTGACGCTGGGCACGTGGCTGGGCCGCGCCCTGGAACGCCGCCGGGTGCAGGTGGAAACCGAGCGTCAGCGCCGGGCGCTGGACCTGCTGCACGAGCTGCGCAACGGATTCGATGCCGCGCCGGACCAGGGCGCGGCCATCCGGGTGGTCGTGGACGGCCTGAGCCGCACCTTCGGATACCCGCATGTGAGCGTGTACATGCTGGAGGGGGACGTGGCCACGTTGCAGCATCAGGTGGGCTACACGCGGGTCATCGAGCACATCGCGCTGACGCAGGGCGTGCTGGGCCGATGTTGCCGCAGCGGAGAGGTGCAGTGGCTCCAGGACGCCGTGCACGATCCGGTGGTGCTGCGCGCTGAGGACATGGTCACGTCGGAACTGTGCGTGCCGCTGGTGCGGGACGGTGAGGTGATCGGAGCGCTGAACGTGGAGACCCTGCGCGACGCCCCGCCCCTGCAGGACTGGGACTATCAGGTCATCGTGTCCGTGGCGGGGTACCTGCAGCAGGCGCTGGAACGGCACCACCTGCACGAGCGGGCGCGGCAGCAGGAGGCCACGTACCGCCTGCTGGCCGAACACATGACGGACCTGGTGTGCCTGCACGAGCCGGACGGCACCCTGACATACCTCAGCCCGAGCGTGCAGTCCCTGCTGGGTTACGCGCCCCACGAACTGCTGGGCCGCTCGCCGTGGCCGGTGCTGCCCCGGGATGCGCGCCGCAGCCTGGCGAACCTGCAGCCCGGCGCCCCGGAGACCCGGCGCTGGCGGGCGTGGCACCGGGACGGCCACGAGGTGTGGCTGGACACGACCGTGTCCCGCATCGCCAGCGACGATTCCGGCGTGTTCCTGTCGTGCTCGCGCGACGTGACCGAGCGCCAGCGCGCCAAGGAGCGGCTGGAGTGGGAGGCGACGCACGACAGCCTGACCCGCCTGACCAACCGCGCGCAGCTCTACGCCAGCCTGGAACTCGAGATGGCCCGCGCCCGGCGCTCCGGGCGACCGGCGTACGCGGTGCTGTACCTGGACCTCAACCGCTTCAAGGTGGTGAACGACAGCCTGGGCCACAGCGCCGGCGACGAACTGCTCAAGGCCTTCGCCGGCCGCCTGCGGGCCACCATGCGGCCCGACGACCTGGTGTGCCGCCTGGGCGGGGACGAGTTCGCCGTCCTGATGACCGGGCTGCCCCTGCCGTGTCTGGAGGAGGTGCAGGCGGCGGCGGGCCGGCTGCTGCGCGCCCTGGAGTCGCCGTTCAGCCTCCACGGGCACGCGGTGCGCGTGACGGTCAGTATCGGGATCGCGCCGGGAGAACTGCACCACGCCACGCCGGCCGACATCCTGCGCGACGCCGACCTGAGCATGTACCGCGCCAAACGCGATCCGCACCACGCGGTAGCGACCTTCAGCGCCGACATGCACGACCACGCCGTGCGCCAGCTGACCCTGGAGGGCGACCTGCCGCACGCGGCCCAGCGCGGCGAGCTGGAGGTGCTGTACCAGCCGATCGTGTGCCTGGACACCGGCGAGACGTCCGCCATGGAGGCCCTGGTGCGGTGGCGGCACCCGGTGCTCGGCATGGTGTCGCCGCTGGACTTCATTCCGCTGGCGGAGGAACTGGAGATCATCTCGGGTCTGGGCGCCTTCGTGCTGGAGGACGCGTGCCGCACCTTCGCGCGCGTGCCGGGGACCTGCCGCGTGCAGGTGAACGTCTCGCCGCGCCAGTTCCGGGGATCGTTCGTGCGGACCGTGCAGGACGTGCTGGCCCGCACCGGCCTGGCGCCTGCCCGGCTGGGGCTGGAGATCACAGAGAGCGCCCTGGTCGAGGACGTCGAGGAGGCCGCCCGCACCCTGGGCGAGCTGCGGCACATGGGAATCAACGTGCAGATCGACGATTTCGGCACCGGGCACTCCAGCCTGGCCTTCCTGCACCGCTTTCCCGTGGACGCCCTGAAGATCGACCGGGCGTTCATAGCCAAGCTCGGTGAGGACGACGTCAGCGCGGACCTGGTGCGGACCGTGCTGCTGCTGGGGCAGGCCCTGCGGGTGCCGGTGATCGCCGAGGGCATCGAGACCGCCGCGCAGCGCGACCAGCTGATCGCCCTGGGCTGCCGGCGCGGCCAGGGCTACCTGTTCTCGCGGCCGCTGGACCGCCGGGCGGCGCTGGCGTGGGCCGGCGCTCTGCCGGGCTGAGCCCCGCGCCTCAGCGCCCGGCTGGGGCGGGCCGCGACAGTTTGCCGGCGATCACCGCGTGACGGGCGCCGGTGGTGCCGGGCAGGGTGTTGGGCCAGCCCTGGTAGGCGTGGTAGCCCAGCACCGCGAAGGCGGCGGCCTCGCGCGCGCCGGAGTTCCAGCCGCGTTCCTCGAAGGTCAGCACCGGAACCGGCGCCAGGGCGGCGCGCAACTGCGCCATCAGGGTGGGGTTCAGCGCGCCGCCCCCGGCCACGACCACTTCATCCAGGCCCAGCGGCAGCACGAACTGCTGGTACGCGCGGGCGATGGTCTGGGCGCTGAAGGCCGTGACGGTCGCCGCGACGTCCTCGGGGTTCAGCTCGAACACGCCGGGCAGGCCCTGGAGATTCCAGCGTTCGCGCCCGGTGGACTTCGGCGGGGGCGCGAGCAGGTACGGGTCGTCCAGCCACGTGCCGATCAGGGAGTCCGCGACGTAGCCGCGCGCGCCCAGGCGGCCGCCGTCGTCGTAGCGGCGGTGAAAGAGCCCGGCGGCCTCGTCGATCAGGGCGTTGGCGGGGCCGGTGTCGAAGGCGATCACGCCGCGCTCGTCCAGGCCAGGCAGGTACGTCAGGTTGCTGATGCCACCCAGGTTGTGCACCGCGCGGCGCACGCCGTCCTCGGCGTACATGATGCGGTCGGCGAAGGGCACCAGCGGCGCGCCCTGCCCGCCGGCGGCCATGTCCGGTGGCCGGAAGTCCGAGATCACCGGTTTGCCGGTGCGCTCGACCAGCACAGAAGCCTCGCCGATCTGGAGGGTCGAGCGCGTGTGCCACCCGCGCGCGGCGTCCGGTGCAGGGATGTGGTGCACCGTCTGCCCGTGGCTGGCGATCAGGTCAGCGTCCGCAGCAAGGTCCGCGGCGGCGTCCGCGAGGACCTCGCCCAGCCAGAAGTGCGCCTGGGTGATGTCGCTGGTGCGCGCCTCGTCCCGGCCGGCAGCGAGCAGCGCGGTCCGCAGGTCGTCGCGGAAGGGCGTGTAGCGGTGCTCCAGCACCGTGACGCGCGGCACGGGCGCGGTCAGAAGGGGCGGCCCTCCGGAGTCGCCGAGGGCGGGCCAGCCGGGCAGCTCCACCAGCACGGCGTCAATGCCGTCCACGCTGGTGCCGGTCATCAGGCCCAGCACGCGCGGCGCGCGGCTCACGCGGCCGCCCGGGTGGAGAGGGGAGCAGGGAACGGGTCGTCGTGGAGCACAGCGCCTTGGGTCACGGTGGAGTACCTTCCTGATGGAGCCGTCCGGGTGGGGCACGGCGAAGCGTCCTGATACCACGACTATACCAGTTGAATACCAGAATGGAACCTACTACACTCCTCTCGTCGCACCAATCGCACCAGTGGTCTATGCCCGTGTCACCCCTGCGGGCAGGAGGAAGGACATGAAAACGTTCCTGAGAGCCGCCCTCGTCAGCAGCATGCTCCTGGTCACCGCCTCGGCGCAGCAGGTCACGCGCGGGGGCACCCTCCAGCTCGCCGTGGACCAGTCGCCGGTGGGCCTCGACCCGCACGTCGCCACCGCGTTCTCGACCTTCGTGGTGACCGGCCAGATCTACGAGGGCCTGCTCGACATCGACCCGGCGCTCAAGATCCGCCCGCTGCTCGCCAGCAAGTACACCCGCAGCGACGACGGCCTGACCTACACCTTCACGCTGCGCTCCGGCGTGAAGTTCCACAACGGCGATCCCTTCACGGCCGCCGACGTCGTGTACTCCATGAACCGCGTCAAGGACTCCAAGACGGCCTCGCCGCTGGCCAGCCGCCTCGCGTCCGTCACGTCCGTGAAGGCGAGCAGTCCCACGCAGGTCACGTTCACCCTCAGCAAGCCCTACGCGCCCTTCCTGAGCGAGGTGGCGACCATCGCCATCGTGGATCAGAAGTACGTCGAGGGCGGCGGCAACCTCCAGCGCGCGGCGGTCGGCACCGGGCCCTTCGTGCTCAAGCAGTGGATTCCCGATACCGCGCTGCTGCTCGACAAGAACCCCAGCTACTGGGCCAAGGGCCAGCCGTATCTCGACGGCCTGAAGTTCAACATCGTCCCGGACGCCTCGACCAGGCAGCTCGGTCTGCAGAGCGGCACGTATCAGTTCCTGCCCAACATCGACGCCAGCGTCGCCGTGACCCTCAAGGGCGCCCGCAGCGTGCAGCTGCTGCGCTCGCAGGACCTCGCGTACAGCCTGCTCGGCATGAACGTGACCCGCAAGCCCTTCGACGACCCGCGCGTGCGCGAGGCGCTGAACTACGCGATCAACCGCCCGGAGATCGTGCAGGGCGTGTACTTCGGGGATGCCCAGCCCGGCGGCCCGATCCCGCCGGCGCTCAAGGCCTACGCCACGCCGGTCAACAACTTCCCGTGCTACAGCTACAACCCCGCCAAGGCCAGAGACCTGCTCCGGCAGGCCGGCTACCCGAACGGCGTGGACTTCTCGATCCTGACGTTCTCGACCATCAAGACGGTGGCCGACACCGCGCAGGTGTTGCAGGCCGAACTCGCCCCGGCCGGCTTCCGCGCGAAGATCGACATCCAGGAGTTCGGCTCCTTCGTCCAGAACTGGCGCAACTCCAACTTCGACGCCTTCGTGTCGCAGAACGGCGGCTCCATCGACCCCGACGGCCAGCTGTACCGCACGGTCGTGTCGGGCGGCTCCACCAACGTCTTCAAGTACAAGGACCCGGCGGTGGACGCGCTGCTCGAACAGGGCCGCTCGACCACCTCGAACGGCAGCCGCGTCCGCACCTACGCGCAGCTCCAGAAGACCCTGGCGTGCCGCGGGCCGCTGGCCTTCCTCGCCTACGGCGCGCTGTACTCGGCCGCCCGCAGCGAGGTCAGGGGCTTCACGCCCAATCCCACCCGCTCGCTCGCGGCGCTGAAGACCACGTGGATCAGCAAGGAATGACTGCCGGATCTGTGCGGCCATGCTGAGCTACGCCGCCAGACGGCTGGTCGATCTGCTGGTCATCCTGCTGGGCGTGTCCGTGCTGGTGTTCCTGATGATCCGCCTGATCCCGGGCGACGCGGTGCAGATCCTGCTCGGCGCGAACACCGAGGTCACGCCCGAGCAGATCGCCCAGATGCGCCACACCCTGGGCCTGGACCAGCCGCTGCTCACGCAGTACGGCGGCTGGCTGGCCGGGGTGCTGCGCGGCGACCTGGGCAAGAGCGTGTGGACCGGCGCGCCGATCAGCCAGGAGATCCTGGCGCGGCTCCCGGTCACGCTGGAGCTCACGGTGCTGCCGCTGCTGCTCGCCAGCGTCCTGGCCGTGCCGCTGGGCCTGCTGACCGCGTCGTGGCGCAACTCCGGCGTGGAACGCACCATCCGCTTTTTCACCATCGCCGGGATCACCACGCCCGCGTTCTGGCTCGGCACGCTGTTCATCTACGTGGCGTTCGTGGTCGCGCCGGACTGGGCGACCATCGGCTACGTGCCCTTCACCACCGATCCGCTGGGCCACGTGTCGCGGCTGGTGCTGCCGGTCATCGCGCTCGCCCTGCCGCTGCTCGCGGGCCTGATCCGCATCCTGCGCTCGTCGCTGCTGGAGGTGCTGGGCCAGGATTTCATCCGCACCGCGCGCTCCAAGGGCCTGTCCGAGCGCCGGGTGCTGTACCGCCACGCCCTGCGTAACGCCATGGTGCCGCTGCTGACGGTGCTGGGCATCCAGGCCGGCTACCTGTTCGGCGGGGCCATCGTGGTCGAGCAGGTCTTCGCCATCCCCGGCTTCGGGCGCCTGATCGTGGGCGCCATCAATGAACGCAACTACGCGCTGGTGCAGGGCGCCATCCTGGTCGTCACCGCCGGCTTCGTGCTGATCAACTTCGTGGTGGACCTGCTGTACGCGGCCGTCGATCCCCGCGTGGAGTATCGGTGAGCGCCGCGACGCAGCCGGAGACGGTCCCCATTCGGCGTGTCTCAAACGGCCTGCTGGCCCGGCTGTGGCGCGACCCGCTGGGGCGCCTGGGCTTCGTGCTGAGCGTGCTGGTGCTCGTGCTGGGCGTGTTCGCCGGTCCTCTGGCGCCGGTCGATCCCTTCCGGCAGGACATCCTGCACCGCCTCAGCGGCCCGTCGGCGGGGCACCTGCTCGGCACGGATCAATTCGGCCGCGACACCCTGGCCCGGCTGCTGTACGGCTACCGCTCGTCGCTGGGCGTGGCCTTCGGAGCGGTGGGGATCGCGCTGCTGATCGGCGGCACGCTGGGCATCCTGGCCGCGTACGTGGGCGGGTTGCTCGACCGCGTGGTGATGCGCGTAATGGACGTGCTGCTGGCCTTCCCGGTGATCCTGCTCGCCATCGGCATCGTCGCGGTGATCGGGCCGGGGCCGGCAAATTCGGCGCTCGCCATCGGCATCGTGTACATCCCGACCTTCGCCCGGCTGCTGCGCGCCCCGGCGCTGGTGCTCAAGTCCAGCGAATATGTCAGCGCCGCGCAGGCCCTGGGTGCCAGCGACGGCCGCGTGATCTTCCGGCACATCCTGCCGAACATCGTGGCCGTGCTGCTGGTGCAGACGTCGCTGGCCCTCTCGACCGCCATCCTGGTCGAGGCGTCCTTGTCCTTTCTCGGCCTGGGCACCCGCCCACCCACCCCCAGCCTGGGCCTGATGCTGTCCGAGGCCCGCTCGTACCTGACGCTGCAACCGTGGCCGGCGGTGTTCAGCGGCCTAGCCATTCTGGTCGCGTCGCTCGGCTTCAACCTGCTCGGCGACAGCCTGCGCGACGTCCTCGATCCCCGGCTGCGCGGGCAGGACTGACCTGAACACCCCGGCCTTCACCCGCGACCGTCAGGCCGGGCTCGGGTACGCCGGCTTCGCGCTGTACACCTATGCCGTCGCCCTGCTGGGGCCGGCCGTGCCGTTCCTGCGTGCAGAACTGCACCTCGACTACGCGCTGGCGGGCCTGCACGCGACCATGTTCGCTGCCGGAGCAGTGGCCGTTGGTGCCGCGGGCGAGCGCCTCACCGCCCGGGTGGGCCGCGCCGGCAGTGTCCGGCTGGGCGCGCTGGGTACCGGGCTGGCGCTCGCGCTGCTCGCGGCCGCGCACAGCCCGGTGCTGAGCCTGCTGGCCGCCGCCGTGCTGGGCGTGGGCGCCACGGTGCTGGTCACCACCGCGCAGACGCTGCTGGCCGACCGGGACGCGGCCCACCAGCGCACCGCGCTCGTCGAGGCGGGCATCGTGTCCAGCGTCAGCGGCAGCGCCGCCGGCTGGCTGATCGGCACCCTTCAGCAGGCCGGCGCCGGCTGGCGGGCCGCTCTGCTGCTGCCGGTGCTCGCGGCCGTGGCGCTGTCGGTGTGGAGACCGGGCACACGACCGGAGGTCGCGGCCGCTCCTGCTTCCGGCCGTCCATCGCAGCCCCTGCCACGCGCCTTCTGGCGAAGCTGGGGTCTGGTGTTCGCCATCGTGACGGTCGAGTGGGGGCTGTCCTTCTGGGGCGCCGCCTACCTGACCACCCGCGGCCTCGCGCCGGAGGCGGCGGCCCGGACCTTCAGCGCGTACCTGCTCGCCCTGCTGGCCGGTCGGCTGCTGGGAGGCGTGGTGATCCGCCGGGTGCGGGCCTCAACGCCCCAGGTGATCGGCGCGGCGCTGGCCGTCACGGCCGCCGGCTTCACCGTGTTCTGGCTGGCCCCGGTGTCCGGGTGGCGGGCGGCGGGTCTGATCGTCACGGGACTGGGCGTGGCGAACCTGTATCCGCTGGGCCTGTCGCTGGCGCTGGCAGCCGCGCCGGACGCGCAGGACCTCGCCAGCACGCGGATCACGCTGGCGGTCGGCGTGGCGATCCTGCTCGCTCCGCTGGCGCTGGGGGCGCTGGCCGACCGGTTGGACCTGCAGGTGGCGTACGGTCTGGTGCCGGCCGCGCTGCTGGGCGCTGCCCTGCTGCTGGACCGCCGCCCGCCGCCGGGCTGATTTCACGACACAGGGCACGGCGGCCGGAGGATGCTCCCCTCGGCCGCCGTGCCCCCATTCCCGCTCAGCCGATGATCAGGTCGTCGAGCTGTCTCGGGTAGAACGTCAGGATCTCCATACCGCTGTCCGTGATCAGGATGGTGTCCGAGTGCCGGAAGCCGCCCAGGCCCGGCACGTACAGCCCCGGCTCGACGCTCAGCACCATGCCGGGCCGCAGCACGCGCGCGTCGCCCCGGTCGAGGAACGGGGCCTCGTGGATGCGCTGCTCCAGCCCGTGCCCCACGTGGTGCCGCCAGTACGCCTGGAGGCCCTCGCGGTCGATGTACGCCTGCACCGCGACGTCCACGCTGGCACATGTCGCGCCGGGCTTCAGGGCCTCGAAGGCGATGTCCTGGAGCGCCAGCATGTGCGCGAAGAAGGTGCGCTGCTCGGCCGTGGGCTCGCCCATGAACATGGTGCGTTCGAGTTCGCTGAGGTAGCCCCCGACCCCCGCTCCGGCACCGGTCACCAGGGTGTCGCCGGCCTGGAAGCGCACGCCGCTGGTCATGGCGTGCGGCAACGCGCTGGCCGCTCCGATCTGCCCGCGGTACAGCGCGACCGCGCCGCTCAGCCAGCGGTTGGGGGTGCGGCGCTGCTCGCCGATGGCCGCCACCATGGCGGCGGTCGCCTCGCGGGTCGCGCGCGCTTCCACATCGGTCTCGCTCGCGCCGATCTCGGTGTACTTCTGGAGCAGGCGGTGGGCGTGGTCGCCCCAGCGCACGCTCTCGCGGATCAGCGCGAGTTCCGCCGGCGATTTGAGCGCCATCTGCTCGTCGATCCCCGGCGAGACCCGCAGCACCGTCGCGTCCGGCAGCACCTCGCTGACGGGCGGCCCGCTGTAGCCCATCACGGCCGGGTAGCCGTCGTGGTCCACGCCGATCCGGCCGCGATCCAGCCCCAGGGCTTTCAGGTGTACGGCGAGGCGCTGCATGGGGTGGACGTCGCCGGGGTACTCGGGGTAGTCCACCACGCGCTCGGCCTGCGCGAAGGTCTGCGCGTGCTCCCGTTCCAGACGGGGCACGAACAGGTGCCGCTCCCCGCCGGGCAGGATCAGCAGGGCGATAGGCCGCTCGGTCGCGTGGAACGCGAAGCTGGCAAAGTACTGGATGAACTGGTCGTCGAACAGCACGGCCGCGTCCGTGCCCGCCGGCAGGTGCTCGAAGACGGTCCGGGCGCGCTGGGCGCGTTCCTCCGGCGTGATCGGCTGAACGACCGGGTCCGCCGTCGTGCGGGCGCGGGGGCCGGCACGTGCCGCGCCAGGAAGTCCCGCACCACGCCCAGGTAACGCTCGCGTTCCTCGATGTGCGGCGAGTGCCCGCTGTGCTCGAACACCACGAACTCATTGTTCGGCAGGCCTGCCGCCAGCTCTTCTGAGGCCTCCAGCGGCGTGATCCAGTCCTCGCGCCCGACCGTGACCAGCACCGGCACCCCGATCTCGTGCAGGCGGCCGGTCAGGTCGTAGTCCGGCTGGTTGCGGCTGAAGGCCCAGTTGTGCGTCTCGTACCGGAAGGGAATGCGCGCCAGGCGCTCGGCCTCGGCGGCCGGGTCGCGCTCCACGGTGTACAGCGGCTGGATCATGGCGAAGCTCTCGCGGAACTCGTCGTCGCTGGCGACCTTGCCGGCGAACAGGCGCTCCAGCCGCTCCTGATCCATCGGGAAGCCGCTGCTCATGGCGCGGTCCATGCTGGTGCCCTGGAAGCGGTTGCTGGCGGCGGTGTCGCGCAGGATCACCGCGTGGACGTGCTCCTGGTGGGCCAGCGCGTACTCCAGCGCCAGAAAGCCGCCGTAGCTGCCGCCCAGCACCACGATCTTGCCGAGCTTCAGTTCCACGCGCAGGGCCTCCAGATCGGACACGAACTGCGCGTGCGAGTACGGCTCGCCGGCCCCCGACTCGCCGTTGCCGCGCTGGTCGTAAGAGACCAGACGGTAGGAGTCGGTCAGCGGCTGGAACGCGGCCCAGTCGCCGGCGCGGCTGCCCATGCCGGGCCCGCCGTGCAGGGTCACGATGGCCGTGCCCTGGCCGCCGTCCTCGTACACGAGTTCCACGCCGTTCACGGTGACGCGGCGGCTCACTTGTACCACGCCTCCTTCAGCACGCGCATGATGTTTCCGCCCACCGCCTTGCCGATGTCCTCGTCGCTGTAGCCGTGCGCCACCAGCCAGCGGACGATGTTCGGGAAGGCCTCGGCGGGGTTCTCGATACCGTCCACGAACGGCACCTTGTCGTAGCTCAGGTGCCCGCGCGACGCGCCGATGGACAGCGCCTCGGTCAGGGCGTCGTGCAGACCGACGTGGTCACCGAACAGCACGTCGGGGCCGAAGGCCACGTGGTCGATGCCGACGAGGTTCACGCAGTACTCGAAGTGCTCCATGAACGACTCGATGGTGTGCCGCGAGTGCTTCTCGGTCAGGGTGGTGTGCGGCGCGGCCTCGATGCCGATCACGCCGCCCTTCGCGGCGCAGGCCCGGATCACGTCGTCGGGCTTCAGGCGGTTGGAGTTCCACAGCGCCCGAGCGCCTGCGTGCGTGATGAAGATCGGCTTGTCGCTCACCTCGATGGTGTCGAGGGCCGTCTGGTCGCCGGAGTGGCTCACGTCGATGGCGATGCCGAGCTTGTTCATGCGCTTCACGGCCTGCCGCCCGAAGGTGGTCAGGCCACCGTCACGCGGCTCCTTCAGGCCGCCGCCGAGCTGGTTGCCCTCGCTGTACGCGATGCCCAGGCAGCGCACGCCGAGTCCGTACAGGATGTCCAGGCGGTCGAGTTCGTTCTCGATCATCGCCGCGCCCTCGATGGACACGATGAACGCGATCTGCCCGTTTTTCTTGGCGTTCACGATGTCCTCGGTGGTGCGGCACAGCACGACCATGTCCTGGTGCGCGATGTCCGACAGGCGCATCCCGAGGTCGTAGATGATGTCGTCCCACTTCCAGCCGCCGCGCGACGTGATCATCGCGGTGCCGTTCATCAGGTTGTCGAACACGGCGTCCAGACCCGACACGCTCAGGCCCTCGTAGCCGGTGAAATCGCGGCCCCAGCGACGGAATTCCAGGAACTGGCTGAGGTCCTCGGGCGCCACGAAGCAGTGGTCGTGCAGCGAGATCATCAGCTGCTCCTGGAACAGGCGCCGGACGCGGGCCTCCTGCTCGGGCGTGACCTCGGGGCGGCGGCTCTGGACGCGGTTCAGTTCCTGCGCCAGCGGGTAGACCTTGTAATCCTTGCCGGGCTCCAGGTACGAGAAGGACTTGTAGCCGGTGTAGTTCTTCTGCTGCATGGGGGCGTCTTGCGGGGCCGTTTTGTCTTTCACGTCAGTCATGGTCTTTCCTCTCGGGGCTGGTCCACAGGGGGCGGAACATCGGGTGGGGTGGTGGACGGTCGGTGCCGGACAGGGTGCCGAGGGTGCCGGCGGCGAGGCTGGCGGACGCGCTCAGGCCCGCGGCGCTGAGGTACGAACTGGCGAGCAGATGGTACGGGTGCCGATCCCACTCGCCGTACGGCGACGTCACCGGCGGTGGGGGAGACCGCAGGTGCTCCTCGGCCTGATCGAGCAGGCTGAGGATCTGCGCGGCGAGCTGCCGCAGCCCCACGAAGCCGTAGTCCTGTCCCGGCGCGGCCGGCGAGTCGAGCCACGGTCCGTACGCGGTCGGCACGGTGGTCAGGGCCATCACGTACTCGGCCGTGTCGGCGCTCAGGGTGGCGGCCTCGCTCAGCGCCGCCGTCCACAGGGCGGTGGGAGTGGAGCCCAAGAAGGCCGGCGCCCCACTGAGGTCCGGGGCCAGGGTCGTCAGGCGCTGGAAACGCTGGGAGGCGGTGCTCAGCGCATCCGCCACGTCCGTCAGGTCGGTGGTCATGGCGCTCACAGAGACAGACGGCTCGGCCCGGCGCCGGCGTCCGGACTGATAGAGCAGCGCGTTGCCGAACAGCCGGGCCGCTTCTCCCCAGCCGAGTTGAAGCGCGTCGAAGCCGAACTCGGGGTGCGAGCCGAACAGCACCACCGTGCCGTCTCCGAAGGGGCCGGCGACGACGTTCGCGGCGCGGGACTCGATCAGCGTGTCCACCAGCGCCGGGGCGTCGCCCGGCAGGCTGCGTTCCCACGGAGTGAAGGCCTCTCCAGCGGCCTCCACTCGTGTCACGGCGGCCACGTCCGAGCCGACCGTTGGAGTGAAGCACGGCCCGTTGTAGTGCACGACCTCGAAGTGCGGGGGCAGGCCCCGCGTCAGCCAGTGTGTCGGGGCGCTGACCGCGGCATGCAGCACGCCCACGCCGGGCGAGTCGAGACCGCCCAGCCCACCGTCGGCGCCGTTGGCGAGGGGCACGTCCAGCAGGTGCAGCGGGAGGATGGCCGGGTGCTGCTCGGCAAAACTCGTGGGCACGCGGGCCGGCAGGTACGCACCGGCGCAGGAGCCGACGTACATGCCGCCCCCGGCCACCCACTCGCGTATCTGGGTACTGCCCTCGACCCCCAGCGCCGCCAGCAGGCCGCCCATGCCCAGTAGACCGCCGCCGGGCATGACCAGCACGTCGTATCCGGCCAGGGCGCCGGCCTGGATGCGCTCGGCACTCAGGGGCTCCGGAACGCCGCCCCACTGGGCGACCAGCGCGGCGTGGTGGTACGGCGCGCCGCCCGAGGCGTACACCGCCACCCGCAGGCCGGGCAGCAGCGGGGCCAGTTCGGCGCGCAGCGCCGTCCACCACGCCGGTGCGGCGCTCACCGGCTCCTCGGGTCGGTCAGGTCGCGCAGCACGTTGCCGATCAGGTTGAAACACAGCACCGCCACCGCGATCATTAGCCCCGGGTACACCGCCAGGGCGGGCTTGACCCAGAAGTACGTCTGGGCGTTCTGGAGCATGTTGCCCCACGACGCCAGCGGCGGCTGGATGCCCAGGCCTAGGTAGCTCAGGCCAGTCTCGGTCAGGATCGACCACGCGATGCCCAGGGTGGTCAGCACCGCTGTGGCGGGCAGCGCCTGCGGGAAGATGTGCCGCCAGATGATGCGGCTGCTCGACGCCCCCAGCGCACGCTCGGCTTCCACGAAGTCGAAGTTGCGGATCTTGGTGACCTCGGCGTGCACGATGCGGGCCACCTGCGGCCAGAAGCCCAGGCCCACGACGATCACGACCACCGGCGGGCTGTTGCCCAGCACCGCCAGCGCCGCGAGGATCAGGAAGAAGCTGGGGATCGCCATGAAGGTGTCCACGACGCGCATCAGCGTGGTCTCCAGCCAGCCGCGGTGGTAGCCGGCCAGCGCGCCCACCAGCGAGCCGATGGTCAGGGCGACGACCATCGAGATGACGCTGATCATCAGCGTGATGCGCCCGCCGTACATCAGCCGCGCGAGCACGTCCCGACCGAGTTCGTCGGTGCCCAGCAGATGCTGCGCCGACGGCCCGGCCGTGGTGTTCAGCGGATCGGCGGTGATGGGCGACGCGGTGTACACCAGCGGCCCCAGGAATGCGGTCAGGTACAGCAGCGCCAGCACGGTCAGCGCGAGTGCCCCGACGGGATGCCGCACCAGCCGGGCGACCAGCCCGGCCCGGCGCTGGACCCGGCGCGGCGCGGCGGTCGGCGTGGCAAGTTCACGCGCCTCAGTCATGGCGGATCCTCGGGTCGACCAGCGAGTATGTGAGGTCCACGAGCAGGTTCGTGACGATCACCACGGCCCCGGCCACCAGCGTCACGGCCATGATGGTGTTGTAGTCGCGGCCCAGCGCGGCGTCCACCGCGAGGCGGCCCATGCCGGGCAGCCCGAACACGCTCTCGATGATCACCGAGCCGCTCAGGAGTGCCGGCAGGATCAGGCCGACCATCGCCACGATGGGCACGAAGGCGTTACGCAGGGCGTGCTTGCCGATCACGCGCTGCTCCCTCAGACCCTTGGCACGGGCGGTGCGCAGGTAATCCATGCCCAGCACCTCCAGCAGCGACGAGCGGGTGAAGCGCACCAGGTTCGGCAGCATCACGAAGGCCAGCACGCCGGCGGGCAGGATCATGTGCTGGAGCCATCCCACCGCCGAGAAGCCCGCGCTCGCGTCGTACAGCCCGGACGACGGCAGCACCTTCCACACCACCGAGAACAGCAAAATGGCCATGATGCCGGTCCAGAAGTCCGGGATGCTCATGCCCAGCGTGGTGATGGCGTTCACCACGTGGTCGAGCACCGAGTTGCGGCGCATGGCGGTCAGGATGCCCAGCGGAATGCCGATCACCACCGACAGCAGCAGCGCCGAGAGCCCCAGCTGCGCGGTGTTGCCCAGCCGCTGGCGCAGGATCGGGCCGATGGGCTGCCCGCCGTTGAGGGTCACGCCGAAGTTTCCCTGGACCACACCGCCCGCCCACTGCCCGTAGCGGCTGACGAGCGGCTGGTCGAGGCCCAGCTGTTTGGTCAGCGCGGCGCGTTCCTCGGCGGTGGTCTCGAAGCGCGACGCGGCGCTCGGCCCGCCGGGGGCGAGGTTGATCAGGAAGAACGTGATCAGCGAGATCAGGACGAGGACGAGCACGCCCTGCCCGAGGCGGCGAACCAGAAAACCCAGCATCAGTGCACCTCATGGACACGGGCGCCCGCGTGGGCGCCCTGTCCGCTTACTTCGTGACGAACCACTCGTTGGCGTACTGGAAATCGGCCGCCTGCGTGATGCCGCGCATGCCCTGGACGCGCTTGTTGTACGCGGTGATGCTCTGCGGGTACCACAGGTACAGGTACGGCAGCTCCTTGGCCATCAGCGCCTGCGCCTCGTTGTACACGACGCGGCGGGCGAGCTGGCTGCTGGCCTTGCGGCCGTTCTCGAGCAGCGTGTCCAGCTTGGGGTTCTTGTAGTTGGGGATGTTGTTGCCCACGTTCGCAGCCGAGGAGTCGTAGTACGGCAGCACGTCCGGGTCGGCCGGGGTGGACCACCACGCGGCAGACGCCTGGTAGTCGCGCTTGACGATCACCTGCTGGATGTACGAGTTCCAGTCCATGGTCTTGATCTCGGCCTTCACGCCGATGTCCTTCCAGTACTGCTGCACCAGCAGCGAGATCGGCACGAGCTGCTGGTACGACGCGGTGGGCATGCTGATCACGAAGGGCTTGCCGTCCTTCATCAGCGTGCCGTCCGGGCCGGGTCTCCAGCCGGCCTGCGCGAGCAGCGCCTTGGCCTTGGCGGGGTCGTAGGGGTACTGCTGGACGCTGGCGTTGTAGTACGTCTTCTGGATGGGTGCGATGGGACCGGTGGCGACCTGCCCGTAGCCCTTCAGGACGCTGGAGATCATGGCCGGGCGGTTGATGGCGTACAGCAGCGCCTGGCGTACGCGGGCGTCCTGGAAGCGAGCGTCGTCCTGGTTGAGCGCCACGAAGTAGTAGATGTTCGCGGTGGCGATGTCGATGGCGAGGTTCGGGCTGCTCTTGACGCGGTCGACCGTCTCGGGGTTGCCGATGGCGATCAGGTCCACGTCGCCGGACAGCAGCTGCGCGAGCTGTGCGTTGCTGTCCGGCACGACCTTGAAGGTCACGCCCTGGAGTTTGGGCTTGCCGCCCCAGTAGTTGTCGTTGCGCACCATGCGGACCGTCGCGCCGGACACCACCTGCGAGATCTTGAACGGCCCCGAGCTGACCGGGTTCTGCTTGTTGAAGGCCGTGAACTTCCACGGGTCCGTGACGCCCTGGAACGAGTGCTTGGGCAGGATGCCCGCGTAGTACGCGAGGTACGTGGGCAGCGACGCCCACGGGCGCGACAGGATGAACTCGACGGTGCTGGGGTTGACCACGTTCACCTTCGTCACCGAGTTGCGCCACGTGCTGCCCTGGTTGGCGCCGAGTTCCTTCTTCAGCACCAGGTCGTTGAAGGTGAAGGCCACATCGTCGGCCGTCAGGGGCTGCCCGTCGGACCACTTCACGTTCTTGCGCAGGTTGAAGGTCCACTTCAGGCCGTCGGCGGACGCCTTCCACGACGTCGCCAGGTCCGGCACCGGCTTGAGGTCCTTGTCCCAGCGGGTCAGACCGGGGAACAGCAGCTCGTTGATCAGGTTGGACTCGACGAAGGCGTTCGGGCTCCACGGGTTGAAGGTGGGGTCCGCGGTCGTCACGAAGGTGACGGTGCCGTTCGGGTCGGCACTCTGGGCGCCGGCCGCGCCGGCCAGAAGGGTACCGAGAATCAGCGTCATGGTGCGTCGTTTCATAGCTGCCACCTCACTCAAGGGGGAACGATGGGGACCGGTTGTGACCGAGCTGCCGGGAGATGCGCTGCGCGGCCGAGCGGATCGTGTCGCCGAGTTCCGCCAGCCGCGACGGAGTCATGCGCGACGCCGGACCGCCGACGCTGATCGCGCCGATGGCGTGCCCGGACGCGTTGAAGATCGGCGCGCCGACCCCGCGGGCCTCCTCGTCGATGTCGAGGTCGCTGATCGCGTAGCCGCGCAATCGGGTGAGGCCGAGTTCGGCCCGCAGCGCGTCCGGGTCCAGTTCGGTATGGGGCGTGAAGCGGGGCAGGGACGGCAACTGCGCCAGCAGGGCGTCCTGTTCCGCCGGGGGCAGGTAGGCCAGCACGGCCTTGGGACACGCGCCGGCGTGCAGCGGCGTGCGGCGGCCGGGCTCGGTGACCAGCCGCACCGGGCGCACCCCGTCGCGGTGATCCACGCTGGTCATCTGGTCGCCGTCCAGCACGAACAGGTTGACGGTCTCGCCGGTGGACTGCGAGACCTCGTCCATGAACGGCTGCGCGGCGCTGACGAAGGTCGGCTGCGGCTGAGACGCGGCGGCCAGCTGATCGACGAGCGTGGTCAGCACGAAGCGGTCGTCCTCGTCCATCCGGATGAAGCCCACGTGCTGGAGGGTCCGCAGGCAGCGGAACGCCTGGTTGCGGTCCAGGTCGAGCTGCTGGGCCATCTCGGAGGGTGTGTAGCGGTAGGGCGGGCGGCCGAACACCAGCAGGACTTCGAGTGTGAGGGCGGCGGACTGAATGAGGTAGCGCGGAACGTCCCTGGTGGCTTGGGTCACCGTGGCCTCCTGGTTGATCTTCTCAAACCGTTTGATTGATCCTAACGACATCATGAAGTCGGCGCAAGGCCCAGCGGGTCCAGCCGAGCCCACTCGCGTAGACAACTGTCGTCGAGCTTGTCCAATCGGAATGGCCACCGGGCACGTGACGCGCGTCGTTCGGCTACAAACCACTTCATGTCCGTCGCGTCTGGCGCGGCCCTCCACCGGGGCCGGTCCGGACCGCCATCCTCAGTTCTGACCCTGTTCTGCTACGCATTGCATACAAATTTTGAAATCTGTCGAAGGATCGCGTATTCTTTGGCCATACGAACAGCGCACTTCATCACTCGCCACCCAGGAGGGACATGCTCTCGCTCGATGATCTGGACTGGAAGATCCTGCGGTTCCTGCGCGCCGACGGCCGGACGTCGTTCCGGGAAATCGCCCGGCAGGTCGGCGTCACGGAGGGCACGGTGCGCAACCGTGTCAACGCCCTGACCGATTCGGGATCGGTACGCATCATCGCGGTGGCCGATCCCATCAGCCTGGGCGTGCCGATCCTGGCGACCACCTACGCCCGCATCCGCCCGGACGCCCTGGAGCGCTTCTGCACGCGCATGGAGGAGGCCAGCGAGGTCTGCTACCTGGGCGTGGGCCTGGGGCAGAAGAACGTGGTCGTGGAATCCATGCACCAGGATCTGCGCGGCCTCTTCGACTTCACGCAGCGGTACCTGAACCACCCCGACGTGCACGAGTACGACACCGTGCAGGTCATCAACATCCGCAAGACCGTGTGGGACTGGGAAACGGTCAACCCGTCCGCCCAGCCACAGCCCGATTCGAGTTCCCTGGAGGTCCTGAAATGAAACGATCCCTGACCCTGGCCCTGTCCCTCGGCGTGATCCTGCTCGGCGCGGCGCATGCCCAGACCCCGGTGCGCGGCGGCATCCTGAAGGCCGCGTGGACGCAGGAACCCGCCAACCTCGACCCGCACGTCACGTCCGCGTACTCGTCGTTCCAGATCCTCGAAAACGTGCTCGACACGCTGGTCACGGTGGACGCCAAGGGCAAGATCATTCCGTCGCTGGCGACCGCGTGGAAGGCCAGCGCCGACGGCAAGACCTGGACGTTTACCCTGCGCCAGGGCGTGAAGTTCAGCAACGGCCGCGCCCTGAGCGCCGCCGACGTCGCGTACTGCCTGAACCGCCTGCGCGATCCCAAGACCGGTTCGGGCAACGCGTACCACCTGTCGGGCGTGACGGCCGTGACCGCCCCCAGCGCGAACACCGTCGTGCTGACGCTGAGCAAGGCACGCACGAACATCCTGGGCGACCTGACCAGCAAGGCCACCGGCATCTTCGCCAAGGAGGGCGTGGCCGACAAGTCCGTGGCCACCCGGCCGGTGGGCACCGGCCCCTTCAAGATCACGTCGTACCAGCCGGGCGTGGGCGTCAAGCTCGCGCGCAATACCAACTACTGGCAGGCCGGCCTGCCGTACCTGGACGGCGTGGACATCCGCGTCGTGCCGGACGAGGGCGTGCGCCGCTCCTCGCTGGTCAGCGGCGACGTCGACTGGGTGATGGCCGTGCCGCCCCAGGACATCCCCACCCTCAAGACCAACGCGGCGCTGAAGGTCGACTCGATCCCGGCGTTCTCGTACTGGTACATCGGCGTGAACACCAAGCACAAGCCCTTCGACCAGAAGCCGGTACGCCAGGCCATGGCCGAGGTCATCAACCGCGACCAGATCGTGCAGGGCGCCATCTTCGGGCAGGGCGTCGCCAACCAGAGTCCCATCCCGGCCGTCAACGAGTTCGGGCAGACGTACGCGCCGTACACCGGCAGCCTCGAAAAGGCCAAGGCCCTGCTCGGCAAGGGCGGTGCGGTCGCCGGCTTCGAGACCAGCATCATGGTGACCGGGCAGTACCCGGAATCGGTGCGCATCGCGCAGATCCTCCAGGCACAGCTCGCGCCGCTGGGAATCAAGGCGAACATCCGCACCCTGGAGTGGGCGCAGTGGCTGGAGGAAGAGGGCAAGGGCAACTACGACCTGTACGTCCTGAGCTGGAACGCCATGATCGACCCGGACGAGTACTACTACGCGCAGCAGCGCACCGGCGAGGGCTTCAACTTCACCGGCTACAGCAACCCCGCCGTGGACAAGCTGCTCGACACCGCCCGCGTGGCGACCAGCGACGCCCAGCGCAAGCCGCTGTACACGCAGATCAACAAGCTGGTCGTGGACGACGCGCCGTATATCTACCTGTACAACCCGTCGAACGTGAACGCGTACTCGACGAAGGTGCACGGCTACGCCGCTCGGGCCGACCAGGCGATCAAGTTCGTGAACACCTGGCTGAGCAAGTAAATCTACTCTGTGTCCCGCCCCGGCCGGGCACTCCTGGCCGGCGGCGGGACCCGTGTTTCGCCGCCCCGCGCAAAGGAGGGTTCCCCTGACCGTCGCCTATCTCGTCCGCCGCCTGGGCAGCGTGGCCCTGGTGCTGCTCGGCGTCAGCGTCATGACGTTCTTGCTGGTGCAGTTCATTCCGGGCGATCCGGCCCGCGTGGTGCTGGGCATCCAGGCCACCGACGCGGCGGTCGCGCAGCTCCGCGAGCGCATGGGCCTGGACGCGCCGCTGTACGTGCAGTTCGGCCGCTGGCTGGGCGGCGTGCTGCACGGCGATTTCGGCACCAGCCTGGTGACCGGGCAGGCCATCGGCAGCATCGTGCAGCCGCGCATCTGGCCCACCACGGCGCTGGCCCTGAGCGCCCTGCTGATCGGCCTCGTGATCGCCGTGCCGCTGGGCATCGCCGCCGCGCTGCGGCCCGGCGGCAAACGCGACCTGCTGGCCGGGCTGGTCAGTCAGCTGGGCGTGTCCCTGCCGGACTTCTGGCTGGGCGTCATGCTGATCTACCTGTTCTCCGAGCGCCTGCGCTGGCTGCCCTCCAGCGGGTACCAGAGCGTGCAGGAGGGCGGCGTGGCCGGCTGGGCCGGGCACCTGCTGCTGCCCGCCGTGACGGCCGGCGTGGTCAGCGGCGCGATCATGATCCGCTTCGTGCGCGGCGCGCTGCTGGAGGTGATCCGCCTGGACTATGTGCGGACCGCCCGCGCCAAGGGGCTCGCGGCCCGCGTGGTGATGGCCCGGCACGTGCTGCGAAACGCCGCCATTCCCATCGTGACCATCATCGGGTTGCAGCTCGCCACGCTGATCAGCGGGGTCGTGACCGTCGAGATCGTGTACGCGTGGCCGGGCCTGGGCCGGCTGGCGCTGGAGTCCACCCTGAACCGCGACTACTCGATCCTGCAGGCGGCCGTGCTGCTGACCGCCGTGATCTACTCGGTGTCCAGCTTCCTGATCGACCTGCTGTACGGCGCGCTTGACCCCCGGGTGCGCTATGGCTGAGGTGGCCCTGACCGCTCCGCCCCGGCGCACCGGTGTCCTGGCCCGCGTGCTGCGCCACCGCACCATGCTGCTGGGCGTGATCCTGCTGGCGGTGGTGCTGCTGGCGGCCCTCGCCGGTCAGGTCGCCACGCCATACGATCCGAACAAGATGGACTTCACGGTGCCGTTCCGGCCGCCCAGCTCCGCGCACCTGCTGGGCACCGACAATTTCGGGCGGGACATCCTGTCGCGCGTGCTGGCCGGCGCGTGGACGTCCCTGCGGGTCGCGCTGATCGCCGTGAGCCTCGCGGCGGCGGCCGGGGTCACGCTGGGCACGCTGGCCGGGTACTACCGCGGCTGGCTGGACGAGGTGATCATGCGCGTCATGGACATCTTCATGGCGTTTCCGGCGCTGCTGCTGGCCATCGCCGTGATGGCCGTGCTGGGCCGCGGCGTGGAGAACGCGATGATCGCCATCGCGGTCGTGTACATGCCGATCTTCGCGCGCATCACACGCGGCAGCATCCTGACCGTGCGCGAGGAGGAGTACCTGGTGGCCGCGCAGGCGCTGGGGCAGAGCGACCTGCGGACGATGTGGCGGCACATCCTGCCCAATGCCCTGGGGCCGATCATCGTGCAGACCTCGCTGAGCCTGGCCTTCGCCGTGCTGGCCGAGTCCTCGCTGAGCTTCTTCGGCCTGGGCACGCAGCCCCCGGCGTCGAGCTGGGGCCTGATGCTCTCCGAGGGGCGCTCGTACCTGCTCCAGGCGCCGTGGCTGGGCCTGTTCCCCGGCGTGGCGATCATGCTGACGGTGCTCGGCTTCAATCTGGTCGGCGACGGCCTGCGCGACCTGCTCGACCCCAGGCTGCGGCAACTGCTGCGCTGAGCCGGGTCCAGGGCCCATGCCGGGCTACAGTGACGCCATGACCATCGAGCAGTCCTTCGCGTGGTGGAGTTTCGCCCAGGACCATGCCGATCCCCGTACGCTGCTGCGCGCGGCGGCGGACATCGGCTACACCGGCGTGGACCTGCTCGACCCGGCCCTGTGGCCCGTCGCGGCCGACGTGGGCCTGCGCCTCGCGGCAGTGGGCGGCCACGCGTCCCTCACGCAGGGGCTGAACGACCCTGCGCAGCACGCGCGCATCCACGGCGAACTCCTGGCGTCCGTGAAGCTGGCCGAGCAGCACGGCATCGCCACCCTGATCGTGTTCAGCGGCAACCGGCCCGGCGCCGGTCCGGAAGGAGGCCTGGATGCCACGGTGGACGCGCTGGGCGCCGTCGCCCCGCACGCGGAAGCGGCCGGCGTGACGCTGGTGCTGGAACTGCTCAACAGCCGCGTGGACCACCCGGACTACGCGGCCGACCGCACCGCGTGGGGCGTGCGGGTGGTGGAGGCAGTGGCGTCGCCGCGCGTGAAGCTGCTGTACGACGTGTACCACATGCAGATCATGGAGGGTGACGTGATCCGCACCATCCGGGCGAACCACCCGCACATCGCCCACTACCACACGGCTGGAAACCCTGGTCGGCACGACCTGGACGACGAGCAGGAGATCGCCTACGGCGCGGTGTTCCGGGCGGTGCAGGGGACCGGCTTTGACGGCTTCATCGCGCACGAGTTCGTTCCGAAGGGCGAGCCGGTCGCGGCCCTGCGGAGCGCCTTCGAGCTGTGCCAGGCCGCTATGGGGTGATCCCACTGGGTGTCGTCCTGCCCGCGCACCTCGGTGGGGTTCAAGGTCGATGTCATCGGCCACGGCGCCAACAGCGCACCCAGGTGGAGCAGTGCCACGCGGCCCTGGAGGCGGCCAGCGCAGTCAGCGTGAGCACGGCGAACAGCCTTTCAGCCCGCCTCCCTGAGCATCCACACCAGTTCTTGGTGGGTTCCCCACCACGCTCATGGTCCACATGCGACGATGCCGGCGTCCGCACCTGTCCAACCGTTCCGATTCTCCCGGAGGTACCGCACCATGGAAGACTCCACCCCGCTGGGCAAGTCCGTCGAAGAGATCGAGCGCGAGTCCGGCAACCTCGACCCCGACCACCAGAGTTCCGGTGAGCCCCGGCCGCATCTGGGCGTGATCATCCCGCCGACCGGGCTGGGCGGCGCCGGCGGCACCGCGACCGGCACCGGCATGGGCATTCCCATGATCCCCATCGACACCGACCGGCCCAAAGACGAGGACACCTCGAGCTGACCCCGGTCCGCCCCGCGAGCGCCCGGCTTATTCCCCGGTGGGAAAGGTGTCGGGCGCTTCGCCGTCGCGGTGCCCGTCGTCGCCGGCGCTGTCGAGCGGCGTCAGGGCGCGCGTGGTGTCGTGGTGCAGGACCGCGTCGTACATCTCGGCGGGCCGGGTCTCCACGTAGTGGCTCCAGCGTTCGGTCTGCGGGCGGTAGATCACGCCGATGAAGCGCTGGAGCAGCTCGGCGCCCAGCGCGTCCTGCACCGGGGGGTCGCGCAGGTCGAGCCAGAACGCGGGCAGATTGACGGCGCGGAGATGGTCCTCCACGCTCCCGCGCAGCGCCGGGACCACCGTCTTCACGTGGCCCGGCCCGTCCCAGGTGTCGGCGGCGAGCACGCTGCCGCCCGCCGTCGTCTGGCCCAGGATGAAGGTGTGGTCCGGCCACATCTGCCGCGTCAGCTGCCCCAGGTTCAGCTCGCCGCGCTGCCAGCCCATCGCGCTGCCCCGCGCGTCGCCCAGGTGGGAGTTGTGCGCCCACACCACGGTCCTCGCGGGCGTGCCCTGCGCGCTGAGGTGCTGGTCCAGCGCGCCCAGCGACTCGGCCATGTGCATGTCGCGGATGTTCCACGACTCGTCGCGGCCCCGGAACATCGAGCGGTAGTACGACTCCGCGTTGCGGGCCAGCCGCGCGTTCTGCTCGGCATAGAAGTGCTCGTCTCCGTCCGGGTGCCCGCCCTCCGTGGCCGCGCCGTGGCGCTGGAGTTCCAGGAGCTGCTGCACCGCCTGCTCCTCGCACGGGTCCACGCGGCCCAGACCGGTCGCGTATCCGTAGGCCTGCGGGTCCGGGCCGAACAGCTCGAAGCACGAGTAGCGCTCGCGTGCCCGCCGCGCGGCCTCCGGATCGACGTCCACGAGGTAGTCCACGACGGCCTTCATGCTGCGGTGCATGCTGTACAGGTCCAGGCCGTAGAAGCCCGCGGCCGCCTCCGGCCGGGCGTGGTTGTGCCCACGCAGCCACGTGACGAACGCCTCGACCTCGGTGTTGCGCCACATCCACCGCGGGAAGCGCTGGAAGTCCGCCAGGGCGTCGCGCGCGCTCGCGTCGTGGCCCTGGCCGCGCACGAAGCGGTTTACGCGGGCGGCGTCGGGCCAGTCGGCCTCCACCGCCACCGCCGTGAACCCGTGGCGCTCGATCAGCCGCCGGGTGAGGCGGGCGCGCTCGCGGTAAGCCTCGTGCGTGCCGTGCGACGGTTCCCCGATCAGCACGAACCGTGCCGGCCCGATGGCGTCCACCAGCGCGTCAAGATCGTCATCTGCGCCCGTGACGGGGCGGGCGTGGGCGCGCAGGTCACGCATGGGCCACCTCCCGCAGCGCGTCCATGACCTCCGCGTCGGTCGTCTGCGGGAACGACGCGTAGAACTGCCCGACCGCCCGCAGCGCCGGCGAGGTGAGCACGCACACCACCTCGTCCGCCAGCGCCCGCAGGTCCCCACACACGTCCGGAGCCGCCACGGGCACTGCCACCACGGTGCGGGCGGCCCCCAGCGCCCGCGCGGCGAGCACGGCCGCCCGCATGGTTGCGCCGGTCGCCAGGCCGTCGTCCACCAGCAGGGCCGTGCGGCCCGTCAGGGTCAGCGGCGGCCGGCCGGCGCGGTAGACCCGTTCCCGGCGCCGCAGCTCCTGGCGCTCGCGGGCCTCGGTGTCGGCCAATGCGGCGGCCGTCACGCCCAGGCGGCGGATCAGGTCGTGGTTGAGCCAGCGCACGCCTCCCGGAGCGACGGCGCCCACCGCGAGTTCCTCGTTCCCGGGGCTGCCGAGCTTGCGCACCACGCACACGTCCAGCGGCACCCCGATGGCGTGGGCCACCGCCGCGGCCACCGGCACCCCGCCGCGCGGCAGGCCCAGCACCACCGTGTCCGGCCAGCCGTGCCGGCCGCGCAGGTGCGCGGCGAGCTGCTCTCCGGCGTCCGAGCGGTCCCTGAATCCCTCCGTCATCCTCCGCCTCCCCACCGGGACAGCTGGAACGTGAGCGTCCTGGCCGTCCAGCGTGGCGTCCAGTCAACTCCGCGCGGCGGGCCGGAGCATGACAGGTCGCTGAAGGCGGCCGGGGCGTGGCCCGCGCGTGGCGTGAGAAAACGGCGGGCCGACGTCCACGACCGGTTCACGCCGGCCGGTCGTGGTGCTCCGGTCCTGGCGCTTACGCGTTGTTCATGTCGCTGACGTCGCCGGCCTGCCCGGTGAACTCGGCGCCCTGCTGCTCGACCGAGTCCATCAGCGGTGTCACGTCCTCCAGCTGGAGCACGTGCAGGGCAGGCGTGTGCTCGGTCACGATCGACCACGCCTCGGCCTTGAGCTTGCGCACGCGGCGTTCGGGCGTCACGAAGTCCAGCACCAGATCCCTGAGCGGCGTGTCGGCCAGCACCAGGGCGTCCAGGCCGTCGCGCAGCCGCCACTGGTCGAGCTGCCGGTCGCCCAGGTCCGGCAGCCGCTCGCCCACGGCGCTGTCGGGCACCAGCCCCATCAGGTCGTACAGCGCGCGGTTGGCCGCCTGGATTCGCAGGTCGTCGTCGAAGACCAGCATGGGGGATGGACTGCGCTCCAGCAGGGCGTCGGCGTAGTCGCGGTAGCGGGTGACCTGCTCCTCCAGGGCGCGGATGGCGTCGATGTTCGTGAAGGCCACCACCGCGCCCTCGATATGGTTCTGTGCCGTGCGGTAGGGGCTGATGCGCGTCAGGAACCAGTGCCCGTCGGTGGACTGCAGGGGCAGCTCGACCGGCGACAGGGTCAGCAGCGCCTCGCGCACCAGCCGGTCCAGGGCGGCGTCGCGCAGCTTGAGGTTGATGTCGCTGATGTGCCGCCCGATGTCGGACGGAATCAGGTTGATCAGCGCCGTGACGCCCGGCGTGAAGCGCTTGATGCGCAGGTCGCTGCCCAGGAACAGCGTGGCGATACCAGCGCTGTCCAGCAGGTTGGTCATGTCGTCGTTCGCCTGCGCCAGCTCGAAGATCGTCTGCTGGTGGCTGGTGTTGGTCGAGACGAGTTCCTCGTTGACCGACTGCAGCTCCTCCTTGGACGTCATGAGTTCCTCGTTGGTGCTCTTGAGTTCCTCGATGGTCGTCAGGTATTCCTCGTTGGTCGTCCGGAATTCCTCGTCGGTGATCAGCGTCTGTTCCCGGTTGGCCTGCAGCGCCGCGCGCAGCGCCTGCATCTCGCGCTGGAGGGCGCGCGCCTCGTCGAAGTGCTCCACGGACCGCACCGGCGCCTCGGCCGACTGGTGGTCCACGAACACCACCAGCAGCAGCCCCTCGACGTCCGGGTGGCTGAACGGCTGCACGATGATATCGGTGGTGACATACCCCCCGCCGCCGCTGGGCTGGCGGTCGTCGCGCAGCGTGAACTCGCGTTTTTCCTGCGCGGCCCGCCGCAGGGTCGCGGCCAGCTCGTAGCGCAGGCCGTCGCGGGTCATGTCCAGCACGTTGTTGGTGTTGTTCAGGCCCGGCGCCAGTTCCAGGTGACGCCCGGTGCGGCCGCTCACGTACTGGACCTCACCGCTGATCGTCACCACGACCGCCGGAGGCGTGAAGGTGTTCAGCAGGGCCTGCTGCGCGTGCAGCGACAGGTTCATGCGCGCCGCGGGCCGGCGACCCGCCCACGACGCAAGGCGCGACATGGGATCGTGGGTCTGCACGCTCAGGCCGCCGACTGCGGTGGCGGGCGCGTCGCCGCGGCGGTACAGCTTCCAGCGCGCGTCCACCGAGCGGAAGCGCTCCTCCTGCAGACCGATCGTCTCGCTCGCCCCGAGAAACAGCAGGCCGCCGGGCAGCAGCGCGTAGTGGAACACGGACAGGATTTCCTTTTGCAGGTCCGTGTTCAGGTAGATCATCATGTTCCGGCACGACAGCAGGTCCAGCCGCGTGAAGGGCGGGTCGTTGAAGGTGTCGTGCACGGCGAAGACCACCGACTCGCGCAGCGAGGGAATCACGGTGTACGTGTCGCCCTGCCGAGTGAAGTAGCGGCGCAGCAGATCCGGGCTGAGCTGCTGCTCGATGGACAGCGGGTACTCGCCGTGCCGGGCGCGGTCGATGGCCCGCTGGTCGATGTCGGTGGCGAACACCTGCGCGGGCGGGCCGGCCGTGCCCTCCTGCAGTTCGCGCAGCAGGATCGCCAGCGAGTACGCTTCCTCGCCGGTCGAGCAGCCCACCACCCACGCGCGCAGCGGCGGGGCGTCGCGGTCGCGGCTGGCGATGGTGGGCCGAAGCTGCGCGCGCAGGCTCTCGAAGGCCTCGGGGTCGCGGAAGAAGCTGGTGACGTTGATGGTGAAGTCCTCCATCAACGCGACCACCTCGTCGGTGTGGCGCTGCAGGTACTGGTGGTACGTGGCGAGCGAGTCGAGGTGCAGGCCCTTCATGCGCCGGTCGATGCGCCGCAGCAGCGTGGTCGCCTTGTAGCGCGTGAAGTCCAGGCCCGTCTGGGTGCGGACCAGCAGCAGGATCTTGTGCAGGAAGGGACTGTCCTGCGCGCTGCGGCTGAGCTGCAGAAGCGGCTCGTGCGTGACCATCTGGTACAGCCGCGGGGCGAGTTCCTCGGGCGACCACACGCCGTCGGCCAGTCCGGTCTCCACGGCGCTCTGCGGCATGGCCGGGTAATCGGCGCTGTCCGGCGACTGCACCAGCAGCAGGCCACGGCGCTTCTTGATCTCGTGCGCGCCCTCGGTGCCGTCGTTGCCCATGCCCGAGAGAATCACCGCGACCGCGTGCTCGCCCTGGTCGGCGGCCAGGGCACTGAGGAACAGGTCGATGGTGTGCCCGCGCGCCTGCTCCAGGTCGTCCAGCAGCAGGCGGCCGTTCAGGATTCCCAGGCTGCGGTTGCTGGGAATCATGTACACTTGGTCCGCCTGCACCTCCACGCCGTCCTCGACGGTCTGCACGGGCAGCGGCGTGCAGCGGCGCAGCAGGTCCGGCATCAGGCTGGTGCCCTCGGGGCTCAGGTGCGACACGACCACGTAGGCCATGCCGCCCCCCGGGGGCAGGCCCAGGAAGAAGCGTTCAAAGCCGTCGAGCGCTCCGGCAGAGCCGCCGATGGCAACCACCGCGCGCGGAGCGAGCGGCAGATCGGCCTTAGGGAAAGATTCGTCGGACATACTGCTCCTGGTCGTGTGGTGCGGGCGCCGAGCATCCACTGTACCGTGCGGCGTCCGGTCGGCGCTGCCGGGCCACCACACGCTGGCGGCCACGCGGTTCAGACGTGCGGTCGGAGCGGACTCCACACTTCCGTACCGGGCCGTGGCCGTGACCCTCCGCGCATGAAGACGCCTTAACCATTCACTTACCGTAGCCACAGGGCTGCCGCTGCTGACTTCATCGCGCAATCATCTCCGGGCCGCTGTCTGACGCAAGATTTATGGTGTGTTCCCGAGTCCACGGGTGCAAGACCCCCGGCCACGGACGTTCACCCGGGTCGGCCGGCCGCCGATGGTGGGCCCAGATGCCGCGGCGCGTTCCCCTGTGTTCCGGGCACTCCCCGCGCGGACCACTCTGCCCGTGGTCTGCTTCTACCCTTTCCCGGGCTTCACTCGACCCGCCAGGACGTGCCCATGGATGACCCCGCCACCCCCCCGACCGGCCCCACCCTGCGTGAAGAGGCCGAGCGGCGCCTGCACCAGCGCACCCGGCTGGGTGGCAGCGGCTCCAGCGACGCCCTCCAGCACGAACTCGACGTGCACCAGATCGAGCTGCAACTCCAGAACGAGCAGCTGCGCGAGACCGTCTTGCAGCTCGAGCAGGCCCGCGACAACTACGCCGCTCTGTACGAGTTCGCGCCGGTCGGTTACCTCAGCCTGGACGCGCAGGGCCTGATCACCGACGCCAACCGCCGCGCCGCGCTGCTGCTGGGCATCGACCCGGCGCGGCTGCGTGGCCGGTCCATGGCCCAGTGCCTGGCGCCCAGTTCGCGCGGCGACTTCGCGCTGATGCGCGCCCGGCTGCCGGGCAGTCCAGAAACACTGCTGGGCGAACTGCTGATCCAGCGGCCCCAGGGACCGTCCTTTCCCGCGCGGGTGGAGGCGCGGGCGCGGCCCGGCGGCGTGGCGCTGCTCGCCCTGATCGATATCAGCGCGGAACGCGCCGCGCAGGACCACCTCCTCAAACTCACCGAGACCCTGGAGGAGAGCGTCAACCAGCGCACCGCGCGTATCCGCGACCTCAGCCAGGAATTCCAGACCTTCGCGCTGGCCGTGGCCGAGGACCTGATGGCCCCGATGCGGCGCGTGCCCGCCTTCGTGCACGTGCTCCAGCAGGACGCGCCGGAACTCGCCGCCCAGCACCCGGAGCATTTCGAGCACATCGCCCGCGCCGTGACACGCGTGGAGATGCTGGCCAGCGCGCTGCTGAGCTACACCCGCGCCAGCGCCATGCGCCTGCGGCTCGCCCCGCTGGACCTCAACCGCGTGGTGCTGGAGGTCCGCAAGGCCCTGCACCACGCCGGCCACGCCGTGCACGTCACCACCGAGCCGCTGCCCACGGTGCTGGCCGACAGCACGGCCATGCAGCTCGTGTTCACGGAACTGCTCGAGAACGCCGCCAAATTTGCCGCGCCCGGCCGCCCGGCCCGCGTGCACATCAGCGTCGAGGAGCAGGACACGAAGTACGTGCTGCGCTTCGAGGACAACGGCGTGGGCTTCAACCCGCGCCACAGCGACCGCCTGTTCGCGCCGTTCCGGCGCCTGCACCCCGAGTCCGCGTATCCGGGCGCCGGCATGGGCCTCGCCATCGCCCGGCGCATCTGCGCGCGGTTCGAGGCGCGGCTGTGGGGGCAGGGCCGGGTGGGGGACGGCGCGACCTTCTGGATCGCGTGGCCCAAACAGCCCACGGTCCTCGAATAAGGTCCGCCCGGCGGGCCGTGCCGGTGGCGGTCATGCCACAGTGCAATTCAGCGCCGACCGGCCCGCGGGTGAAGCCCTCCCGCGGGTTCTGGCGTGATGCTCAGCGCTGGGCGCGGCGCGCGGCGGCCTCCGTCAGCGCGCGGATGAGGTCGCGCAGGTCCGGCGTCCACGCGGCCAGTTCCTCCTCCTCGGCGCGGCACGCGAACTCGCGCTCGGGCTCGCGCGCCGCGGCGAAGGTGCGGGCCTGCATATCCAGCAGGATGCGCTGCTCGTCCAGGGCGCGCAGGGCCTCCCACAGCCGCGCCTCGGTCGCGTCGCGCAGTTCGGCGTGCAGGGTCTCGGCCGAGTACGCGTGCCCGGTGTGGCAGCGGAAACGCACGTGGCGTCCCTCCGTGATGCCGACCAGGGCGCCGTGACACTGCGGGCAGGTGAGGGCGACGGCCTCGCCCATGCGCAGGACGCCGGCCTCCAGCGCGGGCGTGCCCCCCGCGATCCGCACGTCCAGTTCCAGGCTCCGCCGCACCTCCGGGTCCACATCGGGCATGCTGGCCTCCAGGGGCGCAGAGGCCGCATGCCGCACCGCCTCCGCGAGCGCGCCGACCGGCAGGATCCGGTCGACCGGAACGGACCGGACGGCGTTCAGCGGCATGGCGGGGGAGGCCGCGTCGTCCGGGTGCTGCACCAGCGCGTGCCCGCCGAAGACCTTGACCGCCCACAGGCCGGCGGTGCCGTCGTCCAGTTCCCCGCTCAGCAGCACGGCCGTGACATCGGGGCCGTAGGCGAGCGCTGCGGACCGGAACAGCACGTCGATGCTCGGCCGCGATCCGTTCTCCTTCGGGCCGCGCCGCACCTCGACCCGCCCCGCGCCGACGATCAGGTGATGGTCCGGCGGCGCCACGTACACGCGCCCCGGGAGCAGGGGTTCGCCGTCCTGGGCATGCGCGGCCGGATATCCGCCGCTGCGGGCGAGCAGCGCGGGCACGTACCCGGCGGCGTCCGGCGTCTGGTGCAGCGCCACCAGCACGGCGGCCTGGCCATCCGCCGGCAGTGCCGAGACGACCTGGAGCAGCGGCTCCAGCGCCCCGGCCGACCCGCCGATCACGACCACGTTCATCATGTGGGGGCCTGCCGGGCGCGGCGCTCACGCACGTTGCTCGCCCAACAGTGCGTGGCACGCCTGCGCGGTGCGGGCACACGCGTCCGCGCACGCCGCACATATGTCGAGGTTCAGGTTGCGGGCATGCATCGCGCACTCGGCCCGGCACGCGCGGCACGCGACCACACAGGCCTCCAGCAGCGCGCGGCGCACCGAGGGGTCCGCCCACGTGCGGCGGGCCAGCATCCGGCCGGTGGCCGCGCAGATGTCGGCGCAGTCCAGAACCGCCTGGATGCACGGCGCGAGCTGCGGGTAGTGGGCGAGTTCGGTCAGGCAGCTGTCCACGCAGGCCTGGCCTGCCGCCAGCAGGTCGAGGCACGCGGCCGCGCAGGCCGCCTGGGCGTCCGGCACGGCCGGCAACACCACGGGAATGGAGGACGGCAGCGGGCGGTTCGTATGGGTCATGCGGCCTCCTGGGCGGCGGACGCCGCGGCGTGGTTCCTGCCGCCCCGCAGTGTGGAGACCCCGCGCGGGTCATGCGTGCTCCAAGCCTCAAGCGCCGCTTAACCGCACGTCCTGTCAGATGGGAGGACCCTTCACTGGCCTTCATCCAAGGCACACCCGGCCACAGAGGAGCCGCTCTGGCGCGTCCTGCAAGAGATCTTCTGCGGTCAACAGGGGCTGAGCCCGCGCCAGGTGCTCAGCACCCGCACTCCGCCACCACTCATCGGCGTTCCAGATGCATGAGCCTCAGATGAAGCTTGGTTCACGGTCCTCTCAATCCGCCGTTCATTTGGGTGGCGGCGACCTTCAGAAAACGTTGATCTGCCGCCCCGCGTCATCCGGCACGCTGTCCTCACTTCGCCCAGTTCACATGCAAGGAGCCTGCATGCCCCAGGACAACCTGACAGACCACCATGTCGACCAGCGGCGCGACCTGTACGCCGCCGCGAAGCGGATCGACGCGCCGCCGCAGTGGGCCGGGCAAGCCACCGCGCCGCCGTTCTGCTGGGGCGTCTACCCGCACTTCACGCGGACCTGGGACCACGTGCAGCCCCCAAGTCAGAGAGTGGGTCGGCCGCGCCACGGCTGGACCAGCGTCAGCCTTCACCCGGGCAGTCGGAGCGACCTTGGCACACTGGCCGCACGCATCATCGTCGGGACCCCGGGGTCCGCGTGAGGAGACCACATGACATGACGACCAGCCGATTCCGTCCCCACGTCCGGCGCCGGGCGGGCCGTTCCGGGGGGAACGCCGCCTGATGGCCGGGACTGGACGCACGCCACTCCTGGGAAGGATGGGAGAACACAGCCAGACCACCACTGCCGCCCGGAAGCCGCCGCGCCTCCGTGACGGCCCCGACGCCCCGCTGGACGAGCACGACCGCCACGTGTGGTTCGACGCGTCTCCCGTGGGCCTGCTGTTTCTGGACGGCGCAGGTACGGTCGTCCAGATCAACCCGGCTGGCTGCGCGCTGCTGGGCCGCACGCGCGCTGCCCTGCAGGGCCGGCCCCTGGTGGAACTGGTGGCCTCGCCGGAGGCCGAGCACATCACGGCGTTCCTGCACGGCGCGGCGCGCGTGCCCCGCACGCCCAGCGTGATCGTGGACCTGCGGCCGCCGGGTGGCACGCACCGTCACGTGCAACTGGAGGTGACGCGCTCCGGCGTGGGCCGCGCCACCTGCGTGGCGCTGACCGACGTCAGCGCGCTCGTGGTGGACCGGTTCCGCCGCCCGGAAGCGGCAGAGACGGCCCGGCCGGCCGCGGCGGACGTTCTCCAGCCGCTGGAACGCGCGGCGGCGCTGCTCCAGCGCGGGCTGGCGGCCGCCACGCCCAGCGCCGAGGTCCTGGCGGGTCTCGACGCGCTGGAAGCGCTCATCGCCGACCTCTCGGGCCGGGTGCCCGCTCCACCACCCACGGTCGCGGCCGACCCACCGGCTCCTTCATCATTGAAGTGAAAGGGCCGGGCTGCCGTCGGACACGTCACTGCAACACTCCGGGCTGTGCGCCTCGCGGCGGCCCGGATCGTCCGGTGGCGTGGGCAGGGCCGGCCCTCCCCGGCGCCCTGTAAGAAGAGCGTCACTCGACCTCTGCTTGACTGGGGACAGTCTCGTTCAGAACTGTGGAGGTAGGGCCTTGACACACCCGGTCACCCGACAACGCCAGGGAAGCGCGCCATCACCGACGGGCGCGCGGCCGGGCGGTGACCATGATCCGCGCGTCGCGCACGCGTCCGGCCTGCTGGACGCCGGCGTGCCGCCCAACGAACTGTGGATCGGGGCGCTGATCCTGACCGCGCTCGTCACGCTGATGATGCTGGTGACGTGGGGCGGCATCGGGTGGTTCGCCACGGTGCCGCTGGTCACGCTGTACGGCGCGCTGTGGCCGCGCCGCGCGCTGCTGATGCCGCTGCTGGGACTGACCCTGAGTGCGGGCCTGTACGTCCTGGCGCGGCGGTTCGGGGCGCCGGCGGTGCACGTCCTGCCGACCGTCCTGCTGCACCTCGCGCTGACGGGCACGGTGATGGTGGTGCTGCAACCCATCGTGAAGCTGCGCGACCTGCTGCACGAGACGCTGGGGCGGGCCGCCGCCGACCAGCTGAAACTCGAGGTCATGGCGGACCTGGCGCAGGTGTCCGCCCGCGGGCAGCTGGGGGCGGTGTCGGCGGCGGAGGCGGCCGAGGCGGTGCTGCGCCGGGCGGTGCCGCTGGGCGGGCTGATGCTCGTGACCACCTGCCCGGACTCGTCGGTCACCGCGAACGTCGTGGGCCTGCGGCCCGTCCACCTTCCGGAGGTCCGGCCCGGATCGCCGCTGTGGGACGCGCACTCGGCGTCGCAGCCGACCTTCGTGAACGGGGGCGCGGTCCTGCCCGCCGGCCCGCGGGCGGAGGGCGAGCGGCCCGGGTGGGCCATGCTGCCGCTGCACCTGCCGGGCGACGCCCGCGTCAGCCTGCTGGCCCTGGGTTCCGACGCCACCGGCCAGCGCTGGGGCGTGCAGGACCGCCAGCTCCTGACCGCCGCGGCGCGTGCCGTCCGGGCGGCCACCGAGCGCCACCTGCACCTGACCACGCTGGATACCCTTGCCAACCACGACGCCCTGACCGGCTGCCTGAACCGCCACGCCTTCACCCGTACCCTAGAACAGCTCGACTCCACCCCGCTGCGGCGCGGCTACGGCCTGGCGCTGATGGACCTGGACGGCTTCAAACGCCTCAACGACCGGGCCGGGCACGCCGAGGGGGACGAGGCGCTGCGCGTCTTCGCCGGCGTGGTGCGCCAGACGTTCTTCGCGCGCGATTCTCTGTACCGCCTGGGCGGCGACGAGTTCGCCCTGATCCTGCGTGACGTGCCGCCCGAGGACCTGGCCACCCTGACTGCCAAGGTGAGCGCCCTGCCGGGCGAGGACGCCGTGATGGCCCGGCAGGCGGTGGGCGTCAGCGTGGGCGTGGCGCACGCGAGCGAGGCCCCGAGCGCGGCCGAGGTGCTCGCGCTGGCCGACCAGCGGATGTACGCGAACAAACGCGCGAAGACCCGCGTCCCCGCGTCACACCCGCGCACACAGGCGTGAGGGCCGGCACGGATCTCGTGCCGACCCTCACGCCTGTGCCACTCACGCGGGAATGATCAGGTCGGCCAGCTCGCGGGGGTACACGCTGAGGAGTTCGGAGCCCGTCTCGGTGACGAGCACGGTGTCCGAGTGGCGGAAGCCCGCCAGGCCCGGCACGTACAGGCCCGGCTCGATAGAGAAGATCATGCCCGGCTCGACCGGCGTATGGTCGTCCAGGTCCAGGAAGGGATGCTCGTGGCCCTCCAGCCCGAAGGCGTGCCCGGTGTGGTGCCGCACCAGGGCCGTCATGCCGAGCTGGTCCTCGATGAACGCGCGCACGTCGGCCTCGACCTGCGCGCAGGTGCGGCCCGGCCGCAGCGCCGCCAGACCCGCGTTCTGCGCGCCGAGCATCGCCGCGAAGTAGCGCTCGAACTCGGGCGTCGGGTCGCCCACGTGCATGGTGCGTTCGAGTTCGCTCTCGTAGCCGCCCACGGTGCCGTACGCGCCGGTCACGAGCACGTCGCCGGCCATCACGCCCACGCTCTGGTGCAGGCCGTGCGGGTGCGCGGTGTTCGCACCGCTGATGAACATGGCGTTGGCGGGCAGGCCCTCGCGGCTCTTGGGCACGTACCGCTCGCCCAGCGCCGCGAGCATGTCGCGGGTGGCCTGGAGGCTGGCGCCGTGCGACACCAGCAATTCGTTCGCGCCGGGCGCGATGGAGTTCTGCATCACCCGGTGCGCGTGATCGCCCCAGCGGCAGGCCTCGCGGATCAGCTCGATTTCCGCGGCGCTCTTGACCATGCGCAGGTCGTCGATCAGCTCCAGGCCGGGGTGCACCGGCTGGCCCAGCAGGGCGGAGAGCGCCGGGCCGCGGTAGCCCCAGCGGTTCTCGTAGCCGTCGTGGTCCGCGGCGATGCGGCGCGCCGCCGGGAAGCGGGCGCGCAGGTGGTCGGCCAGCACGCTCAGGGGATGGCGGCCCGTGCCGCCGCCGGGGTACTCGGGGTAGGTCAGGGGGGCGGGCAGGTCCGGGCACTGCTGGGCAAAGTGCGTTTCCTCCAGCGCGGGCAGCAGCGTCGTCACCTCGCCGGTGTCGCTCAGGACCACGCCCACAGGGCGCTCGGTCGCCGCGAAGTGGAAGCCGGTCAGGTACGCGACGCGCACCGGGCCGAACACGCAGATCGCGTCCAGGCCCTCGTCCTGGAGCCGCTGCGCGAGCCGGGCGCGGCGCCCGGCATGCTCGGCGGCGGTGATTTCGAGGCGGGTGCTCTCGCTCATGAGCCGTGGGCCTCCGGTTCGGACTGGGGTTGCAGGATCAGCTCGGTCGCGGCGCGGTCCGCCACCTGCCGGACGTAGGTGGCGAGTTCCGGCACGCGTTCTTTGAGGAGCCGGCCGCTGGAGCCGGCGATCCCCACAGCCGCGATGACCTTGCCAGCGCCGTTGAGGATCGGGGCCGACAGGCAGCGCACGCCGATCTCGCGCTCCTCGTCGTCCTCGGCGTAGCCCTGCTCGCGCACGACCTGGAGGGCCGCCTCGAGGTCGCCCACGCTGGTGATGGTGTGCGGCGTGCGCGGGCGCAGACCCGTCTTCTGGATGATGTCCGCCACGCGGGCGGGGGGCAGGTCCGCGAGGAACAGCTTGCCCACGTCGCTGCAGTACAGCGGCGCAATCGACCCCGGCGTGGTGAACATGCGCACCATGCTCAGGGGTTCGAGCTGGCTGAGGTACATGGCGCCGGTGCCGTACAGCTCTGCCAGGTGCGCGGTCTCGCCGGTGAGGTCCACGAGGTCTTGCAGGTACGGCCGCACGCGCCGCACCAGGTCGTAGCGCAGGTACAGGGCGCGGCTGATCTCCACGATCTCCGGGCCGATGTCGTAGCGCTTGCTGGCGTGGTCCTGGTGGATGTAGCCGTTGGCGGCCAGGGTCTGCACGATGCGGTGGATGGTGCTGGGCGCGAGCCCGGCCGCCTGCGAGAGTTCGGCGATGCTCAGCGGGCGCTGCGCGTCCACGATGGCGTTGATCAGGGTCAGGGCCCGCTCGATGCTCTGGACGTTTTCGCTCATGGTCGTCTCGTGCTCACGCTTGGAACATCATGAGGCTCCGGGGCGAGTGCATCTGACCGTACAGGGTTTCGATAAAGGCCGCGCGCTGGTCGGGGCGAATGCGCTCGCGCACCGTGCGCACCGCCTCGTCGCCGTGCCAGTACGACGCGATGAAGGGTCCCCGGAAGCTGTAGCTGGCGAAGCGGATGCGGCCGTCGATCCACACGCGCTGCCCGAAGCTCGACGCCTCCAGGAACGCGCGCACCCGGTCCTCACTCCAGCCGGCGCCCATCTGGTACCACGCGGCGCTGGTGGCGCTCGACGAGCGCAGGCGCCGCAGCGTCATGTGAATCGCGTCGTTGGTGTCCTCCACCCAGTCGATCAGGTGCACGCCCTGGTCGCCGATGCCCTCCTGGACACAGCCGGTGACGGCGTTGGCGGTGCACAGCAGCACGTCGGCGGTACTCTCGCCGCGCTCGGCCGCGTCGCGGGTATACAGCAGCTGCGTGGAGTGGCCGGGGAAGACCTCGTGGCACACCAGATGCTTGAGGGCCGAGCGGGTGAAGTTCAGATCGACATTCAGGTCCATCTGGCCGGCGTTGAAGTTGCAGCGGGCGGTGAAGGGCACGCCGCGCACCTCGTTCAGCGCCATGGTGTAGTCGCCGGTGGGGTAGATCAGCGCGTCGGTGCGCTCCTGGGCCTCGCGCATCAGGGCGGTGAAGGTGCTCCCGAGGTCGCCCGCCGCGACGGCGCCGTCGGCCTCCCAGCGCTGCACCCGCTGGGCGAGGGTGCCGTCCACGTACCCGGCCTGCACCAGCAGGGCGTCGATGGTCGCCTGCAGGTCGTGGATGACGTCGTCGCTGACCGGTTCGGCCGGCACGCCCACGAGCTGCTCAAGCTTCTCCTTGAAGCTGAGTTCCTCGCCCTCGAACAGCCGCGCGGCGGTGCGCAGGGACCGCAGCATGTCCTCCAGGAAGGCGCGCCGGGGGCCGGTGCCGAGCTGGCGGGTGGCGTCGTCCAGCGCGGCGAGTTCGCTGTGCACTTCCTCCCAGTCCTGGTAGTTGGGCGTGGGCACCAGGTCCTGGCCGAGATAGATGGGCACCAGGCCCTCGCTGTCGAGCACGCCGTGGCCGCGCGACAGCCGGCGCTCGAGCTGATCCATGCCGATGGTGAGCGCGGTGAGGCGCTGGCCGAGTTCCTGATCCTGGACCGTCATGTCTTGGGTGGGCATTGTGACCTCCGCTCCAAGCGTAGCGCAAATTCCGGATCGTGGAATGACTTCGCCCTGCTCTCATTCCGCATCGTGAAATTGGCCTTGAGCGGATGTTGACTTTGTGCTGCAATGCTCCCTACAATTCAGGCGTTTCACGAGAAACCCGTCGGCCCTGTGGAGATTGATCACTGCCCCATTTTGTGGAGGTTTCATCATGTCCCGGAACATCCGTTTCACGCATTCCGCATCCCGAAATGCCCTGCGCACCCTCACCGCGACTGCCATTCTGCTGGGCGGAATGGCGGCGGCGCAGCAGCGCGGCGGCACCCTCACCGTCGGCCTGGGCTACGACATCGACACCCTGAACGTGTACTCCACCGGCTTCCTCGGTGACGTCCAGGCCGCGGTGGTCGAGGGTCTGGTCGCGCCCGACGCCAAGGCGAACTACGTGCCGGTGCTCGCCACCCAGGTGCCCACCGTGCGCAACGGCGGTATCAAGATCGCGCCGGACGGCAAGAGCATGACCGTCACGTACCGCCTGCGGAGCGGCGTGAAGTGGTCCGACGGCGAGCCCCTGACCTCCGCCGACGTGAAGTTCACGTGGGAAGCGGTCAAGAACCCCAAGTTCATCGCGGAGAGCAAGGACGGCACCGAGGACATCGCCTCGATCGACACGCCCAACGCCACCACCGTGGTCGTGAACTACAAGCGCGTGGCGCCGGATTTCATGAGCACGCTGTTCACCTTCGGCATCCTGCCCAAGCACACGCTCGACGGCAAGGACCTGAACACCGACACCTACAACGAAAAGCCCCTGGGTACCGGGCCGTTCAAGGTCAAGGAATTCAAGCGCGGCCAGTACGTGATCCTGGAGCGCAACCCGTACTACTGGCGCAAGGACAGCAAGGGCGTGCAGCTCCCGTACCTCGACGGCATGGTCTTCAAGATCATCCCCGACAGCAACACCCTGGTCACGCAGCTGCGGACCGGCGAAGTGCAGCTCGCGTACGGCATTCCGTACTCGCAGGTCACGCAGCTCGACAACGTGCCCGGCCTGAAGGTCGTCAAGAACAGCGTCCTGAGCTGGCAGCACCTGGACTTCAACCTCAAGACCATCGACGCGTTCAAGGACCCCAACGTCCGCAAGGCCTTCGCGTACGCGCTGAACAAGTCGGCGGTCAGCAAGGCGCTGGGCGGCTACCCCACGCCCATCAACACGGTGGTCGTGCCGGTGTTCTCGTACACCAACCCGGCCGTGCCCAAGTATGACTACAACCTCGCGCGCGCCCAGCAGCTGCTCGACGCCGCCGGCTGGAAGGTCGGCTCCGACGGCATCCGCGTCAAGGACGGCAAGCGCATGAGCTTCAAGATCATGGCCCAGGCCGGACGCTCCACCGACGAGGACGCCGAGCAGGTCATCATCGCGTCGCTCAAGCAGGCCGGCATCGAACTCCAGCCCGACAACAAGTCCGGCGTGGCGTTCCGCGACGCGCGCTACAAGGGCAACTACGACCTGTTCTACGGCGGCTGGATCACGTCGGCCGACCCCACCTACAGCGTGTTCTTCGGCTCCAAGGGCGTGAACAACGGCCAGGGCTACGCCAGCGCCAAGATCGACGCGATCCTGGCCCGCGCCGAGAGCACCCTCGACCCGGCGCAGCGCACCGCCGCCCTGCGCGAGTTCCAGACCGAACTCATGACGGACCTGCCCAGCATTCCCGTGACCAGCAACCCCTCGATGATCGCCGTGACCGAGAAACTGGGCGGCTTCGTGCCCAACCCGACGAACATGACCAACTTCGTGAACACCAGCGGCTGGTACCTGAACAAGTAGGACTAAGGGGGTGGGCGGACCTGGCCCGTCCACCCCAGAGGACTTTCTGTGAACGCGACGCACCTCCTCAAACGCCTGCTGGGCACGGTGCCCCTGCTGCTCGGCGTCTCGCTGCTGCTGTTCGGCGTGCTGCACCTCGCGCCCGGTGGGCCGCTCGACGTGTACGCCGACAACCCCTCGGTGAGTCCCGAGGCGCTGGCGCAGATGCGCACGGCCTTTGGGCTCGACCAGCCGCTGCCGGTGCAGTACGTGTCGTGGGTCACGGCGTTCTTCACCGGCGAGTGGGGCTATTCCATCCGCACGGCGCGGCCGGTCACGCAGGAGATCGCCGAGCGCATCGGGCCGACCCTGATCCTGGGCGGCACCAGCTTCGTGCTGTCGCTGCTGATCGCGCTGCCGCTGGGTATCGTGAGCGCTGTGCGCCGGTACAGCGGCGTGGACTACCTCATCACCTTCCTGTCGTTCCTGGGCGTGAGCATGCCGGTGTTCTGGCTGGCGCTGATGCTGCAACTGCTGTTCGCCGTGCAGTGGCGCCTCCTGCCCTCGGCTGGCATCCAGACCATCGGCAGCGACTCGGTGCTCGACCTGATCCACCACCTGATCCTCCCCGCGTGCATCCTGGCCTTCGCGTCGGTCGCCGGCTGGAGCCGCTACATGCGCTCGAGCATGGTCGAGGTGCTGGGCCAGGACTACGTCCGCACCGCCCGCGCCAAGGGCCTGACCGCCGGCCGGGTCGTGGTGCACCACGCCCTGCGCAACGCCCTGATTCCGATCATCACGGTGGTCGCGCTGGACTTTGCCACCATCCTGTCGGGCGCCGTGATCACCGAGACGATCTTCGCGTGGCCCGGCATCGGGCGGCTCTTCATCGAGAGCATGAACGGCCGCGACTACCCGGTGCTGATGGCGCTGATGATGGCCGGTTCCTTCGCCCTGATCCTCAGCAACCTGCTCGCGGACCTCGCGTACGCGGCGGTCGATCCCAGGATCCGTTATGAGTGACGCCACCCTGCCCACCACCCGGCGCCGGCCCGCCGACACCCCGTGGCGGCTGTTCCTGCGCCGCTTCCTGCGGCACCGGCTGGCCGTGACCGGCCTGGTCGTGCTGTGCGTGCTGGGGCTGCTCGCCATCTTCGCGCCGCAGATCGCGCCGTACGCCTTCGACGGCCAGGACCTGAACATCATGGGCCAGCCGCAGCCGCCCAGCCGCGCCCACCTGATGGGCACGGACCAGCTCGGGCGCGACGCCTTCACCCGCGTGCTGTACGGCGCCCGCGTGTCGCTCGCGGTCGGCCTGGCCAGCGCCCTGCTCGCCACGCTGGTCGGCACCCTGATCGGCTCGCTGGCCGGGTACTACCGCGGCGTGATCGACAGCGTGCTGATGCGCGTGACCGACGTGGTGCTGTGCATCCCGCTGCTGCCGCTGGTGATCCTGCTCTCCGGCATGCTGCGCCCCAACGTGGCGCTGCTCGTCGGCATCATCGGCATCCTGGGCTGGATGGGCACGGCGCGGCTGGTGCGCGGCCAGTTCCTCAGCCTGCGCGAGCGCGAGTTCGTGGAAGCGTCCCGCGCGCTGGGCGGCAGCAACAACCGCATCATGTTCCGCCACATCCTCCCCAACGCCCTGGGGCCGATCATCGTCGCCACCACGCTCGCGGTGGGCAGCGGGATCATGCTCGAATCCGCCCTGTCGTTCCTGGGCCTGGGCGTGCAGCCGCCCACCCCCACGTGGGGCAACCTGCTGAACTACGCCAGCCAGTGGCTCCAGAGCGCGCCGTGGCTGGCCCTGTTCCCCGGACTGATGATCCTGATCACGGTCCTGGCCGTGAATTTCCTCGGCGACGGCCTGCGCGACGCGCTCGACCCGCGCAGCTGAACCGTATTCAATTTCTACAGGAGAACGCACCCATGAAGATCACCATCATCGGCGCGGGCGCCATCGGCGGGCTCGCCGGCGCCTGGATGACCGAGGCCGGGCACGACGTGACGCTCGTCGACCGCTGGGCTGAACACATCGACGCCCTCAAACAGCACGGCCTGCGCGTGGACGGCGTGCGCGGCGAGCGTCAATACACCGTCAGGGCGCTGCACCCCCACGAACTGCAGGGGCCGCTGGAGGCCGTGCTGATCGCCACGAAGTCCCAGCACACGCTGGACGCGCTGGAGAGCGTGCTGCCGCACTTCGGCCCCGACACCTTCGTCGTGTCGTACCAGAACGGTTTCAACGAGCCGGACATCATCGCGCGCCTGGAAGCGGCGGGTGTGGGCGGCAGGGAACGCGTGATGGGCTCCATTCCCAACTACGGCGGCGCCCTGGTCGATCCCGGCTATATCGAGTTCGTGCACGAGGGGCCGATCCAGCTCGGCGAGATGACCGGCGAGCGCACACCGCGCCTGGCGGAACTCGCCGCCGCGCTGGGCGCCCTGACCGAGGTGCAGCTCAGTGACAACATCTGGGGCCAGATCTGGGCCAAGGAGGTCTACAGCGCCCAGGTGGTGTTCAGCGCACTGGCCGACGCGTCCGTGACCGAGACGCTGGGGGTGGAACGCTACGCCCGCGTGGCCGGCGCGGTGGTGCGCGAGGCGCTGGAGATCGCGGAGGCGAACGGCATCACCGTCGAGGCCTTCGACTTCTTCGACCCCGCCAACTACAAGCCGCAGACGCCCGAGGACACCGAGAAGCTGCTGGCGAACATCCGGCACGCCATCTGGCTGCTCAAGAAGGACCAGAAGCCCGCCACGCACCAGTTCAAGAAGAAGGGCTCGGGCATCTGGTGGGACATCGTGTACCGGGGCCGCCCCTCCGAGGTGCGCTCCTCGAACGGCAAACTGGTCGCGTACGCCGAGCGGGTCGGGGCCGACGCGCGGCTGAACGCGAAGCTGTGCGAGATGATCTACGAAATCGAGGACGGCACCCGACCGCTGGGCTTCCACAACTACGATGAGCTCGAGGGCTACGTGCAGAGCCTCGGCAAGGCGCTGCCATGAGCGGCCAGGAATCGGGGCAGCGATTGGGGGTCGGCGTGATCGGCGCGCACGCGTGGGCCGAGTCCGCGCACCTGCCCGGCTACCATGCATACGACCGCGCGCGGCTGGTGGCGATCTGCGACACGGTGCCGGAACGCGCCCACGCCCTGGCGGCGAAGTTCGGCATCGAGCGCGTGTACACCGACCACCGCGACATGCTGCGCGACCCAGAGGTGCAGATGGTGGACGTCTGCACCCCGACCGACACCCACCTGCCGCTGAGCCTCGACGCCATCCGCGCAGGCAAGCACGTGCTGTCGGAAAAACCTCTGGCGCACGACGCCGCCGACGCGTTCATGGCGGCGAGGGAAGCGCAGAAGGCCGGCGTGCGCACCAAACTGGGCTTCACGTTCCGCTACTCGCCGGCCATCCGGCAGATCCACACGTGGATCAAGGACGGCACGCTGGGCGAGATCTACCACGTGCACGGTCTGGAGCAGAACTCGCAGTTCCTCGACCCGCATTTCCCGCTGCGGCAGGTGCCGCGCGGCGCGGACTTCGGCGCGCTGATTCCGTCGTCCATCGTGGGCTACGGCTCGCACCTGATCGATCTGGTGCGCTGGTGCGTGGGCGAGTACGCCAACGTGATCGGCAGCATGAGCAACTTCGTGCCCGAACGCGTGGTGCGCGGCCATGGTGACGGCCTGCAACGCATCCGGGTCGAGGACGGCACGGTCGCGCTGGCCGAGTTCGCCAGCGGCGCGCAGGGCATGCTCCAGACCTCGTACATCGCGGTGGGCAACTACCCCGGCGTGGAACTGCGCGTGTACGGCAGCAAGGGCGCGGCGGTCGCCCGGCTGGTCGAGGAGAACGGTGTGGCCGAGACCCTGCGCTTCGCCACGCCCGATCAGGTCGAGTTCCGCGACGTGACGCTGCCGGAGAGCGCCCTGCCGCCCGGCACCACCCTGAACACGCCGTGGCCGGAGCTGTACTACCGCAACCTGGTGCGCCATTTCGTGGACGAGATCCTGGACGGCACCCACGCCGAGTGCACCTTCTATGACGGGGCCAAGAGCCAGGAGACCGTGAACGCCATCGTGCAGTCGTACCGCGAGCGCCGCTGGGTGTCGCTGCCCCTGTACCCGGACGAGCACCAGCCGGAGGGCGAACGCGCGTGAGTGACGCGCACGACGCTGCCCGCGCGTACCTGAAGGTGCACGCACAGTACCGGCCGGTGGACGCGACCTTCATGGGCCTGCCCGGCCACGACCACCAGCTCCCGCCGGCCGGGGCGGACAGCGTCGAGGCCGAACTCGCGGCCCTGACGGCCCTGCAGGGCACGCTCGGCCGGCTGGACGCGCCGCGGACGGCCGCCGCCCGCATCGACACGCGGATGCTGGACGCGCAGCTCACCACCGTGCTGGCCGAGCAGCGCCGTTCGCCCCGTCAGCACAACCCCGCGTGGTACACCGGCGAGGCCGCGTTCAGCGTGATCTCGCTGCTGCTGCCCGGCCACCACGGTGACGCGCAGGACACGCGGGACGCCCTGCGGGTGCGGCTGGAGGCGATTCCCGCCTTTCTGGCACATGGCCGCTCGCACCTCCAGGGCCGTCCGCGCCCGGACGACGTGGCGGAGCGGGCCCGGCGGGAAGCGCGGGCGGCGGCGCACCTGCTCACCTCGGGGCTCCCGAAGCACCCCCTGTGGGACGACGCGCTGCGCCTGCCGGCCGCCCGCGCCGCCCGCGCGCTGGTGGGCTTCGCGGAGGATCTGGCAGGCCCCGGCGCGCCGGTCGCATGCGGCGAGAACCACCTCGACCTGCTGATGCGTGTCACCCACGCCCTGCCCTTCGGGCCGCGCGAGGCGCTGGAGCGCGCCACCGAGGCCTTCGAGCGCCTGACGGGAACGCTGGAGGCCCAGGCGGCGCGGCTGCCGGGCGACCTGCCCTGGACCGAGCACCTCGCCCGGCTGGAGCAGATCGGCCCCGAGCCGGAACGCATGCTGGACACCTTCCGTGACCTGCACGAGCGCGCGCTGGACGCCGCCCGGCCACTGCTGACCCCCGCCGCCGACTACGGCCTGGACTTCCGCCTCCTTCCGGAGTGGGCGGAGGGCACCGGCGACCTGTACTTCCTGTTCTACCGCTCGCCTGCGCCCGACCGCCCCGGTCAGGGCAGCGTGTACTGGGTCACGCCGCCCGGCGCGGACCTCGCCGCGTACCGGCGCGCGAACAACAGCGCCTTCGTGAAGCTGGTACACGCTGTTCACCACGGCAGCATCGGCCACCACACCCACAATGCCCGCGCCCGCGAGGCCGGGTCGGTGCTCGCGCGCGTGGCCGGCACCGACTGCGCCTCGGGCATCGCGCTGCTGGGCGGCGGCACCATGGTCGAGGGCTGGGCGTGCTACGCCGAGGACCTGCTGGCCGAGGCGCCCGGCTTCTACACCCCGGCCGAGGAGCTGCTGCTCACGCAGTTCGAGCGGCGCAACGCCGCGTCGTGCATCGTGGACCTCAAGCTGCACCTGGGCGAGTGGTCGTTGGACGAGGCCCGGGCGTTCTACCGTGACCGCGCGCACTTCGCTCCGGCCCGCGTCTGGGCCGAGACCACACGCAACGCCATGTTCCCCGCCAGCCGCGTGATGTACTGGCTGGGTACCGAGACCATCAAGGAGCTGCGCCGCGAGCTGGCCCTCGATCCCCGCACCTTCCACGACGCCCTGCTGTCCTACGGCCACGCCCCCGCCACGGTCGTCGCCGACGAGATGCGCGCCGCCCACGCCCCCCCAGGAGCCCCCGCATGACCCTCTCAGCCGACCACAAACTCACCCTGCGCGACCGCTTCCTGAAGGTCGACACCGCCAACGTCGCCGACGTGCTCGACGAACTCGGCCTGCCGGACTTCGGCCTGTCCAGTGACCTGTGGCCCATCCGCCAGCGCCTGGAGAAGATGGGCGGGTGGGCCTACACCATCCGCGGCCAGATGACGCCCTACCCCGGCACCGGCGACGCGAGGAAGATGGAGGCCGTCAGCGGCCTGACGCCCGGCCACCTCAGCGTGTGGAGCGGCGGCGGGGCCGAGGGCGTGTGCTTCTTCGGAGAGCTCATCGCGCGCGGCATGCAGTACCGCGGCTGCGTGGGTGCCGTGGTGGACGGCGGCATCCGCGACATCGAGTGGCTTGACCGCATGGACTTTCCGGTCTATGCCCGCTACCGCACGCCGGTGCAGTCCATCGGCCGCTGGGCGGTGAACGCCTGGCAGGTCGAGGTCTACCTGCCGGGGGCCACGGCTGCGCGCGTGCGCGTGCGTCCCGACGACTTCATCCTCGCGGACTTCGACGGGGCCATCGTGATTCCGCAGGAGGTGGTGGATGAGGTGCTGACCCGCGCCGAGGCCCTGACGGAAAAGGAACGCCTGATCCGCGCCGATCTGGAAGCCGGCGCGACCCTGCCCGACGTTCTCGCCAAGTACGGGCACGTCTGATATGGACCTTGGACTCAAGGATCAGCCGGCCGTCGTCCTGGCCGCCAGCGCCGGGCTGGGGTTCGCCACGGCCCTGGCCCTCGCCCGTGAGGGCGCGCGCGTCGCGCTGTGCTCGCGCGACCTGGAGCGCGCCCAGGACGCCGCCCGCCGGATCGAGGAGGCCACCGGCACCGCCGTTCACGCCTACGCGGCCGACGTGGCCGACGCGCACAGCCTGACGGCGTTCATAGACGCGGCCGCCCGCGACCTCGGCGGCCTGAAGATCCTGGTGTGCAACGCCGGCGGCCCCCCGCCCGGCAACTTCGCGGCCCTGGGCGAGGCGCAGTGGCAAACGGCGTACCAGCTCACGCTGATGAGCGTGGTGCGCAGCGTTACGGCCGCCCTGCCGCACCTGAAGGCCGGCGGGGGCGGGCGTATCCTGGCCCTGCTGAGCAGCAGTGTCAAGCGCCCACTGGACAACCTCACGCTCTCCAACGCCCTGCGCCCGGCCGTGATGGGTCTGTGCAAGTCGCTGAGCGTGGAACTCGGCCCCGACAACATCCAGGTCAACGGCCTCGCGCCGGGCCGGGTGCTCACCGAGCGCATCCAGCAGCTCGACGAGGCCGCCGCGGCGCGCCGGGGCACCACGTGGCAGGCGGTGCGCGAGGCCTCCGAGCGCGAGGTGCCCATGGGCCGCCTGGGCACGCCCGACGAGTTCGGCCGCGTCGCCGCGTTCCTGTGCTCGCCGGCCGCGCAGTACGTGAACGGCAGCACCCTGCTCGTGGACGGCGGCGCGGTCACGGCCCTGTGACCGCCCACCGCCCCAGGAGATCCCGATGACTTACGATCCTGTCCGCCACGCCGTCCTGCTCGCCGACTACTGCGTCACGGCCCGCCCCGGCGACCGCGTGCTGATCAGCGGCAGCACCCTGGCCCTGCCGCTGATCGAGGCGCTGCACCGCACGCTGCTGGAACGCGGCGCACGCCCCGTGCTGCGCCTGAGCTACCCCACCCAGCAAGAAGACGTGCAGCGCCTCGCCAGCGACGACGTGCTGGACTCGCTGCACCCGGTCGAGATCGAGGACGCACGCGCGCTCGACGCCTCGATCCGCATCCTGACGCCGACCCCGCCGGTCGCCGACGTGCCGGCCAGCCGCGCCGCCCGCTGGCGCGCCGCGCAGGCGCCGGTCGCCCTGAGCCGCCTGCACCCGCGCTGGAACCTCACGCTGTACCCCACGCCCTTCGGGGCCGAGGCCGCGGGCATGACGCTGCCCGAATACGAGACCTTCGTGGCGCGGGCGATGTTCCTGGACACCCCGGACCCGGTGCAGAAGTGGGGCGAGATCCGCGACTTCCAGGCGGGCCTGATCACGCGACTCGCGCTGGCGGACGACGTCCACATCGTGTCCGCCGGCACCGACCTGCATCTGAGCGTGAGGGGCCGGAACTGGAGCAACAGCGACGCCAAGCGCAACATGCCCTCCGGCGAGGTGTTCACGGCGCCGCTGGAACGCAGCGCGAACGGCGTGGCGCACTTCGACCTGCCGACCCTGTACGGCGGGCGCGTGGTGCGCGGCATCGACCTGACCTTCAAGGACGGCGAGGTCGTCGAGGCCCGCGCCGAGGAAGGCGAGGACGTGCTGCGCGCCGCGCTGGAGACCGACGAGGGCGCGCGCTTCCTGGGAGAACTCGGCATCGGCACGAACGCCGGCATCCAGCAGCCCAGCATGAACATCCTGTTCGACGAGAAGATTGGCGGCACGGTCCACCTCGCGGTCGGGCAGGCGTACGCCGAGAACGGCGGGACGAACACCAGCGCCGTGCACTGGGACATGATCTGCGACCTGCGCAAGGGTGGCCGCGTGACCCTGGACGGCGAGCCCTTCCAGGTGGACGGCCACTTCGTGTCGTAACAGCGGCCCGCCCGGACCGTCCTGCCTCGCAGTCCTCGGCGCCGCCAAAGGTCCGCACCTTCGGCGGCGCTGGGGACTGCCATGGGGGCACGGCCGCCGGGCATCACTAAACCCGGCTTTAGCGTTTCGGGCTGATCCGCCGCGCGGGATGCGGGAACGTACGCTGCGATGACACCTTCCCGTCCGCCCTCCGGGGGCGCCGACCCGGCCCTGCTGCCACTGACCCTGACCGTGAACGGCGAGCCGCAGACCCTTGCCCTCGACCCGCGCGTGACGTTGCTGGATGCGCTGCGCGAGCACCTCCACCTGACCGGCACCAAGAAGGGTTGCGACCACGGCCAGTGCGGGGCGTGCACGGTCCTGGTGGACGGCACCCGCATCCTGAGCTGCCTGACGCTGGCCGTGATGCATGGCGGCCAGGACGTGACCACCGTGGAGGGCCTCGGCACGCCGGACGCCCTGCATCCCCTCCAGGCCGCGTTCGTGGCGCACGACGGCTATCAGTGCGGCTACTGCACGCCGGGGCAGCTGTGCTCGGCGGTCGGGGCGCTTGACGAGCTGGAGCGCGGCGTGCCCAGCCACGTCACCGCCGACCTGGACGCCGTGACCTTCAGCCCCGATGAGCTGCGCGAACGCCTGAGCGGGAACATCTGCCGCTGCGCCGCGTATCCCAACATCATCACCGCCGTGACCGAGGTCCACGCCGCCGGGGACCGCGCGTGAGGGCCTTCACCTACGAGCGCGCCGCCACCCCGCAGGCGGCCACCCGCGCCGCGCAGGCGGACGGCGCGAAGTTCATCGGGGGCGGCACCAACCTGCTCGACCTGATGAAGCTGGAGATCGAGACGCCCTCGCATCTGGTGGACGTCGGCGCCCTGCCGCTGCGCGAGGTGCAGGACACCCCGGACGGCGGTCTGCGCATAGGAGCGCTGGTCACGAACACCGACCTCGCCAGCCATCCGCGCGTGCGGGCCGAGTACGGCGTGCTGACGCGCGCCATCGTGGCCGGGGCGTCCGGGCAGATCCGCAACAAGGCCACCACCGGCGGGAACCTGCTGCAACGCGCGCGCTGCCCGTACTTCTACGACCCCAACCTGCCGTGCAACAAGCGCGAGCCCGGCAGCGGCTGCGCGGCCCTGCGCGGCTACAGCCGCACCCTGGCGGTGATCGGCACGTCGGACGCCTGCATCGCGCAGCACCCGTCGGACATGGCGGTCGCGCTGCGCGTGCTGGACGCGGCCGTGGAGACCATGCGGCCCGACGGCCATACCCGTAGCGTGCCCCTGGACGACTTTTACCGTCTGCCCGGCGACACCCCGCACGTGGAGACCACCCTGGACCCGGGCGAGCTGATCACCGGCGTGACCCTGCCGCCCCCGGTGGGCGGGCGTCAGCTGTACCGCAAGGTGCGCGACCGCTCGTCGTACGCCTTCGCGCTGGTGTCCGTCGCGGCCATCGTGGACGGTGATTCGGTGCGGCTCGCGTTCGGCGGCGTCGCTCCGCGCCCGTGGCGGGTCGAGGCGGCCGAGACGGTGGCGCAGACCGCACCTCCGGCCGAGCGGGCCGGGGCCATCATCGACCGCGCCTTCGACGGCGCCCGGCCCACGGCCCAGAACGCGTTCAAGCTGCCGCTGCTAGGCCGCACCCTCACGGCCGTATTCGAGCAGGCCACCACGGAGGACCAGGCATGAAATTCGATCAGGCCTCGCCCCCCAACCCCATCGACCAGGAACGCGTCGTCACGCGTCCGCACACGCGCCTCGAGGGCCCCCTGAAGGTCAGCGGGCAGGCCACGTACGCCTACGAGTACGACGTGACCGGCACGCCCATCTACGGCTCTGTGGTGGGGGCGGGCGTGGCGCACGGCCGCATCACCCGTATCGATACGGCCGCCGCCGAGGCCGCGCCGGGCGTGCTGCTGGTCCTCACGCACGAGACCATGCCCGCGCAGGGCGGGTCCGACACCCCGGTGCCGCAGCAGCAGGAGGCGTCCCCGCAGCTCGCCGGGCCGGACGTGCGCCACTACCACCAGGCGGTCGCGTTCGTGGTCGCGGAGAGCTTCGAGCAGGCCCGCGCCGCCGCCGCGCTCATCGAGGTCGAGTACGACGTCACGCCCGGCCAGTTCACGCTGGCCGACACGCTGGACGCCGGCGAGGAGCCGGAGGACGCCGCAGACAGTGTCGTCGGGGACTTCGAGCGGGCGTTCCGGGACGCTGCCGTCTCAGTCGACCTCACCTTCACCACTCCGGACCAGTCGCAGGCGCCCATGGAGCCGCACGCGACGGTGGCCCACTGGGACGGCGACCAGCTCACGGTGCACACCGCGCACCAGGTGGTGCACTGGGTCCGGCGCGGGCTGGCGCTCACGCTGGGCGTGCCGCAGAAGGACGTGCGGGTCGTCAGCGCCTTTGTCGGCGGGGGCTTCGGCACCAAACTGCTGTTCTTCTCGGACGCGGTGCTGTCGGCCGCCGCCGCGCGAATCCTGGGCCGCCCCGTCAAGACCGCCCTGCCCCGGCCGCTGATGTTCAACCACACCTCGCACCGCGCCGCCACCATCCAGCACGTCCGCCTGGGCGCGGACACCGACGGAACCCTCCACGCTGTCGGGCATGACACCTGGACCGGGAACCTGCCCGGCGGCGACACCGAACCGGCGTGCGAGCAGACGAAGTACCTGTACGCCGGCGAGCACCGCCTGATCCGCACCCGCAAGACCGAGCTGGACCTGCCGCCCGGCGCGTCCATGCGCGCCCCCGGCGAGGCGGTGGGCATGCTCGCGCTGGAAGGTGCGATGGACGAGCTGGCCGAAGCACTCGGCCTCGACCCGGTCGAACTGCGGGTGCTCAACGACATCCAGTTCGACCCCGAACAGGGTCCCAAGCGCCCGTTCTCGTCGCGGCGGCTGGCGCAGGCGTTGCGGACCGGCGCCCGCGCGTTCGGTTGGGCGGACCGGCCCCGCGCCCCACGTGAGCGGCGCGACGGCGAGTGGTTTGTCGGGTACGGCGTCGCGTCCGCGTTCCGTACCAACCTCGTCAAGCCGTCCGGCGCGGCCGTGCGGCTCGAGCCCGGCGGCACCCTGACGGTCGAGACGCAGATGACCGACATCGGCACCGGCAGCTACACCATCCTGGGGCAGGTCGCCGCCGAGATGCTGGGCCTGACGCTGGAGCAGGTGCGCGTGCGCCTCGGCGACTCCGAATTCCCGCCGGCGTCCGGCTCCGGTGGCTCGTGGGGCGCGAACAGCGCGTCGGCCGGGGTGTACGCGGCCTGCGATGAACTGCGGCGCGTTCTGGCCCGGCAGGCGGGGTACGTGCCCGCGAATGCCGTGTTCCGGAATGGCAAGGTGTGGCAGGGAGCCGAGTGCACCGAGCTGCGCGACCTCGCCGGCGCCGACGGGGTGAGCGCCACCGGGCGCATGACCTACGGCGACCTCACCGAGCGCTATGTCCAGGCGGGCTTCGGCGCGCACTTCGTGGAGGTCGGCGTGAACGTTCATACCGCCGAGGTGCGCGTGCGCCGCGCCCTGAGCGTCGTCGCCGCCGGACGCATCCTGAATCCCGTCACTGCGCGCAGCCAGTGCCTGGGCGGCATGACCATGGGTATCGGCTCGGCGCTCATGGAGGAGCTGCATGTCGATCACGACCTGGGCCTGTTCGTGAACCATGACCTGGGCGAGTACCACGTCCCCGTGCACGCGGATATCCCGGACCTGGAGGTGATCTTCCTCGACGAACTCGACGACCAGTCCTCGCCGCTGCGCGCCAAGGGGCTGGGAGAACTCGGGATCAGCGGGGTGGGCGCGGCCGTCGCCAACGCCGTGTACAACGCCAGCGGCGTGCGCGTGCGCGACTTCCCGATCACCCTCGACAAGATCCTCGCGGGCTGGGACGCCCGGGCCTGACGCCGGCACGGAGGGGGACGTTCCCACCACGCAGGCGGCGCCCGACTCGGATACCGTAGGTCATGGCCACCGACGATCCCGTCTTCGCCTTCAGCGTGGAGCAGGAGCTCGACAAGGCCGGCGCCCTCCTCGCGCGGGGCCTGGCCGGACAGCGGGCCCCGCACTACACCGACACCGCGCGCTTTCTGGTCATGCTCGACCTGGCCGGCGGCCTGCGGCAGCTGCTCCAGCTGGCGGCCGCCCTCTCGACTCACAGCGAGGGGCCGCCCGACCGCACCGTGCCGCTCCTCACGCTGCTGGAGGCAGTGGTGAGGGTGTGCCCGGTGCGGCTGCTGCGCACCGACGAGGGCGAGCGCCTGCACGGCTTCCTGGCCGGCGACCCCCTGCTGCGGGAAGCGGTCGGCCTGCTGGACGCGTTCGAGCGCTACCGGGCCGGGGACGTGCTGGTGTGGCCCGGCGCCGAGCGGCGGCCCCGGGCGCCGGAGTTCGCGTGGCGCGACATGGAGCACGCTGTGGCCGAACGGCTGTTTCCTGACGCGCAGGAGCGGCAACAGCGGCAGCTGTCCGCGGACCCGGCGGCCTACCAGCAGCCGGTGAACGACGAGGTCGCGCGGGTGCTCACCACCTGCGTGGATGGGCTGTACACGCTGCTCTCGGTGACGTCGAACGTCAAGGCGGTCCGCACCGGCCCGGCGCGCTGGCGCCAGCAGCTCGAGCACGGCCGCCGCGAGCGCGCTGGGCCAGGCCGCGGGTGAGCGCCTGCGAGTGTCGTCAGACGTCGATGCGCATCAGGTCGCGCCCGACGGTCACGCGGCCCCCGTACAGGTCGGCCATGCCCGCGGTGTAGGCCGCCTCGGCCTGGGGCGTGCGGCGCGGCACCGGGATGTGGTGGGTCAGCACCAGGTGACGGACGCCGGCTTCCTGGGCGATCCTCGCGGCGTCCAGCGTGGTCGTGTGGTACTTGGCGGGATTGGTCACCTGCACGGCATGGTCCGGGTTCTGGTCCCTGATCTCGTCCAGCCACGCGGCGTTGTACGCGTCGTGGATCAGGACGTCGGCGCCGCGGGCCGCCTCGACTGTCGCCGGGACCGGGCGGGTGTCGCCGGAGATCACCAGCACGCGGCCCCGCCACTCGATGCGGTAGCCGACCGCCGGCTCCACCGGGCGGTGGTCCACCTCGAAGGCGCTCACGCGCAGGCCGCCTTGGTCGAGCACCAGCCCGGGGCCGCTTTCCGTGACCTCCATCAGCGCGCCGTCCACGTCCGACTTGTTGTAGGCCACCCGCAGCCCGATGTCGTACTCCAGCGCCGCGTGGAAGCGTCCGATGATGTCGCGGGTGCGGGGCGGCCCGTAGACCCGCAGCGGCACGGCCCGGCCGGCGATGACGCCCACATGGGTACGCCACGAGCTGATGAACAGGTCCGGGAAGCCGGCGTTGTGGTCGTAGTGGTGGTGCGTGAAGAACACGTCCAACACACGCTGGGGCATCACGCCGGACGCGATCAGCTGCCGCACGGTGTCCGCGCCGCAGTCGAACAGCAGCACGCGGCCGGCGACGACCACCGCGACGGCCGGCTTGGCCGCGCCGGGGTACGCGCGCGGCGTGCCGGTCCCCAGCAGAATGGCCGTGAACTCGTCCGGGTCAATCCGGTACAGGGGGGTTTCCTCGATCCACGGATTCGTCATGTGGTCGGCAGTCTGATCCGCAGGACGCGCCGCCGTACCGCGCCTGTCCAGGCCACCCGCCGCGCCGTGGAGCGGACGCTCACGCGACCCGGCCGGCCACCGGCTGGGCGAAGGACTGGTGCGGCAGGGCTTCACAACTCACGGCGGTGCGGCCGCGCAGGTACAGGTCGGCGATGGCGGCGGGGCCGAAGCGGCGCCGGAAGTCGCGCGCGGTCCACTCGACCACGCCGCGCGGCGTGGTGACGAGGAGCGTGTCCAGCGTCCCGGGTTTCCAGCGGACGTGCAGGGTCTCGGTCATGGCCTACTCCGGTGGGATGACGGAAGGGGTGGAGGCCGGAATGGCGCCAGGGCGCTCCGGACCGGGGGTGCGAACAGGGCCGACGGCGTGGCCGCGCGGCGGTGGGGTGGAGCGGCGACCAGCACAGCACCGGCCGGTCAGGGCCGCGTCAACGACCAGGGCGGGGGAGGTGACGGACGGGGTGGCAGGAGCCGGGCATGGCCGGTGTGCTGGGCACCGACAGCCGGCGCGCGGACACACCGACCACGCGTCTTTACGCGCCTCTGCACTGCCTCATGCGCTCACCTGGCAGGGTGACGTTCACCCATGGCCGTCATCGTCGTGTCGAACCGAGAGCCCTACGCGCCCAGCGTTCAGGACGGCCGCGTCACCTGGACCCCGTCCATCGGCGGCCTGACCAGCGCCCTCGATCCCGTGATGCAGCGCGAGGGCGGCACGTGGATCGCGTGGGGTGAACAGCACCCCGAACTCGGCCATGCCGACCTTCCGCCCGCGGCCCCGCGCTACCGCGTGCAGCGCCTCGCCCTCAGCGGCGACGAGGTGCAGCGCTACTACCACGGCTTTTCGAACGGCGCGCTGTGGCCTGTCAGCCACTACTTCGTGGAACGCGCGCAGTTCCGCGCCGACGAGTGGGCCGCGTACCGCGCCGTGAACGCGCGCTTCGCGCAGGCGGCCATCGACGCGTACCGCCCCGGCGACCTGCTGTGGGTGCACGACTACCAGCTCGCGCTGGTGCCGGGCCTGCTGCGCGCTGCGCTGCCCGGCGCGCGCATCGGCTTTTTCTGGCATATCCCGTGGCCCGCGCAGGACGTGTTCCGCACCCTGCCGTGGGACCGGGAACTGCTCAGTGGCCTGCTCGGCGCGGACCTGATCGGCATGCACACGGCGGCGTACGCCCGCCACTTCCAGGACGCATGCGAGCGCACCCTCGGCATCGAGACCGGACCAGGCACTGTCGCCGTGGACGGCCGCACCGTCCGGATCGAGGCGCGGCCCATCGGGATCGACGTGGGCGCCTTCGAGACGCTCGCCGCCGCCCCCGAGACCGCCGAACGCGCCGGGCGCCTGCGCGACAACCTCCGCACGCTGGTCCTGCTCGCCGTGGACCGCCTGGACTACACCAAGGGCATCCCCGAGCGCCTGGACGCCTTCGAGGCCTTTCTCGACGCCCACCCCCGCGCTCGCGGCCGGGTGTCGCTGGTGCAGATCGCCGTGCCCAGCCGCGAACGCGTCGAGGCGTACCTCCAGCTGCGCCAGCAGGTCGAGGGCCGCGTCGGCCGCATCAACGGCCGCTTCAGCCGCGACGGCTGGACACCCGTCCACTACGTCTTCCGTGGCCTGGACCGCGAGGAACTCGTCGCGCACTATCGCGCGGCCGACGCCATGCTGGTCACTCCGCTGCGCGACGGCCTGAACCTCGTTGCCAAGGAGTTCGCGGCGAGCAGCGCCGACGGCGTGCTGCTGCTCTCGCGCTTTGCCGGCGCGGCCGGCGAGATGCCCGGCGCCATCGAGGTCAACCCCTATGACCGTGACGGCCTCGCCGAACGCCTCCTGGCCGCCCTGCGCATGCCACTGGAGGAGAAAAAGGCCCGACTGGACGGTCTGCGCCGCCACCTGCGCGACAGCGACCTGCGGACGTGGACGCAGCGCTTCCTGCACGACCTCGCCGGTCCGGACCTGCTGCCCGCCGCGCTGCTGGATCTCGGCTCCCGGCCCCTGCTGATCATGTGTGACTACGACGGGACCCTCGCACCCATCGCCCCGCGCCCCCGCGACGCCGACCCGCAGCCCGGCGCGCACGAGGCCCTCGCGCATCTGCTGCACCATCCCGCCCACCACACCGTGATCGTCACCGGCCGCCGCAGCGTTCAGGTGTACGGCTACCTGCCGCTGCCGGACCTGCCTGTGATCGGCCTGCACGGCATGGAGTGGCTGGGCCGCACCCCCGACGCCCCGCAGCGCGGCGTGATCGAGACCCTCGCCCGCCACTTCCCGGTCGAACCCGGCGTGCGCGTCGAGGACAAACGCTGGACCGTCGCCGTGCACTACCGCAATGTTCCCGCCGACCGGCAGGCGCACGTCCAGCACCACCTCGAAACCCTGTCCCTGCCGCCCGGCTGGGAGATGATCGCCGGCAAACTCGTGCGCGAGTACCGGCCCGCCGGCTTCGGCAAGGGCCGCGCCGTGACGTCCCTCATCGCGGCGTACCCCGGCCACCATCCCGTCTTCATCGGCGACGACGACACCGACGAGGAGGCGTTCCACGCGGTGAACGCCGCCGGCGGTACGGCCATCAAGGTCGGCCCCGGCTCCACCGCCGCGCCCTACCGTCTGGACAGCCCGGCGAACGTCGTCGCCCTTCTCACCGCGTGGAGCCGCAGCGACGCCCGGCCCGCCGAGGGCCGCGCCGCCCGTGGGAACGTGACGGCCTGAACGGTCATCACGGGTCACCGTGCATTCCATGTTCCCGACCGCTGACTGGGCTTATCGTGGGCCATGAACCTCAGAAGCTGGGGATGGGTCCTGATTGCCGTTGCTGTTGCCATGACCGTCTTCTTCGCCGCGTGGCACCCGCGCGCCCTGGTGGTCGGCCTCGCCCCGGCGGTCCTGATGTGCGTCGCCGGCGGCCTGATGCTCACCGGACGCTGGCCCGTTCCCCCACGCTAGGGCACGGCATGGGCCTGAGCCTCAGCTCCGGGGCGGCGTGGCCGTCGGCAGGTTCAGTACATGGATTTGGGCGAAGCAGGACCGGTGGCCCGGATGGAGGAGAGGGATGCCAACCAGGGCGGTGTCTGTGCTGGACGTCGTGACGGCCGTGCAGGGCGCGGTCGCGCAGGATTTTGGCCGGGAGAACCGGGCGGGAAACGCGCTCGTGGTGTCGAAGGTCGAGATCGAACTGAAGACCGCCCTGGAGACCACGCAGGGTGGGGAGGTGGAGTGGAAGGTCGTGAGCGTCGGCGGGCAGTACGCGAACTCTCAGACACAGACCCTGTGCCTGTCGTGGGAGCGCACGGCCAGCAAGGCCCTCACGGCGAGCGACGCGGAGGATCTGGGCTACGAGCTGCTGACGGGGCTCGACGCGCTCCGTATCGGGGCGGAGCAGTGGAGCCGCCTGTCCGGCCACCTGCCGTTCGTCTCGACGGGCGGCACCCTGGCGTTTCAGGTGGCGGTGACGGAGGACGGTCACCTGACGGTGCTGAAGCTGGGCGCCGGGCAGGTAGAGGCGCTGACGCATACCGTGACACTGACCCTTCAGCCCCTGGACTGAGCGCCGCGCTCAGGCGGTGTCGGGTCGCCGGGCCGCGAGGAGGCGGACGGTGAGCAGGACGGCGAAGGACACCAGCACCATGACGGCGGAGAGGACCAGCGCCGGGGCGAGGTCGGATTCGAGGGCGCCGTAGATGGCGAGGGTGATGGTGCGGGTCTTGCCCTGGAGGGAGCCGGCGAAGAGGATGGTGGCGCCGAACTCTCCGAGGGCGCGTGCCCACGTGAGCACGAGGCCCTCGAGGAGGAAGGGGAACGCGAGGGGCCACGTGATCCATCGGAAGACGCCCCACGCGTCCGCGCCGTCCGTGCGGGCGGCCGCCTCCACCTCGCGGTCGATGGCGGCGAATCCAGCCTTCGCGGTGCGGAGGTAGAACGGCGCGGACGTGAAGAGCTGCGCCATCACCACCGCGGCCGGCGAGAAGGCAAGCCCGATGCCGGCGACTTCCAGGGGCGGGCCGAGCAGGCCGCTGCGTCCGAAGGTCAGCAGCAGGCCCACGCCCGCCACCACTGGCGGGAGCACGATCGGCAGGTCGAGCAGCGTGTCCAGCACGGTGCGGCCGGGAAAGCGCGAGCGGGCCAGCAGATACGCCACCGGCGTGACCAGCAGGATGGTCAGGAGCAGGGTGGCGCCCGTGGTGAGCGCGCTGACGCGCAGGGCGTCCGTGACGGCCCGGCTGCCCAGCGTGGGCCAGAAGTCTGCGGTCAGGCCGCGCGTGAGCAGCACCAGCGTGGGCAGCAGCAGGAACGCCGCCATGACCACACTCAGCAGGGCCGGCACGGCCGAGGTGCGGGGACGGCCCGGCCGGCGCCGACCCCCACGGGCGGGCGTGCCCGCGCGGCGCAGCGGGTGGTTCAAGGGCACGCTCCGGCCGTGGGGCGGTCGGCAGGAGCTGGCCGTCCTGCCGGTAGGCGGGCAGCATGTTGCGGTTCCCGGAGCCCGGATCGAGTTCGCCCCAGGAGAACACGGCGGCGTACCCGTCGGCCCCGCGCGCCAGCACGTCGCTCAGCAGCGCGCCTTTGAAGGTGTGGGTCACGCTGTGGCCCACCGTGTATGTCAGGGTGACGTCGTGGCTGGGTATGGCCTGAAGGTCGGCCAGGAGCAGGGTGCGCGGGGTCGTCAGCTGGACCTGCACCTCGGCCGGAGGGCTTGCGGTCGTCAAGGGCGCCGGCCGGGCCGAGGAGCAGGGTGCCCACCACCAGGGCGGTCACGGCGCGGCGCACGTCAGTCCACTCCGATCATCACGTCGCTGGACTTGATGACTGCGTGCGCGGCCGTGCCCACCGCGAGGCCCAGCCGCTCGGCGGAGTGGCGGGTGATGGTGGAGGTCAGTTCCACGCCATTGCCGAGGTCCAGGACGATCTCGGCGTTGACCTCGCCGAGGGTGATGGTCTTGACGGCGCCGGTCAGGGTGTTGCGGGCGCTGATTCGCATGGCGGAACTCCTTGGGGACGGCGGCGAGGGCGGGGGCGGCGCGGGTCACTGCGGGCTGAGGAAGCCCCACTTCTTCAGGATCTGCTGGCCCGCGGCGGATTTCACGAAGGTCACGAAGGCCTGGGCCGCGTCGGGACTCGCGGACGCCCGGAGCACCCCGATGGGGTAGGTTGCGCTCTGGTTGAAGCGGCTGGGCAGGGCGATCACGCGCACCAGCGGCCGGAGGGTGGGCGTCACGTCCGTGGCGTACACGACGGCCGCGTCGGCCTCGCCCAGCTGCACCTTGAGGGCCACCTGCCGCACGTTCGTCTCCTCGCTGACGACGTTTCTCAGCACGCGCGCCGAAAAGTCCCTGCCATACGCGTTGGACCTGTCGATGGCACCCAGCATCCGCCGGGTGTAGTCCCCGACCGGCACGGTCTTGTCCGCGATCACGAGTTTCAGGCCGGGCTTGGCGAGATCCGCCAGGGTCTGGAGGGCCGGATTGCTCTTCGGCGCGATCAGGGTCAGGCGGTTGCGTACAAAGGGCTGTCCGGCCGCCACCATGCCCTTCGTGACCAGCGGGGTGTACTGGGCGTCGTTGGCGCTGGCGTACACGTCCGCCTTCGCGCCGTTCTCGAGCTGCGTGCGCAGCGCCTGCGAGCCGGCGAAGCTGAAGGTGGTCGTGTTGCCCGTCTGGGCGTCAAAGGCCCTGCCGACCTCGGTGAAGGCATCGGTCAGCGACGCGGCGGCGAACACCGTCAGGGTGGCGGCCGAGGCGCTGCCGACGGTGAGCAGCAGGGCGGTGAGCGTGACGGTTCTGAGCATGTGACCTCCAAGGGGAAGCGGAACGGAAGGCGGTGGAGACGTCAGCCAGTGGTCTGCCAGTGCTCTCCGGCGTGGGACGGGTCGTAGCCGCCCAGCGACGCGATCTCGGCGCGGAAGGTGGGGTGCTGCACCACGGCGATCAGCGCCGTGATGGCCGGATGGGTCACGTGCTCGTCCGGCACCGCCAAGTCGAAGCGCTCGGTCTGCACGGGAACGAACTCCAGCCCCAGCGCCAGCGCCGCCGAGCGCGGCCCCGGCGCCACGTGGGCCGCGCCGGCCGCCACCAGCCCCGCAGCCTCCAGGTGGCTGCCGGCCTCGTCGCGGTAGCCGGGCAGCCGGCGGCGCTCGGTGCCAGGCAGGTTCAGCCCGGCCAGCCACGCGTCCAGCAGCACCCGGCTGCCCGAGCCGCGCTCCCGGTTCACCAGGCGCAGGTCCGGCCTGGTGAGGTCTCGCACCCCCTGGATGCCGTGCGGATTGCCCCGCGCGACCAGCAGGCCCTGCTCCCATGACCACAGCGTGTACACGTGCACTCGCCGGCCGGGCAGCTCGCGCTCCACGAAGGGGACATTGGACACGCCGGACCGTGCGTCCCACAGGTGAATGCCGGCGGCGTGCGCCTCGCCGCGGGCCAGCGCCCCCAGAGCACGCGAACTGGACGCCGACTGCCACAGCAGCCGCGTGTCCGGATGGTGCCGCCCGACGTGGCTCGCCGCGACGCCCAGCGAGGGATCGCACCCGACCAGCACAGCCGTGCGGCGGGCCTGCCCGTGGTCGGCAAAGGGGCGCACCGCGACGTGCCCGGCCGACAGTCCGTGCGGCGTCGTGAAGGTGCCGTCGGCGGGCTGGCTCCACCCGGCCTCGCCCGTCACGGGGAAGGCCAGCAGGCGCTCGCCCACCCACGCGAGCTGCACGCGGCTGCCCTCCGAAGGCGGCACTCCGACCACGCGGGCCGTCACGGTGCCCTCGGCCAGCGTGAACAGGTCTTCCACCCGGCACGACAGCGCGTGCGCGAGCCGCAGGGCCACCACGGTGTTCGGCGCATACGCGCCGGTCTCGATGGAGTGCAGTGCCTGCCGGGTGATGCCGCACTGCGCCGCCAGTTCGGTGGGCCGCAGATGTAGCGCCTCGCGGCGCGCGCGCACCTGACAACGCAGCGGCGCGGCGCTGTGGACGGGGGAGGGCATGCCCTGAAGGTAAACCGGAGACGACGTGACGTCAACGTGACGCGACATGCTGCGGCGCCCTGATCACGACCGGTCCGCTGGGGACCGACCTGGCTGACCCTTGGGAAGCGGTTGCTCCAGCGGTGCCCGGGCGTCCGGTGCTCGCCGGGTGGGCGTCAGCCGTAGGACGGGTTGGGTTCAGGCGACCAGTCGAGCACCGTCACCGAATCCCCGACAGTCAACGTCAGGCCGGGCGTGCCCTCCAGGATGAGGTGCTGCCCGAACAGGATGGCGTGGCCCCGCCGGCGATGCCGGGCCAGCGTGCGCAGCGGCTCGGCCGTCATCCGCCCGCCCGGATCGACGTTCACGACGCTGCACCGCGCGCAGGACTCGACCACCTGGAACCCGACCGGACCCACCTGCACGCGGCGCCAGCCGTCCTCCGCGAAGGGAAGTGCGCCCTCCACCACGAGGTTCGGGCGGAAGTCGAGCGGCGAGCGCGACGCGTCCCCAAGCGTGTCGAGTGAGGTCGTGGAGATCAGGTGGTAGGGGTTGCCGTCCGCGTACCCGAGCGGCGCGCGGAACGGTTTGCCCTCCTGCCAGCGCGACGCATCGGCCGGCAGGGCCACCAGATCGCACGGTGCGTCCAGGAACGCCTCCAGCCACGCCTCAGCTTCGGGGGAGACCCGCAGGCCGCCGATGGCCTCACCCCACAGCGTGGCCGGGACGCGCGGGCCGGTCGCCTCAGCGGGCAGCGGCAGGTCCGGGAGGCCCGGCGCCCGCAGGCCGCGCAGCGTGCCGTCCCACACGGGCTCTATCAGTCGCATGCGCGGCAGCTCGCGCTGGGTGAGAAGGCGGCCGTCCGGTCCGACCAGCGCCCAGCGGCGGTCGCCGGCCAGCCCGCGCGGTTCGGCCCGCGCCGCGTCGAGCCGCACCTCGGCGCAGGACTTGACGGGGTAGATGTACAGCGCGGCGAGGGTGACCGTCATGCGGCGGTCCGTGACACCGGTGCGGGCGAGTGTCGTCTCGGGGAGCCAAAGCCGGTGTGTGGGTTCGTCAAGATCGCTGCCGTCCGGGGAAGTGGAGTGAGGAGGCGGGAAGCTCGGGTGCAGACAGGGCTCGTGCGGGTCCCCAGGATCATAGGCAATCCGCTACTCACAGCGGGCATACGAACATAGCCAGGTTCGGTACGCAGAGCCGGATGGTTGTCCTTGGCACGCCGCGATCACGTCGTCCGGTACCGCGGGCAGCGACTCGAAGCCTGGCCGCGCGAGCAACAGCGTGACCTGGCGGCCTACGTCCTGGCCCCGGCCACGGTCTCGACACCCTCTGCGATCACCCGCAGGCCGCTGTGGGCGGCGAACCCGACCATGTTGCGGATACGCAGGGTCTGCCCGGCGTGTTCGTGGACATCGCGCACCAGTCCCCGGTCGAGCTTGACGATGTCCGGTGGGAGGGCGAGTAGCAGCGCCGCCACCTGCGGGCTTCCCGCCTCAGCTCCCGGCGCCGATGTAGGTGCGCTGGGTGGTGCAGCCGGGCGATAGCGTCCGGAGCATGGCCTCCAGCGTGTCGGCGGCCCGGTCCAGGTCAGCGCGGGTCACGGGAGGCAGGGCGTCGAACAGGAAGTACGCGGCCGTCGTGGTGTCTGTCAGGCGGGTGCGGGTGCCCTGGCGCCAGTTCCATGCCCGGCATGTCACGCCCGCGGCGTCGGCCCACACCACCTCGCCCGGCGCGGGGTGGTCGATGAACGGCGCGCCGTCCCTGACAGTCTCGAAGGGCTCGTCGCCGTCAGCGACTGTCAGGATCACGTCCCCAACCACGCGCGCAAGGTCCTCGCCGCCGCACGGCACCGCAAACTGCACGCTCACGGCGTTGTAAGCGTCCACGAGACGATTGATGGCCGGCAACTCTCCGCCCTTCACCACGCGGGAGATCAGGGCCTCGGCGGAATTCAGCATGCGCTGGGGCTTGACGCCGAATGCGCGGAACGCGTCCCGCCACGCCGCCAGATGGGGATGCTCGGCAGGCGCCGACGCACCGAACGCTGCGCGGGCGTGCGCCTCGGCAGTCCGCAGCCACGCCGCGCTCCGCTCGTCGCTTGGGCCGCCCTGAATGCCGTGGGCGAACACGACGAGGCCGTGGTAGCCCGGGAAGCGCCCGGCGACGGCCGGACTCACGTGCAGGGCGGGGGAGGTATCCCCGGTCATGCGCGTCCCGTCCCGGTCCGGCAGGTGGGCGTGGGGGATTGGAAAGCGTAGGGATGGCGTTCAGTCATGGAGTCCTCGTGGGCCACGTGTGGGCTGCCTCCAAGCATGCCGGGTAGGTGGCCCGCCACGAAGGGCCACTTTCATGCCGGGTGCCAGGTCCACTTCCCTGTGCGGCGCCCCCTGCCTGTGGCCCCACTGCCGCGGTGGGAAGTGGCCCTGTGCGCCGGAGACGGGGCCGCGCAGCATGGCCCCATGCGGGAGTCCACGTCCCCCAGGAGGAGTTCCATGACCACCATCCGGCACGCCACCGAGCACGACATCCCCCGCCTCCTGCCCCTGATGCGCGGCCTCGCAGTCTTCGAGCAGTACATCGACGTCTTCGCGGTCACGGAGGACGTGCTGCTTCAGCAGGGCTTCCGGCAGGCACCGCCCGACTTCCACGCCCTTGTCGCGGAGCGGGGCGGCGAGTTGCTGGGCACGCTGGTGTACTACGTCATTCCATTCACGGCGACCGCGCGGCCGACGCTGTACATGAAGGAGCTCTACGTCCGGGACGACGCGCGCGGTCAGCAGCTCGGCGAGCGCCTGATGCGCGCTGCGGCCGAAGAGGCCGTACGGCGCGGCTGTGACGCGATGAAATGGGCGGTGGCCGAATGGAACACGTCCGGCCGCCGCTTCTACGAGCGCCTCGGTGCCCACGCCAATCCGGTCTGGGTGGACTACGGCCTGGACTGGGGCGCCCTGACCGCGCTGGCAGCCGGTCAGGATGCAGAAATGGCCCCCGTCGGACCGGACTGACGCCAGCCGCGCTTCTCAGAGGATGTCGCGGCGCAGGTAGGGCTCGAGCCGGACATTCAGGTCTGTCATGAGGTCCTGGCCCAGTGACCGGTGCTCGCGCGTCGTGACGGCGTCCTCACCCACCCGGCCGTGCATGACATACATCACGCCGCCCGGCAGGTGGCGCCGCCGGCATGTCAGGGTCGCGCCCAGCCGCAGCGCCCGCATGATGCCCTTGCCGTCGTGCACGGACAGGGCCATCAGGACCTCGGTGAGCGGGACGGGTTCCTCGTGCATCGCCGCACCGTAGCGTCCGCCCGGTGACAGGGCGCTTCGGCCCAAGGCTTCCTCAAGACGCGGGGCCGTCCATGAAGGTGGCCTAACGGTCTCGCCGGTCTCACTGGTCGCCGGCGAGCAGCGTGCCCCGCTCAGCTGTGCCCGGGATCGCTGTCGTCGCTGGGCCGGCCGTGGTGCTCCGGCCTGGGCGTCTGTTCCGGCGTATCGGTGGTGGGCGTTTCCGGTGCCGGCGTCTTGTCGGGCTGGTGGTCGGACGGAACGACGCCGGACTGCGGCGCCTGGGGGGGCTGGGTCATCGGGGCCTCCTGGGTTCGGGTGGGGTGGCGGTCCCGTCCACCATGCGCCGCGTGTCTGTCAGGACGACCAGAGCGGCGTGAAGTGGCCTTGGCACTTCCCCGGCCGCGGACCTGTCCAGCGCCCGCGAACCGCGATCATAATTTTTCTGATACGGTGGCTCATCTCAACAGGAGGGGTGATGCAGCTAGGGTCCAGAATTCGTGCGAGACGACGTCACCTCAGCCTCACCCTCAAGGACGTCAGTGCCGGCAGCGGCCTGTCCGTGCCGTACCTGTCGCAGATCGAGCGGCACCAGGCCAATCCCACCGTGACCTCCCTGGCGTCCATCGCGCGGGCGCTGGGTGTCACCCTCACCTACTTCGTGCCCGACGACACGCCGCACACCAGCGTGACCCGCCGGGGCGCCGGCAACGTCCTGCACTTCCAGGAGCTGCCCTACCGCGTCGAGAGCCTTGCCGGGCAGGGCGGCGACCTGAACCTCGAACCCCTGCTGATCTGTATCCACCCCGGGTTCACGTCCGATCCGAACAGCCACCTCGGCGAGGAGTTCGTGCACGTCCTGCAGGGGCACCTGCGCCTGACGGTCGGGTCCGAGCACCACGAACTCGGCCCAGGAGACAGCGCGCACCATCCCAGCACCACGCCGCACACCTGGGCCAATCCCGGCGACACCGACACGTTGCTGCTGTGGGTCGGCACGCCCCGCCTGCTGTGACGCCCCCACTTCACCCACCCGGAGGAAGCATGAACCGGCCGACCGTCCTTTCCGTTTCCGCCGCGCAGGAGCGGGCATGAGCCCCGGCTGGCTGCTGCGCCGCGTCCTGCTGGCGCTGCTCGCGGCCTTCGGGGTCAGCGTGCTGGTCTTCGTGCTGCTGCGGCTGGTGCCGGGCGACGTGGTCACGCAGCTGATCGGCCTGGAAGGCAACGTCAGCGCGGCGCAGCAGGCCGAGATGCGCCGGCTGTTTGGCCTGAACGAGCCCATCTGGCAGCAGTTCGCCCACTGGTTCTGGGCGCTGCTGCACGGCAACCTGGGGATCAGCCTGCGCACGGACCGCCCGGTCTTCCAGGATCTGCTGCTGCGCTTTCCCGTCACGCTGCAACTCACCGGGCTGGCCCTGCTGTTCGCGGCACTGATCGGCCTGCCACTGGGCATCCTGGCGGCCCTGAAGCGCGGCAAGTCGGCCGACCTGCTGTCGAGCACCTTCGTGCTGGTCGGGCTGGCCGCGCCGGAGTTCTGGCTGGCGATCCTGATGATCCTGCTGTTCAGCCTCAAGCTCGGGTGGTTCCCGCCGAACGGCTACGTGACGCCCGCCGAGTCGCTGGCCGGCAACCTGCGCAGCCTGTTCCTGCCGGCGCTGGCCCTGAGCTTCAGCCTCGCGGCGGCCACGACCCGGATCGTGCGGGCCAGCCTGCTCGACGTGCTTGGGCAGGATTACATCCGCACCGCCCGGGCCAAGGGCCTGCCCGGCCGCGCCATCGTCGTCCGCCACGCCCTGCGCAACGCCCTGATCCCCGTGGTGACGGTCATCGGGCTTCAGGTGGGCAACCTGCTCGGCGGCGCGGTGATCATCGAGCAACTGTTCGGGCTGCCGGGCGTCGGCCGTTACGCGCTGGAGGGCATCAACCTGCGCGATTACCCGGTGGTGCAGGGGGCGGTGCTGTGGATCGCGGTGAGCTACGTCCTCGTGAACGTGATCGTGGACGTGCTGTACGGCGTGATCGACCGCCGGGTGGTGTACTCGTGACCGCCGCCGCGACCGTCCAGCCGCGTTCGCCCGCCCGGCGCGCCGCCCAGGTGTTCTTCCGCACGCCCAGTGGCGTGGCCGGCCTGGTGCTGGTGCTGCTGGTGGTGGTGGCGGCCCTGTTCGCGCCGCACCTCGCGCCGTACGACCCCGTGCAGTACCGGCCCATCGACCGCATGCAGGGGCCGTCCGCCCAGCACTGGCTCGGCACCGACCTGTACGGCCGCGACCTGTTCTCCCGCGTGGTCTACGGCAGCCGCATCAGCCTGGCCGTCAGCATCCTGAGCGTGTCGCTGGCCCTGCTCGTCGGCGGCACGCTGGGCGCGCTGGCCGGCTTCTACCTGAAGTGGGTGGACACGCTGATCATGCGCGTCACCGACGTCCTGCTGGCGTTCCCGGCCATCCTGCTCGCCATTGCGCTGCTCGCCTTCCTGGGTGGCGGGTTCTGGAACCTCACCATCGCCATCGCGGTCGCGTATGTTGCCCCGTTCGCGCGGGTCGCGCGGGCCGCCGTGCTGCGCACGCGGGACACCATGTTCGTGGAGGCCAGCACCGCCCTCGGCGCGTCCGACCTCCGGCTGCTGCTGCGCCACGTGCTGCCCAACGCCACCGGCCCGATTCTGGTCGAGGTCACGCTGCGCCTCGCGTACGCCATCCTCGGCGAGGCCGCCCTGAGCTTCCTGGGCCTGGGCACGCAGCCCCCGGCGCCCGCGTGGGGCCAGATGATCGCTGACGGCCGCCCCTTCCTCGAAACCAACCCCTGGATCTCGATCGCGCCGGGCCTGGCGATCATGATCACCGTGCTCGGCTTCAACCTCCTCGGCGACGCGCTGCGCGACGCCCTGGACCCCCGCCTGGGCCGCTGACGCTCCACCCACATCCGTTACTTCACTCCCCTGGAGGATCACCATGCGCACGAACACCCGGACCGCCGCTGCCCTCACGCTTACCCTCTCGCTCGCCGCGCTGGGCAGTGCCTACGCCCAGACGACCGGCGGCACCCTGCGCGCCGGGATGCAGGCCGACCCCGTGGGCCTCGACCCGCACGTCACGCAGGCCACGTCCACCCGCAACCAGCTGGAGAACGTCTACGACACGCTGGTGGCCTTCGACGCCAGCGGCAAGGTCGTGCCGTCGCTCGCCATCCGCTGGACGACCAGCAAGGACGGCCTGACGTGGACGTTCACCCTGCGCCCCGGCGTGCGGTTCCACAACGGCCGCGCCCTGGAAGCCAGCGACGTGGTGTACTCGATTGGCCGCATCAAGGACCCCGCGACCAAGTCCCCCCGCAGCGGCGACTTCGAACTCGTCAAGAGCATCACCGCGCCCAACAAGAGCACAGTCGTGATGACCCTCAGCAAGCCCTTCTCGCCGCTGCTGAGCAAGCTCGCGTTCAGCCTGAACGTGATCGTGCCCAAGGAAGCGGTCGCCACCCTGAACACCAAGCCGGTCGGCACCGGGCCGTTCACCTTCGTCGAGTACGTGCCGCAGACGCGCATGGTGCTGAAGAAGAACCCGAACTTCTGGGGCCGGGACGCCAAGGGCACCAAACTGCCGTACCTCGACGGCATCACCTTCACCTACCTGCCGGACGCCACCGCCCGCGTGACCGCCCTGCGCACCGGCACCGTGGACTGGATCGAGTACGTGCCGTCCACGGACATCACCTCCCTGAAGGGCAACGCCGCCGTCAACGTGATCGGCGGGCCGGCAGCGAACTACCGCTCGCTGTTCCTGAACGTGAACCAGAAGCCGCTGAACGACCCGCGCGTGCGCCGTGCCCTCGCGTACGCCATGAACAACCAGGAGATCGTGGACGTGGCCCTGCTGGGCGTGGGCGGCCTGCCCTCGGCCGGCACCGTGCTCCCCAACGGCAGCTACTACGGCCAGCCCGACGCCACCTACGGTAAGCCGAACCTCGACAAGGCCCGTGCCCTGCTCAAGGAGGCCGGCTACCCGAACGGCTTCACGCTGGAACTGAAGGTCACGTCCACCTACGACTTCCTGCGCACGCCCGCCGAGATCATCCAGGCGCAGCTCGCGCCGCTGGGCGTCAAGGTGAACATCACGGCGCTGGAGTGGAGCGTGTACCTGCCGGACATCCTGAAGAAGAACTACATGGCCACCATCCTGGGCGAGAGCGGCCAGGGCGACCCGGACGACTACCTGTACACGCCCTTCGCGTCGGACAGCGGCGGTAACCTCACCAACTTCAAGGACGCCACCATCGACGGCCTGCTCGACCAGGGCCGCCAGACCTCCGACCCGGCGGCGCGCAAGGCCATCTACGCCAAGGTGCAGCAGCGTCTGGTGGAGCTGAGCCCGATGGTCTTCCTGTACTCCAGCACGCAGTACGAGGCGGCCGTCAAGGCGGTGCAGGGTTACCAGCACTTCCCGAACACCAGCTACGTGGGTCTGCGCACCACCTGGCTGAGGCGCTGAGCCGGACCGGCCCGCGACCGCACGGGACGCCGGCCGGACCCCGATCTGAACCCGCCGACAGCGGCAACGAACGCCACCTCTAAACCGCCCACCCAGGGCGGTTTTCTGGTACACGCCGCGGACGGGCGCTGGTTGCCAGGTGGTCGTCCGCAGCGGTCCAGCGTCAGTTGAGGGCGGCCATCATCTCGTGGAAGGCGTCTACCAGCGCGGGGTCGAACTGCCGGCCCGCCTGGGCACGCAGTTCGTCCATCGCCTCGCCGTGCGTCCACGCGCGCTTGTACGGGCGGGCGCTGGTGAGTGCGTCGTACACGTCGCACAGCGCGAACAGCCGGCCCTCGACCGTGATCTCCTGGCCGCGCTTGCCCGTGGGGTAGCCCTGGCCATCCCAGCGTTCGTGGTGGTCGTGGATCACGGCCAGCGCCACGGCCGGCAGGAACGTCAGGGCCGTGGCGAAGCTCACGCCGGCCTGCACGTGCGTTTCCATGACCGTGCGCTCGTCCGGCGTGAACGGGCCCGGCTTGAGCAGCACGGCGTCCGGGATGGCGATCTTGCCGATGTCGTGCAGGTACGCGCCCCAGCGCAGGGCCCGCACGCGCGCGTCGTCCCAGCCCAGGTGCGTGGCGAGGCGCACCGCGAGGCCCGCCACCCGGTCGGTGTGGCCGTGCGTTTCCCGGTCGCGCGCCTCCAGCGCGAGCCCCAGCGCCCGCAGCGCCTCCTCGCGCGCGGCCCGCGCGGCCTCCTCGGCCGTGAGCCGGCCGGCCAGCGACGCGATGGTGCCGGCCACCAGCGTGAACAGGTCAGCTTCCCACGGCGCCCACTCGTGCGGGGTGAAGGTGTGCATCAGGAACGCGCCGAGCAGCCGCCCCTGGCCGTCGCGGACCGGGGCGGCCGCGAGGCTCGCCACGCCCAGGTCCGGGAAGCCGGCCGTGACGGGTGACGTGCCCGTGTCCGGGAAGAACATCGGCGCCGGAGCGACCTCCAGAGCGCGCATCAGGGGCGTGTCGGCGGGCAGGCCGTGGGCGGCGATGGCCTGCATGCCGGGTGTGGCCGGCATCTCGCCGGTCGCGGCGCGCACGTGGTAGGCCAGCGAACCGCCGCCCACCTGGAAAAACGCGGAGCCGACAGCCGCGGTGCTGCGCACGAGGTGTTCGAGGGTCGGCGTCACGCCGTCCGTGAGGTCGCTGGCAGCGATGGCCGTCTGCGTCAGGTGCACCACGGTCTGCGTCAGGTCGGCCGGCAGTCCGGCAGCCGCGCCCGGCTGTACGAGGGTCATGGCGTGAGCATGCCATCCTGTCCCTTACGGCACCCTGACACGAGATGCGGCCTCATCGCGGGTGCCAGTGCCGGTCTGGAGGCATTCAGCGGGTCCTGTCGTGCCCGGTTCCCCAGACACGATCAGCCGCAGCGCCTCGCAGGGCCGTGAGCGCGCCGCGGCGCCGCGGTCGCCTACAGTGAGGCATGACCGTCACCACCGAAGCTGATCTCAAGGGCATGCAGCGGGCCGGGCACGTCGTCGCGGAGACGCTGCGCACGCTCCGGGCCGCCATCCGCCCAGGCATCACGCCGGCCGAACTCGACGCCCTCGCCGGGCGCGTCTACCGCGCGCACGGTGCGCGGTCCGCGCCGCGCATGACCTACAACGCTCCGGTGAACGTCTTTGTCAGCGTGAATGACGACATCGTCCACGGCCTGCCCACGCGCCGGCCGCTGGCGGCTGGGGACGTGGTGAGTCTCGACGTCACGCCCTTCGTGGACGGCTTCATCGCCGACGCGGCCGTGACGGTCGCGGTACCGCCGGCCTCGCCCGTGGCGCTGCGGCTGATCGGGTGCGCCGAGGCGGCCTTCCACGCGGGCCTGAGCGCCGCGACGGCCGGACAGCCGGTGCACGCCATCGGCCGGGCAGTCGAGACCGAGGTGCGGCGCCGGGGTTTCACGGTGCTGCGCGATCTGTTCGGACACGGCGTGGGCCGCGCCATCCACGAGGCGCCGAACGTCCCGAACTACTACCGGCCGGTGGACCGCACGGCGCTGCACGAGGGACTCGTGATCGCGGTCGAGCCGATGGTCTCCACCGGGAAGTCGCCGCGGGTCCGGACGAGGCGTGACGGCTGGACGCTGAGCACCACGGACGGCGGCCTGGCGGCCCACTTCGAGCACACCGTGATGATCACGCGCGGCCGTCCCGTGATCCTGACCGCCTGACCGGCTCGTGCAGCCCACGCAGCCGTCCGCCCTGGCCGCGGGGCCGTGGATGTGACTGCGCTACCAGCCTATCGTCGGTCCGGGCCGCCCAGTTTGTGCAGGCGCGACGTCCCGGGAGGGGGCGCTGCCGGATAGCCGGTTGAGGTGAACACTGCTTCCCGCTCGTTCTGAACATCAGCAGTCGGGCCGCCGCGCTCTCGGCGGCGTTGGAGTGGGTCAGGTGCATGCCGTTGACGTGCGTCACCCGGAAGGGGAATGCGGATTGACGGCGCACTCCATCAGCCGCCAGGGAGCGTCCTCGGAGGCTTCTAGACCGACGTTCCGCACTTGTTGCCCTGCGCCACCACGCACGGCGCTGCGCGCGGGGCCAATTCTCCGTCATGCGGAGCGCAGGCGCGGATCAGTTCGGCCCGCCGCGACAGGCCGTCAGGGGAGGAGGACGGTCACGCGCCCGCAGGAAGCAGGGCCGGGTCGATCATGATCCATGGTACTGCTCGTCGGAGACGTGCTCCAGCCACACCACCGCGGTGCCGTCCTGGGCTTCCTGGATGGCGAGGTGGCTCATGGCGGTGGTGGGCGCTGCGCCGTGCCAGTGCTTCTCGTCCGGCTCGAACCACACCACGTCCCCGGGGCGGATCTCCTCGATGGGGCCGCCGTCGCGCTGCACGCGGCCGACGCCGCTGAGCACGATCAGGGTCTGGCCCAGGGGATGGGTGTGCCACGCGGTGCGGGCGCCGGGCTCGAACGTGACGGTAGTGCCGGCAGCGCGCGCCGGGGAGGTGGCGGTGAACTGCGGGTCCAGGCGCACGGTGCCGGTGAACCATTCGGCGGGGCCGGGCGCCGACGGCCGCGTTCCAGCTCGTTTGATGTCCATGACTCATCCTTCTGGAAGGGACTGGGAGTGAGGTGAGCGGGCGTTCACATCCCTGGGGAATTGCTTGGCCCGTTCCGGGCACGGCAGCGTCTGGACCGCCACGCGGTAACCCTTGCCCACAAGGTTGATCGGATGCGGCTGGGAACGGCGCACTTGGGCTGCGCCGAGTGGGTGCTCAGGCTGTCTGCCATCTCCCTGATGCGCGTGGTGCTCGTCTGCCGGGCAGGCAGCACGTCAAGCAGACCGACCGCGCCATCCCCGACGACTACTGCCGTGTGCCCGGCGCGTCCACCACGGACCATCCGGTGCCCAACACGTCGGACGTCGAGGGAGGGCTGGTGAATAGGGCGTCGCCCCGCACCTCTGCCTTGACGCTGACTTCACGCGGGAAGCGGGCGGCCGGGCGACGGGAATAATGGTCGCACAGGCGTGGGCCGGGCTCGGCCCTGCTGCGGCACCACCCGGCGCCGCACACCCTCCCTCGGTTCCCCCTGGCCTGCTGGAGGACCCTCCATGACTGTTCCACACGCCCTCGCCGTGCCGACCGGCCGGTTCCACTTCCTGCGTTCCGACGTGGTGCGGCTGCGGCTTCCCCTCGCCAACGTCTACTTCCTGGGCCGTCCCGGTGATTCCTGGGTGCTGGTGGACGCGGGCGTGCCCGGCACCGCCCGCACGATCCGGAACGCGGCCACGCAGGTCCACGGGGACCGGCCGCCAGAGGCCATCGTCCTGACCCACGGGCACCTCGACCACATCGGCGCGCTGCACGCCCTGCTGGAGCGCTGGCCGGTGCCGGTGTACGCGCACCCGCTGGAACGGCCATGCCTCACGGGCCGCGTGCCGTATCCCTTCCCGGACCCCAGCGTGGGCGGCAGCATGAGCGTACTCTCGCCCGCGCTGAGTCCTGGACCGTTCTCGTTTCAGCCGGCCGTGCAGGACCTGCCGGAGGACGGGACGGTGCCGGGACTGCCCGGCTGGGAGTGGCGGCACACGCCCGGCCACGCGAACGGCCACGTGTCGCTGTGGCGCGGGTCCGACCGCACCCTGATCGCCGGGGACGCTGTGGTGACCACCCGGCAGGAATCGCTGCTGAGCGCCCTGACCCTGCGGCCGGCCGTGGTGCACGGCCCACCGGCGTACTACACGCCCAACTGGGACGCGGCGCGCGACTCCGTGCGGCGGCTCGCCCACCTGCAGCCGGACCTGCTGGCGCCCGGGCACGGCCATCCCCTGCGCGGCGAGGGGGTGGCGACGGATCTGCACCGGCTGGCCCGCAATTTCGACGAGGCGGCGCGGCCCAACCAGGGCTGGTACCGCCGCCATCCCGTGCCGGTGACCCTGCCGCAGCCAGGCCGGCGTGACCCGGTACGGTGGGCGGTGCTCGGCGCGCTCGCCCTGCTCGGGAGCGCATGGTTGCTGCAACCCTGACGGGAGGAACCCTGGCCGCGGGGTGAGAGGCGCCTGTCGGCCTGCATCCGGCTGTGACGGTGAGACGTCCGTTCAGGCCGCGACCGCGTCAAGAACTGGGTGTCAGCACGCCGGCCGACGGTCGGGCGACATGCGCGCGTTTCCACAGCAGGACGGCGGCGCGGCCCATGACCTCCAGCAGGGACATCAGGAGCAGACTGCCGGCCCACGCGTCCATGGTCAGATGGTGCGTTTCGCTGAAGCGGGCGATGGCCGGGCCGCCGCCGTGCGTGGCGTACAGACCGAAGCCGACGCGGGAGCCGATGCCGAGCACCCACAGCAGCGCGGCGGGTCCACTGGCGCGGGCAACGACACGGCCGTCCGAGGTGGGGGAGACCTGCGTGAGGACGCCGCAGAGCGCGCCCAGCATCACGCCAACAGCGCCGCCAAGGAGGGTGAAATCCAGGGCCGGGCCGCCGCTGGGGACGTGAAGTGTAGTCGCGGCGGCGAAGAGCACCAGCGGCACAGGCCACAGCACGCCGGTCAGGGTGAGCGGCCGGCCGCGTAACTGGCGCACGACCAGGGCGATGAGGGCGAAGCTGATCAGGGTGTCGGTGAGGGTCATGGAACCTCCGTGGACCGTATGCCCACTTGCATCTCCGTAGACATATCACTAAAGATGTATCACCGCAGGATACACTGGATTCCTATGGATGCTGGCGCTCTCCACCGCCTCGCGCGGCACCTGCGCGACCTGGCCACCCAGGCGACCGCCCGCCCCGGCGAGCCGACACCCTCTCCCGGCCTGATCGCCGTCGTCGAGGACGTGGCCCGGCACCCCGGCAGCGCCGTGGGTGAAGTCGCCGCCCGCACTGGCCTCGCGCAGAGTTTCGTGTCGAAGACCGTCGCCGCTCTGCGTGATGAGGGACTGCTCGTGAGCGTCCCGGATGCGGCGGACCGGCGGCGGACCACCGTGACCCTCGCCCCGGGTGTCCGGCAGGACGTGCTGCTCCCGCGTGCCCGCACGCCCCTGGCCGAGACGCTCAGGACCGCGCATCCCGACCTGAGCGCTGAACAGCTCGACCGCGCCGGCGAACTGCTGGACGAACTCGGCACGCTGCTCCGCCCCTGACCCACCGGGCTGCGGCGCTACTCAGGCGTTCCAGATGGCTTAATCCAGATTGCTCCTGTCGCCTCCGGCCGCACTATGATCGGTACTCGGTCCCGCGGCCCTCCGCCCGTTCAAGCACGCAGGAGACGAGTATGACGAACCCGAGAATCGCTGTGATCATTGGCAGTACACGCAACACCCGCTTTGCGGACAAGCCCACCGCATGGTTCATGAAGCGCGCGGCGGCGCGTCCGGATCTGGACTTCGAGGTGATCGACCTGCGGGACTTCCCGCTGCCGCTGTTCAACGAGGTGGCGTCCAACGCGTGGGCACCGACGCAGAACGAGGTGGGGCAACGCTGGCAGCGCACCATTGGCGGGTTCGACGGCTACGTGCTGATCACGGCGGAATACAACCACGCGCCGACGGGGGCCCTGAAGAACGCGCTGGACTACGCATACCCGGAATGGAACAAGAAGCCGGTGACGTTCGTGGGGTACGGCTCGGTGGGGGCGGCGCGGGCGATCGAGCACCTGCGGGGCATCGCGGTGGAGTTGCAGATGGCACCGCTGCGGACGGCCGTGCATATCCAGGGGGCGGACTTCTTCGGGGCATGGCAGCAGGGCCAGAGCCTCGATGACCTGGGCCACCTGGAGCCGGGGGTAACGGCGCTGTTCGAGGAGCTGGCGTGGTGGACCCGGGCACTGAAGACAGCGCGCGAGACCACGACGCCACCCCAGGAGATCCAGGTCTCGTCCTCCGGAGAGTGAGGCTCGCCGTGTCCTGAGGGCGATAGACGCTCCAGACGACTGCTGAGGTCGGGGATGATTCTCCGACCTCAGCGGCGTAGAGGGCGTCATTGCGCTGGTGTTAGGGCAGGTTGCGTTTTGCGTGCCGGCAGGGTCCAGCAGACAACGGGTGCAATCCACGCCCACTCACGGCTGAGGCACGTCAGTTTGAATCCGGAGGTGCGTCCTCTGGCTGTGGTTGATTCGGTCTTCAGCGCCGCAAGTGGCGGAACAGAGCACACTCCACACCGATAAATACGGGACTTCAGTGGCTTCCGCGCCTTCTGTGGACCTTCTTAGGCTGCTGCAGATGGTCCACTCGGTCTTGTTCGACGGCGGGGAGTGCCACGACAGCACGGCATTGTGTCCAACAAAGTCAGGTTTAACGTCGAGCTGGTCGACAATCCGGACTCGGGCATCTTGTTTGCGGCCAGATTCGGCAACATGGCAGGCCAGCGGCTTAAAGCGCCGCGCGGCGTGAACTCAGGCCTCACTCCGCCCGACGGCACAAGCAGCATCACTGGCTTGGGCACCCTTGTATCAGCCACCCGCCCCCGTGCACGAGGGCCTCTTCAGCCTCTTGCAGGCCCGGCAAGCAGCCGCCGGCGCGTGCAAACCGTTTTGACTGGACGTGCCTCCATGTCAGGACACTGCGGGGCGGGGCAGCGTCACCCCGAAGGTCGCGCCGTGCCCTTCCTGACTGTCCGCGAAGACCCGGCCCCCGTGTTTGAGCACAATGCGGCGGACCGTGGCCAGACCGACCCCCACGCCCGGAAATGCCGTCTGGGTGTGCAGCCGCTGGAAGATGCCGAACAGCTTGCCAGCGTACGTGGGATTGAAGCCCACCCCATTGTCCTGAACCGTGACGACCCACTCGGCGTCTGCTTCCTGCACCTGAACGTCGACTTTCGAAACCGGCCGTCCGCTGGAGTACTTCACGGCGTTGCTGATCAGGTTGGTCATCACCTGCTGGATCAGCGTCGGATCGCCCCACACCTGCACGGGACGCGGTTCCTGCGTCGCAATGGTGTGCGCCGGGTACTCCAGCCGGACATCCTGAATCGCCTGCGCGATGATCGGGGCCAGGGCCACCCAGCGCGGCTGCATCTCGCGCCGCCCGACCCGCGACAGCATCAGCATGCCGTCGATGAGCTGTTCCATGCGCACGCCGCTCTGCTGCACAGTTCCCAGATTGCGCCGCACCTTGTCCATGTCGCCCTTGGTCAGGGCGGCGGTGGCCAGGTCGGCAAAGCCCATGACATGCCGTAGTGGCGTGCGCAGGTCGTGGGACGCGGAGTACGCGAACGCCTCGAGATCCTCGTTGGCCGCCACGAGTTCCTGGGTGCGCACGGTCAAGGCGTCCCGCTGGTCCAGCAACTGCCGGGACAGCTCGGTGCGCTTGAGGGCCAGATCCAGGGCGCTGGTGACCGCGCGGATGATGGCCTGCTCCCGCGCCGTCCACACCCTGGCCCCCAGCGTGCCGACGGTAAACAGACGCGGGGTGACGCCGTCTAAAAGCGGAATGATGGCCACCGTGCCGTAGCCGGCGGCGCTCGGCACCACGTCATCCTCCACCTTCCGGCCGTCGAGAAAGACCCCGACCCCGGACCTTGCCACCTGGGCCAACGCCGGGGCGTCCTGAAAAACACCCTGCCGCATCTCAGCCACGACCTCGGCCGGAATGGTGTCCGACCACAGCCGGGCCGTCCACACCCCATCGTCGAGTTCGTACACCGCGACACTGACCTGATCCAGCGCCGTGCGCAGCACCTGTTCTGCCTGCCGGGCGAGGGCCAGGCCGTCCACCTCCATCCCGGTGGCCTGGGTGAAGTCCACAAAGGCGTCCAGGCTGGCCGTGCGCTCCTGAAGCCGCCGCGTCTGCTCCGCGCGTTCGAGGGCCAGCCCCAGGCCGCGCCCCACGGATTCGATGACGGCCCGGTCCTGCGCCGTCCACTGCGGTCGGGTGTGGCCGGTCGCGAACAGGGCAAAGGGCCGGTCACCGCTGAAAAACGGCGTGACGCTCAGAGCGCACGCGTAGCCCACGGACTGCGCGCGGCCGTGATCGCCCTCAGCGAAGGCCGTGCGGCGGCCGGCCAGCGCTTCAGCGATCAGCGGCGAGCTTACCGAGATGCCATCTTGCCTGGCGGTCCGCACCTCAGGGGGCGTATTTCTGGAGAAGGCCAGCGGGACCGCGGTCGGGCCCTGAACGACATACAGGCCGCTCATGGCCCCGCTGACGGCATCCTGGAGGATGTCGCCGGCCGCCAGTGCCAGTTCCGTGAGGTCCGTGCTGCTGGCCACCTGGGTTGTGAAGCGCACGAAGGCTTCGAGCGCACGTTCCTGCTGACTGACCCGGACCTCCAGCGTCTGAGCGTGGTCCCGCAGCAACTGCTGCGTCTCGCGCAGTTGCTGCTCGGCAACCTTGCGCGACGTGATGTCCCGGGAAATCGCCAGCAGGCGGGTCACACTGCCGTCTGCCGCCCGCAGCGGAACGACCCGGACCTCCCACCACTTCGGGGTCCCCGCAAACGTCCTGGCCACACCCTCGAACGCGGAACTGTTCCCCGACCGGGCCGCGTCCAGAGCGCGTTCCACGTGCTCGCGGTCTAGGCCCTCCCAGAAGGTGGGCCACGGCGCGTTCTGGCAGACGCTGAAATCCCCGATCTCCATGACCTCCAGGCCGCCCGTGTTCATGGACAGCACGCGGGCGTTCAGGTCGAGCACCTTGATGCAGTCCGGACTGCTGTTGATGATGGCCTGGAGGTCGGTGGCATTCAGCTGGGGATCTGGGGGCAAGGTCATGACTCGGCGTTCAGTCTGACATCCGGCTCAAGCGGCGCGCGGTAGGGAACTGTTCACGAAACGTGACGGCGGCTGCGATGATCCTGTCGAATGACGCATGAGGGCCGAGCCGGACTTGCCTGCGGGACCCAGGCCGGGAGTGGGCAAAACCGGCTGACTTCGTCCGATGACTCGGCCAATGCACTCGCCGAGATGGCGGCTGAGGATCATTCGACGCGACTGGGAGCAGTGGCCAGCACCTGATGACCGACCTCGAACGTTACCTCTACAACCAGCGCGTGCTCGGCTCATTCATGGCCACGCCGTCCACGCTCCGCAGCGTGCAGGGTGGTGCCGCATGACACCGGCATGGGCGGGCTACTGCTGACCTTTCAATACTGCAGAGCCGCTCTGCCGCGAGTCACGTCCGGGTCGTCCATCGGCCACCGGAATCAGCTTCAGCAGCACACGCGGCGGTGCTGTGACAGAACGTTCGTGGTCAATTCCTGCAGTTCCGGAGGGTAACATCACTCACACTGAACGGGCGGAGGTTTCTCCATGAATCCACTGTCCGTCGTCCGTGCCTCTGTCGTGCTCCTGCTCCTCGGTTCATCGGCCCACGCGCAAACGCCCGTCACGGTACAGACCGACCACGGCCCCGTCGTGGGCCGCGAGTCCACCGTCCGCAGTTTCCTGGGCATTCCGTACGCGGCGCCCCCGGTGGGCGAGTTGCGGTGGAAATCGCCTCAGCCGGCTGCGCCCTGGACCGCGCCCCGCGACGCCTCCACCTTCGGAAACGTCTGTCCACAGGTCGTGATCGCCCTCTTCGCGCGACCAGACGAAACGCCCGGCACGCTCAGGGGCCAGGAAGACTGCCTCACGCTGAATGTCTACACCCCGTCAGGCGTCACGGCGCAGAGCAAGCTTCCTGTCATGGCGTGGATTCACGGCGGGTCGTTCATTACTGGATCGGGTGCTGCCTATGACGGTGCAGTCCTGGCCCAGAAATACGGCGTCGTCGTCGTGACCATGAACTACCGCCTGGGGGCACTGGGCTGGCTGTCCCTCCCGGCGCTGAGCACCGAAGGCGGCGGGCAGTCCGGAAACTATGGCCTTCAGGACCAGCAGGCCGCCCTGAAGTGGATCCAGTCGAACATCACAGCCTTCGGGGGCGACCCGGCCAAGGTCACGGTGGCGGGGGAATCGGCGGGCGGCATGAGCGTGTGCGCGAACCTCGCGTCTCCGCAGTCGGCCGGTCTGTTCCGGGGCGCAATCATCCAGAGCGGCCTGTGCACCAGCCCCGGCAACGGCGTTACGCTGACCCAGGCGGAAGCGCGGAACACCCGCTACGCCACCAACCTCGGGTGTTCGGCCACGGACCTGGCGTGCCTGCGCGCGCTCGACCCCTTGAAGGTCCTGACGACCAAGGTGCCCGGTCTGCGTCCCGCCAGCGCCCTGGTGTGGTCGCCCGTCTACCGCAACCCGTCCCTGCCCCTCCAGTTGCGCGACGCCTTCGAGAGCGGGCAATTCAACCAGGTCCCGGTGCTGAACGGCACCACGCACGACGAGGGCCGCCTGTTCGTGCAGGTGGCCTCGCCGGACGGCAAGCCGATCAGCCCGGTGCTGTACTGGGGCGGGACCGGTCTGACCGTCGGGGTCGCCAACACCACCCGCACCCTGGCCCGCTACCCGTACCGCCGCTACGACACGCCCGCGCTCGCGTTCGCCACCATGTTCACGGACGCGGTGTTCAGCTGCACGGCGCTGCGGGTGAACCAGGCTCTGTCCAAGCACGTGCCGGTGTACGCGTTCGAGTTCAACGACCCGCAGGCGGCCACCCTCATGAAGAGTCCGAGTGATCTGCCTGGTCTGGGTTCCTATCACTCCAGTGAGCTGTCCTATGTCTTCCAGGCCCCGATCGCAGGCATGTCTGACCCAACCCTCTTCACTCCCGCGCAGCGCACGTTGTCGGACGCCCTCAGCGCCGCGTGGATGACCTTCGTCAAGACCGGGAGTCCCGCAGTGGCCGGCGACGGCTGGGCGCGTTTCGCCACGGCGCAGGGCAATGTGCAGGCCTTCACGCCGACCGGTGTTCGGCCGATCCCCAACTTCGCCGCCGACCACCAGTGCGAGTACTGGCTTCCCCTGAACCTGCAGTGACCGCGGGGGTTGGGCCCCGCCCAGTGAGGTGACCTATGAACAGACCACGACGTGGGTACCTGCGCCTGTTGGCGGTGGTGGGCGTGCTTCTCAGCCCATCCGGCCTCGCGCAGAGCGGACAGATCGCCGACGGCACGTGGACGCTCCGGGAACTGCGCGACCCTGCGGGCACGGTGTCGGTGGGCGGTCTGGACGCGCCGACCCTGCGACTCCTGGGAACCGGGATCAGCACCGCCGAGGGCACCCAGGTGTCCGGATTTGCCGGCTGCAACACCTTCAGGACCACGGCTATCTTCACAGCGCAGACCCTGAAGCTCCGGCCCATCGTGACCACGCGCCGGGCCTGCCCCGAGCCGCAGATGACGCTGGAGCGGCGGTACCTCCAGGTGCTCTCGGGCGCCCGGGTGTACGTGCGTCAGGGCTCGACGTTGACCCTCACCACCGGAAAGGCGAGGGCCGTGTTCGTGTACGGCAGTGAGGCCTCGCGCCGGCTGGTGGCCACCTGGCGCCTGGTCGGGGCACAGGGCGACACGCCGCTGACCGTGACCTTCGCGGCGGACGGGCGGATCAGCGGCACGGGGGGCTGCAATACCTTCATGGGTCGCTACGACATCGACGACCAGACCCTGTCGGTGGGAGCGCTGGCCAGTACCCGCCGGGCGTGCCCGACGCCTGAGCTTCAGGCGCAGGAGCAGCGCTTTCTCCGGGAGCTTCAGAACGCCGCGCGCGTGGAGGTCAGCGGTGCCCAGCTGACCCTGATCACCCGGGACGGTACCCAGCTCCAGTTTGCGCGACCTGTGAACTGAGCCCTGGCGGCGTGGGGTTCTGTGACCGCCATGCACGGCCTACCAGCCGAAGCAGGGCCGGTCGGGCTACGTCCTGGCGCAGGCGATGACGTGCTTCCAGCAAACCTTGAGGTATGGGCCGGTGTCCAGGCGTCCGGCACTGACCAAGTGCACCCCGGATGCGCTGGTCGGCCGGCCCGTTCCACGCAACCCAGCGTCCGCTAGCCACGATGTTTTTGGCATAGCGAATCGGGGAGGCGCTGGCCGCAGGCTGGCATGGCCGGACTGTGCCTCGCCACTGACCGTGCTACAGCTGTTCGGAGCCGCTACCGGGACTGCCTGGATGCACCATGACGCCGATGCACGGCCGCGGGTCGCCGTCAGCCAGCAGAGGAATGGTCGCCCGGAGATGGTCGTGGGTCAGCGTCAACCCTCTCCGGTCCACATACGGACATAGGCGTCCATATCAAATTTGCGCTCCAGGCCGGACGCGCTCATGCTCCGGACCATGCCGTAGACCGGACGACGCGCCCACGGCCGGTCGTGGAGTCCCAGCACCCAACTGATGCCGACGAAACTGTTGGCATCTCGCCCGTCCTGTTCGTAGCGGTTGTTCAGCACGAGCATCCGGCTATGCGCTTCCCGCGCCGTGGCGCTCCACTCCAGGAGTTTCTTCCCCCAGTACATCCGCAGGTAGTTGTGCATGCGCCCGGTCTGCACCATCTCACGCTGCGCGGCGTTCCAGTACGGATCGGCCGTCCGTCCGGCCTCCAGTGTGGCCAGATCGTACAGGGCCGGGCGGGGATCGTCCTGATGCGCTTCCAGGGTCGCGCGGGCCCAGTTGGGAACACCCTCGTACGCGTCGTAGAGGGGCTGATACCAGCAGAAATTGAAACTGAGTTCCCGGCGCACCCCAAGCTCTTCCATCAACGCGTCGGTGCCTGGCCCCGGGTGCTCCTGGGCGGCCAGGGCCACGGTCAGCGGAGACAGGTGACCGTAGTGCAGAAACGCGCTCAGACGGCTCCCGCCGTCCTGGGTCGGATCGTTGCGGCGCACGTGGTAGGTCTCCAGAACATCCGCGACAAAGGCCCGCAACCGGGCCAGCGCGGCCTGTTCTCCCCCCGCCTCCCGACCTGCGCCGACGGTCTGGTCGATGGGCAGCCGTGCGGTGAGCCGGGCCGGATCGTCAACCGCTTCGCCGGGCGCCCAGTCGGTCGTCGTGTGCTTCAGGTCCTGGGCATCCAGGGGCACCACATACTCGGGCCACAGGCGGTGGAGCTTGGGGCGCAGCGTCCGGGCCGCGTACTCCTGCTTGGTGCTGGCCGTGCGGATGGGCACCAGCGCCTCGGACTCGACGGCGACCAGGGGGACCGGCACCGTCTCGGCCAGGAGCGCCCGCCACTGCCGCTGAAGCCGCAGGTAGCCCACGTCCGTCACCACCAGGGCAGCGTGGTGGGCCGCGGACTGGACCGTGGTCACGGGGTCGCCCAGCTCGACGCGGAGGGGGATTCCCCGTGCGCCCAGCGCGGCACGCAGGTCGCGCAGACCCTCCAGGAGGTACCGGTAGTGTCGGGCGTTGGCGTCGGGATAGCTGGGCGTCAGGCCGAACACGGCGACGACGGGCAGCCGCCGGGTGTTGGCCTCGCGGATGGCGTATTCAAGGGCGTGGTTGTCGGTGACGCGGACGCTGGCCTGGACCCACAGCAGCACGTACTGACCAGTAGAGGCAACGGCATGGGCGTTGAGCCGAGACACCCGTGTGTCGTGGATCATGACCAGAGCATAGGAGCGGCCTGCTGTGGCACCTTGAGGCTGGCCTACAGTCTGCGGAGCGTGGAGGGTGCGCCGCGCTGACCCAATGGACGGCGCATCAGGCCATGTCGCGGCGGCCGAAAGCTGTTGTTTCCAGGCAAGTGCCCTAGTTCACGCTGCTGGCTGACACAGCAGACGTCCTGCCCCGCTCTACACAGTGTCCACGTGGGCGCTCTGCGCGACCTCCTGTCGAAGGTCCGGGACCGGCCGGCAGCGCTGCCCAGCGTGCCGGTCGGCCTGCGCTACGCCCTGAGCGTGTCGTGACTGGTGCTGGTCGTGAGCGAATCGTTCGGGGCGAGCAGCGGCATCGGCTTCCTGGCCATGGACGCCCGCGAGTTCTTCCGCACCGATGTGACCGTGCTCGCCAACGTGATCTGCGCGCTGATCGGCAAGGAGGCCGACCTGCTGGTCGCGGCGCTGAAACGCCACTTCGCCGGGCGCACCCCGGACGACGTGGGCCTCGGCCCGCACCCGACCGCCTCCCCGTACGAACTGTGCAGTGGGCAGCGCCAGCGGGTCGCGCTCGCCCGCGCCATCGCCTACCGCCGGTCGCTGCTGCTCGGCAGGCCCTTCGGCGCGCTAAACGTCCTGACCCGCGCGAGCATCCGGAGAGGCGGCTGCACTAAAGGATCGGGCGCGGCGCCGGGCGGTGGAACTGCGAGTCCCCACAGCCCGGTGCCGGTGTCGTGGGTGCCTTCAGATCTCCTTGCGCACGATTCGGGCGTAGGCCTCAGGATCGGTCGCGCCCTCGGTCGAGATGACCAGGACCGTGCTGTCGGGCGTGAAGCCCAGGTGGGCGCGGGCCAGCGCTGCGCCCTCGCCGCTCAGCAAGTCCAGCAGGCCCCCCGCGCCGGCCGCCCCGCTCTCGCCGGACACCACGCCGTCCTCGGCCAGCAGCCGCATGGCCTCCTCGGCCCGCGCGTCGGGGATCGCCACGGACGCGCTCAGGCCGCCCCGCAGGTACGGCCACGCCAGCGGCGAGGTGGTGCCGCAGTTCAGGCCCGCCATGATCGAGGTGTGGGGTCCGGGTACCTCCGTCAGCCGGCCCGCCTCCAGCGAGCGCCGCACGCAGTCGGCCCGGGTCGGCTCGGCGCCCACCACGTGCGCGCTCCGGCCCGGCGCGCGGTAGTGCTTCACCACCGCCATCGCCAGCGAGCCCACGCCCATCTGGGCGGCCACCACGTCCGGCGGCTGCCCGCCCGCCGCGGCGAGCTGCCCGTCGATCTCCTGGAAGATGGTGCCGTAGCCCTCGACCACCCAGCCGGGCACGCGGGTGTATCCGTCCCACGCGGTATCGCTGATGACCAGATGCCGGTCGTCGGCCAGCCGGGCCGACGACACCACCGCGTCGTCGTAGGTGCCGTCCACGACGTCCACCCGCGCGCCCTCCTCTTCGATGGCCCGGATGCGGGCGGGCACCATGTCACGCGGCACCAGGATGTGGGCGTCCAGACCCAGCCAGCGGGCCATGCGCGCCACGGCGCGGCCGTGGTTCCCGTCGGTGGCCGTGACCAGCGTCAGGGGGTGGTGGGGGCGGAGCTGCGCGGCCACGTCGTCCACCGTCGCCCACGCGGCGAACGGCCCGTAGCGCGCCTCCAGTTCGCGGTAGACGGCCCAGGACGCCCCCAGAATCTTGTACGCGGGCAGGCCCAGGCGGTTCGACTCGTCCTTGACCCACGCGGCCCCGACACCCAGGGCAGTGGCGAGGTGAGGCGCGCGGACGAGCGGGGTGGGCGCGTACCCGGGCAGCCGCCGGTGGAAGGCGAGGAGCGAGGGGTCCGGAAGCGCGTCCACGGTCATCGGCGCCGCTGGGTTGAAGTACTTGCTTGAACGCTCGGTGGTCATGGGGAACTCCTGTCAGGCGCAGATGGCGCGGAGGGTGGCCGTGTACACCTCACGGCACTGCTGGACGGAGTCGAGGTCCACCCATTCCTCGGTGGCGTGGGCGCCGCCTCCCGCCGGGCCGAACACGACCGTGGGGATGCCGGCGGCGGCGAGAAACGCGGAGTCCATCCAGAAGGTCTGGCCGATCACGGCGGGCGGAGTGCCGAGCACGGTCGTGGCCGCGCCGAGCACGGCCTGCACGATGGGCGCGCCCGGATCGATGCCGAAAGGATCGCGTGCCAGGGTGACGCGGTGCTCGGCGTGGAAGGTGGGGTCGGCGCGCAGGCGCGACAACAGGGCCTCGATCTCCTGCGTGACTCCGTCCGGGGTCTCACCGGGAAGGGTGCGCCGCTCCACGTGCAGCGTGGAGCGCTCCGGGTAGCTGGACAGTTCCTGCCCGCCGGTGATCAGCGAGGCGTGCACGCTGCCGTGCCCGAGGAGCGGGTGGGCCGGCCGGCTGGCGAGGGTCTGTCCGAGCGCCTCGAGTTGCCCGATCACGCGGCCCATGTGCGCGATGGCGTCCACCCCGAGGTCCGGGCGCGAGCCGTGCGCGGCGCGGCCGTGCGTGGTGATCTCGTGCCACGTGAAGCCCTTGTGTGCGGTGCACACGCTCAGTTCGGTGGGCTCCGCGACGATGGCGGCGTCGGCTCGCACCCGCTGGAGGACCGACTGCACGCCGAGGCTGGCGTGTTCCTCGTCGGCCACGGCGGTCAGGATCACGTCTCCGCGCAGCCCGGCGTCTCTGGCGTCCACCAGGGCCAGCAGGCACGCCGCGAGCCCGCCCTTCATGTCGTAGGTGCCGCGGCCGGACATGCGCCCGCCCTGCACCACCGGATCAAACGGCCGGGCCATGCCCTCGGTGCCGACGGTGTCGAGGTGGGCATTGAGCATCACCGAGCGGCCGCCGCCCGTGCCGGGCACGCGCGCGATCACACTGACGCGGCCGGGGGCGGCCTCGTCCAGTTCGGCGGCGATGCCGCGGGCCGCGAGCCACCCACCCACGAAGCGGGCGATGCCGCCCTCCCCCGCGCCACCAGGCACCAGCGAGGGATTGGTGGAGTCGGAGCGGACCAGCGCCGCCAGCAGATCGGAAAGCGTCTCGGACACAGTGATATATTACATATCATATAGACTCGGGGCGACGATGCCCATTCCCCCCACGGCCCCGAAGCGCGCCCGGTCCCTGGCCCGCGACGACGTGTACATGCAGCTCAGCACGTGGATCATCGACGGCACCCTCCAGCCCGGCGAGGCGCTGCGCGACCTCGACATCGCCGGCCGGCTCGGCGTGAGCCGCACGCCCGTGCGCGAGGCCCTGCGCCGCCTGGAGGACGAGGGCCTGATCGAGACGGCGCTGAACCGCTGGACCCGCGTGGCCCCCCTGGACGCCGCGCGGGCCGCCGACCTCTACCCGGTGGTGGAGGCGCTGGAGATGCTCGCTCTGCGCCTCGCCATGCCGGCCCTCACTGGGCCGGATATCACACACCTGCGTGACCTGAACGCCCAGCTCGGGGCCGCCCTCCAGCACGGAGACGCCCGCGCGGCCGTGGAGGCGGACATGGCCTTCCACGGCGTGTGGACCGAGCGCGCCGGCAACCGCGAGCTGCACCACACCCTGCATGCCCTCAAACGCAAACTGCGCCGCATCGAACTCGCGTACTTTCACGCGGGCAGCGCCGGCACGGAATCGGTGGAGGAACACGCGGTCCTGCTGCATGCCCTGCACGCCGGGGACGTGGAGGCCAGTGTCCGCGCCCTGCACGCCAACTGGCAGGGAAGCCTGCGCCGCCTCCAGCACAGCGGTCTTGGGCTGACGTGAGCCGGTCGGGCAGAGGCCAGCGCGGACCGCCGCGTGCACCGGGTCCAGCGGGCCGAGCGGCCTCTCCCGTACCCTGACCCGGACCGAGGAGGACGTCATGGCCGAACACACACACGAGGGCACGTCGACTGCCGGCAACTTCCAGGAAGCGCTGGACCGGGCCATCCACGCCGCCCACGAGCGAGCGAACACGGGCGGAGCGGACATCCAGGTGCACTGGCGCCTCGACGAGGTGACCGGGGTGTCCGGCGGCATCACGGGTGACCGCTCCATCAAGGTGAAGATCCGGACGACGTGAGCCGCGGTCGAGCGGCTGGATGTCCGTTCTGCAGACCAGGTGGGGCCGCCATGCAAATTGGCTGAACTCGCGTTGAGGAAAGTCGGGCCGTGTGGCTGGGCCGGGCCAACGCGGCTCCACGCCCGTGTCATCGCCGGACCCACCGGATACGCGACGGTGGCAGGGCCGAGCGTCCGGCGGCGGCCACCAGCGAAGGCAGCGGGCCTCTGCGGTCCGGCCAAGTCGGCCCCGCTCACCGGAGGGAACGATGGCCAGACCGATTTCCAGACCCGTGCATGGAGTCGCGGATTATGCGTACGTCGCGGCCGTGTTCGCGGCCCCCAACCTCCTGGGCTTCGAGGACGAGCCGCGCGCCGTGCTGCTGTGCCGGGCGCTGAGCGCCGGCATCCTGGTGTCCACCGTCCTGACCCGGGCGGAGTGGGGCGTCGTGCGCGTCGTGCCGTTCCGCGCGCATCTGGCGCTGGACATGCTGGTCAGCGTCGCCACCGTGGGGGCGCCGTGGCTGCTGGGGTTTGCCCACCATCGCCGGGCGCGGTCAACCGTGGTGGCCGTCGGGCTGTTCGGGCTCGGCGTGGCGCTGCTGTCCCGGCCGGAGGAACTGCCCGAGTAGCGCCTACTGGCCGCCGGCCGCGGCGGGTGGCTGAACCACGAAGCACGTCCGGATGGCGGCCAGGAGCTGTGTGGCCGCGTCGACCTCATCGGCCTGAAGGAGCAGCGAGTACGCGGGCAGGGCATAGTCGATCAGGCCGGTCTCCAGCAGGCGCTGGGCCTGCTCGGCGGGCGGCGTAGCGCGGCTCGCGTCGTCGAAGACCACGCGGGAGACGGCACCGCGGTACAGCAACTTGCCCGTGCCGTCGCGGACGACTATGTGGTCCGCGCGTTCGAATGCTGTCACCGGCACCGCGAAGCCGAGGCCGGGCCGTGCCTGCTCCGCGCGGTACAGGGTCTCGTTGCCGGCCCCGACGACCTCCACGGTGTTCGGGTACGGACGGGACGCGACCGGCACCATGACGGCGTCCAGGGTGTAGGTGCTGGGCAGCGCCACGCGCGGCGGCTGGTCGCCGCAGCGGCCCTCGCCGCGCGACTCGGCGTTCACAGTGCCGGCCTTGCGGCTGGTCGGCAACCACGACGCGGCGAGCGACACCAGGCTGGCGAGCAGGGACCGCGGGGCCGGCACCTGGTAGCACTGCCCCGCGGTCAGCGGGTGGCGCACCCCGCCGTCCGACACGCCTGCCGAGCCGGTGCTGACGCACACCTGTGTGCCGGGCTCCAGCGGCCGCTGCTGCGGCCCTGTGATCTGCACCGCGCTTGGCTGGAGGACGGCCACCGCGCCCGCCGGCAGCGTGAGCTGCGGCGACGCGGCGGCCGCCGCCGGGCTGCACAGCAGGAGCAGCCCCACGAGGAGCGGGTGCGGACGGCAACGTGCGGCGGGTTGGGGCATGACGGGTCCTCCTGGCGGGCGGAATGACGCTCAGTTGAGCAGTTTGGCCATCTTGAGGGTCTTGGTGGCGAGCTGGTTCAGGCGGCGGCCCAGCGCCAGCCGGGCGAGTTCCAGACTGACGATCGGCAGCGCGAAGTCGAGGAAACGCCCCGCATAGCGGTAAGCCAGGAACGCCGCGCCGAACAGCAGGCCCCACATGATCGGGTGCTCGAACACGTCGCCCACCTGGCGCCGCACGCCCAGCCGCGTCAGGCCGCGGGTGAGCAGACCACTCAGCAGCGGTGCGGCCAGGATCGCCAGCAGCATGGCCGCAAAGGCCAGCAGCGACGACGCGATGGGATCGAGCGCGACCACCGGGTGGCGGTAGGCGAGCAGGGTCATCAGGGCGTTGAGGTGGAGTTCAACGCCGGGCAGCGACCCCACGGCGCTGCCGTGCATGTCCAGGTTGTCAGCATCGGTGCGGCCGACCACGACGAGCGCGCCGGGCTCGAGGACCGGCGCGTCCTGCGCGAGCACCGTGCGGGCGCTGATCACGCTCAGGCCGGGCCACGCGTACGTCCGGGCGCCGCTGGTCGGCACCTCGTGGAACACGATGGGCTCGCCGTACAGCGCCGTGCGGTAGACGTCGCGCGGGGGCGAACTGCCGCGCCGCGCGTCCGGACACTGGAAGCCGCCGGGCTGCGACGCCTGGAACAGCGCCTCGGACACCGGATACGGCCCGTCGGCCCAGCGGCGGGGCACGCGCCGCACCGTGTCACCGCTGTCGGTGATCACGGCCGGCGTCACCCAGCACGCGGCGCCGAAGCGGCTGAGCGGTTCCCCGAACACCGCCGGCTGCGACAGCAGGACGGGAAAGGCGTGGGGCGCGCGCAGCGCCGTCAGCAGCGCCTCGTCGCCGGCCGAGCGCGGAAAGCGGGCGGTCCCCCGCCGGTCGAGCACGGGTTCCTGGCTGGGCGCGCTGAGGTTCAGGTCCACGTACACGGCGCGCGGCTGCGTGGCCGCCACCCGCGTGAGCAGGTCCGCGAGCACGCCGCGGTGGAACAGGTACGGGCTGATGTTCGCGGCCTGGACCGTGTCGTCGTCGATATCGACGAACACCACGGGCGGCGTGCCGGCGGGCGGGGCGACCGGGCTGGCGAAGTGGTACTCCAGGGACGCGAGCGCGTCGTAGGCCTGGTCCTGCGCGTCGGCCAGCGTGTCGGAGAACCAGCCCAGGCGTCCCTCGGTGACTGCCCACGACAGGAACAGGAACACGACCACCGCCACCGCGCTTTCCCGCACCGCCTGAATCCACGGGCGCGGCGCAGGCGTCGCTGCGGCGTCCGCAGCGGGAGTGTCCACGGCAGGAGGCGGCGTCCGGGGCGCGCTCATTGGGAGCGTTGCAGGGCGACGGGCTCCAGCGCCAGCGGGGTCGGATCGTCCGCCGTCACGTCGACCGGTCCATCGGTGATGCGGTAGTCCTTCGCCGCGAACACCGCGTGGTACGTCTGCCCGCGCGGCAGTGGGGGCGTGGTCTGGTACGCCCCGGAGGCGTCCGTGGTGGCCTGCGCGGCGACCTGGGCGGGCGGGTAGCCGGCCGCCGTCCAGTCCTGGAGCTGGACGCCGGGTTTGAGCAAGATCACCAGCGCGTCCGGAATCGGCTGCGAGCTGTCGGCGTCCTGCACGGCGCCCCGGATCACGACGTCCGGGGCCACCGGCGCTGGGGGCGCGGCCGGAGGCGCCACGGCGGGTGTGGCCGCGCCGATCTGGAAGGCGCCCTGCGACGTGAGCTGCCCGGCCACGTAGACCGACCACCCGTAGCGGCCATCCGGCAGCGTGCGGCCCTCGGCGGCGCTGAGGGTGTCCTGCAACGTGCCCTTCTGGCCGAGCGTCCACGCAGTTCCGCCCGTCGCGCCGGCCGCCGCCTGGCCCTGGTAGGTCCACACGCTGCCCCAGTCGGCGCCGGCTGTCATGCTCTGGAACGGCGCCAGCGCCACCACCTGCCGCAGGCCCGACGGCAGCGGCGTGCCCTCCGGCGCGGCGGGGCTGGCCGCGTCCGCGTGGAACGTGACCGGCCCGATCCGCGCCGTCCCGGTGGCCGGGGCCGCAGCCGGGGGCGGCGTCGCGGCCGTGCTAAGGCCCGGCGGCTGGGCGGGCGTCTGGGCGTCGGCCAGGGTGGGGGCCGGCAGCGCGAGGGCCTGCTGGAGGTACGGCACCGCCACGTTGATCATGCGGATGCGGCTGATCTTGCCGGACCCGCCCTCGTCCGTGCGTGCCCACGTGGGAATGCCGATGTGTTGCCCCTGGTCGTTGATGGCCAGGCCGCCGGAGTTGCCGTGGTTGACCTCCGCGTCGGTCTTGAACGCGTCGGGAGTGCCGTCGTGGTTCTCGTCGTCGAAGCCGGAGATGCGGCCCTCGGTGAGCGTGATGGTGTCGCCGCCGAGCGACGGGTAGCCCAGCACGCGCACGTTCTGCCCGAGCCGGACGGCGTCGGAGTTCGCCAGCGGCAGGGGCAGCAGCGGCAGCGGCCCGGCCGGCAGGGGACCGGGCCGGTCGGGGTCGCCGCTGAAGGTGCCGAAGATGCGGATCACGGCCACGTCCAGCGTGGGTTCGCCCACCACCACCCGCGCCACGTACGCGAAGGCCGGCGCCTGCCGCGGGTCGCGCGTGGGGGCCACGAACACCCAGCCGCGCGCGTTGTTCAGCGCGCGGCTCTTGGACTGCAGGCCCGCGTCCTTGCCCACGCAGTGCCAGTTGGTGAGCAGGGTGCGGTCGTCCCCGACCACCACGCCGGTGCAGCCGGCCCCCTTGTCGCTGCCCTCCTGCAGCGTGAAGAGGTGCGCGGTGGACAGCAGCGCCCGGTCCAGGCCGTCGCCCGGATCGGCCCCGACGCCCTGGGCCGGCACCGGCGCGCCGCTCAGCCCGACGGCCAGCAGCACGCCCAGCCACGCGGCCCCGCGCCCGATTCCCCGCGTGCGCCCTGCGCTCACGGCTGCCCCCACGCCGCGACCAGCCGCTTCGTCAGGGCATCGAGGCCGGCTGCGCCGCCATCCGCCCGCCCGGCCACCGTCAGGACGTACACGCCGTCCTGGGCGACCACCAGCGTGTCGGTCGCGCGGATCACGACCGGCAGCGCTCCCGGCGGGGAGTCCGCTAAGTAGGCGTACTCCAGCCGCGCTCCCGGCCGGCCCAGCGCGGTGGTGCGCGTCTGGCTCAGGATGCGGAAGCCGGTCATGGCCTGGCCACGGGTCAGCGACCACACCGACAGGGCGGCCATCGCGTCCTGCGGCGCCGCCTGGTCCACGGCGATCAGGTCGCCGGCACCCAGCCGCCGGACCTCCACGCGGTCTCCATACGCCCCGGCCGCGAGGTCTGCCGCCGCGAAGGTGCCGGCATCCGCGGCGCCCTGCGGCGCCCAGCGGGCCGGGTACGCGAGGTGCGTGCGGCCCACGCTGGCGGTGGCGGTGCGGCCGGCCTCGGCCCGCTGCAGGACGCTGCCCAGCAGCAGCGACGCCGCCACCAGCACCCACACCGGCCAGTCCAGCCGACGCCGGATCGCGGCCGTCACGGAGCGCTCCCGCCCGCCGGGTGCTCGGCGGCCCAGCGTTCGTCCGCGGCGTTCAGGCCGCGCATGCGGGTGAACAGGAACGCGAAGGTCGTCCCGGCGACAAGCACAGCCAGCACCAGGCCGTACTCGGGCCGGAAGTCCAGCCCCCCGACCCACGGCAGGTCGCGCAGCATGACGCTGACCGCGCCGTTCAGCAGCGCCGCGCCGCCCACGGCAGCCGGCAGCCACAGCGCCGGGCGGCGGTCGAACTTCGCGCGTCCCAGCGCGTACCCGCTCAGCCCGGCGAAACTGGCCTGAGCGAGCGCCGTGATCGCCACGCGGATCGCGCCCACGCCCAGGTCCACGCCGCCGTGGTCCAGGATGTACTGCACGTTCAGCACGGTCGCGTAGCCCAGGCCCGCCGACGCGCCGTACAGCACGCCGTCGATGCGGTGGTCGAACTGCGGCGTCGTGTAGACCGTATAGCGCACGGCCGCGTACTTCAGGAACTCCTGCACCATGCCTACCACCAGCACCGCCGTCGCCACGCCCACCAGCCACGACGGGTCCGGCCCGGTCAGCAGCCGGATCAGCGGCTGCCCGACCGCCTGCGCGAGCAGCGCCGCGAGCACGAAGACGCCCAGCACCAGCGTTTTGGGTTCGGGTTCCAGCCGGTCCTCGCGGTAGAACGCCAGAAGCCACAGGACCGCCGGCACCGCGGCCATGACCAGCCCGACCGCGACCAGGCCGGCGCCCGTCAGCGTGCCGCCGAGCGCGCGGTCGGCCAGGGCGGCCACGAGGACGAACAGCGGAATGCCGATCACCTGCGCCCACACCGAGGTGACGGTCACCTTCAGGCGGCGGGTCGGCGCGGTCATGGCCGCGCTCCACGCGGCGTCGCGGGGGGTCGGGTCGGGAGGGAGGCGGCAGAGCGGGAGCGGGCGGTGGCGGATGTGGGATACAAATCGGCCCTCCAAGAATCATGACCGTGGGCTGAGCGTGGCATTAAGATAGCGGTGATGCCCCACCCCCTCAAGGCGCCTTGCCCTCCACCAGGTCGCGCCCCTGTCGGGGGTGGGCGGGGGAGACGGCGGCCCCGGTCCGTGTGGACGCTGGCCGTCACGGCGCTGCTGTGGAGCGCTCCAGCGGCGGCGCAAGTGCCCTCCACGCAGGGCGGCGTCACGGCCACCGTCCCCGCGGCAGCCGACGAGGCACTTGAGGCGCAGGGGCTGTCCCTGCTGGAACGCAGTGACCTGACCGGCGCGCTGTCAGCATTCCAAGCGGCGCTGCCGCTGCGCGAGGCCCGGCTCGGCCCCGACGCTGCCGGGCTGGGCGCGCTGCTGGAGCGCGTGGGGGAGACCCAGTACCACCTCGGCCGGACCGCGGAGGCCCTGGTCACCTTCCAGCGTGTGCTGGCCGCTGCCGAGCGGCGGGATGGAGCGGCCTCACCCGCGGCGGCGGTCGCGCTGGCCACCGTGGGCCTGGTGCTCCTCGACACCGGCGACCTGATCCAGGCCCAGAGCACGCTGGGCGCCGCACTGGCCCGCCTGGACGCGCTGAATCCGGCGGGGACCCTGGACACCGGCGTGGTGCTGTTCGGCCTGGGCCGCCTGGCCGTCCGTCAGGGCGACGACCTGCGGGCGCTCACGTCCCTCCTGCGCGCGCTGCCCCTGTATGAGGCGGCCCACGGCCCCGGCGCGCCGGAGACCGCTGCCCTCCAGGAGACGCTGGGGCTGGCTGAACTGCGCCTGCGGCTCACGCTGCCCGCCCGGCAGCACCTCGTGGCCGCCCTGGATACTGTCCAGCGCCGCTACGGCCCGGACGCTCCGGCCACCGGCCGGCTCGCGGCCGCGCTGGCCGTGGCCTACACCGACAGTCCGCCCGGCACCCAGGACTACGGGCAGGCGATGACGTACCACCGGCTGTTCACCCGGGCGTTCTTCGCCAGCCAGCAGGCGGCGTTCCGGACGCTCGACAGTGCCGGCAAGGTGCAGTTCAACGCGCAGGCCCGCGAGCAGTTCACGCGGTACTTCGAGGCGGTGTTCATCGAGCGCATGGTGGACGAGGCCGCCAGCCGCCCGCTCGTGCGCGAGGCCTTCGACAGCTGGCTTTCCTTCAAGGGCTCGGCGTCCGCCCTGGAAAACGGCCTCTCGGCGCTGCTCTCACGGGCCGACGCGCCGCTGCGGGCGCAGGTCCAGACGTACCTCGACCTGCGCGGCGAACTGGCGACGCTCTCCACCGCCCCGCCGCTCACGGTGCAGGACGCGGCGCGCACCGCCGCCCGCCTGGGCGACCTGCACGCCCGCATCGCGGCGCTCGAGTCGGCGCTCTCCGGTCAGCTCGGCCGCTTCCAGGACACGCTGCTGCCCGGCCGCGTCACCCTGGACGACCTGCAGGCCGTCCTGCGGCCCGGCGAGGTCTACCTCGACTATGTCTGGACCGACACGAACGTGTTCGCGTACGCCCTGACCTGGGACGGGCGCTTCGAGGTGCAGTGGCTGCCGCTGATGGGCAAGCTTGCAGCCACCTACGAGGAGCTGCGGCGCGGCGCCGAGGCCGGACAGAGCCTGGACGCCCTGCGGCCCCAGGCCACGTTCCTGTACGACATGCTGATCCGGCCGCTGGCGGGCACCTTCCAGGGGGCCACGTCCGTGATCGTCTCGCCGGACGGCCCGCTGAACTTCCTGCCCTTCGAACTGCTGTCAGACGGCCAGCAGCCGCTGCTGGAGCTCTACGCGCTGCGCTACGTGCCCAGCGGCCGCGACCTGCTGCGCCTGCGGCGCCGGCCACCCGCGACCGGCGCCGGCCCCGCTGCCGTCTTCGGGAACCCCGCGTACTGGGCGGCGCCGGCAGTCCAGATGCCCGCCCCCCCGGCCACGGGCGCCCGCAGCGCGACCACGCCCGCGGCACCCACCGAGCCGGCCGCCACGCTGTCCGAGGTGCTGCGCGGTACGGTCTTCGCCGCGCTGCCCGGCACCGAGACGGAGGCGCGCACGGTCGCCACCCTGCTGGGCCGCGACACGCGCGTGTACCTGAACGCGGCGGCCAGCGACGGCAACCTCTTCGCGCTCACGTCGCCCCGCGTGCTCCACATCGGTACGCACGGCTTCTTCCTGCAGGACGCGTGGGAGCGCCAGGCCCTGCCGGACCCCATGCTCCGTACCGGTCTGGCGCTCGCCGGGGCGCAGACGGCCGTCAGCGAGGGCGACAGCGAGGGCCTGCTCACCGGCCTGGAGCTGGCGGGCCTGCACCTGGAGGCCACGGATCTCGTGGTGCTGTCGGCCTGCGACACCGGGCTGGGCGACGCTGTGGCCGGCGAGGGCGTGGCCGGCCTGAACCAGGCGTTCCTGAGTGCCGGCGCCCGGCACATCGTGCTCAGCCAGTGGAAGGTCCCGGACGCCGAGACCGCCCAGCTGATGGCCGCGTTCTACGCCGAGTACGCGCGCGGCACCGAGGCGGCCGAGGCCCTGCGAGACGCCAAGCTGACCCTGCGGCGCCGGGGTCTGCCGCCGCGGGACTGGGCGGCGTTCCTGCTCAGCGGCGGGTAGGGCACGTCATCTCGGCGCCGGCCGTGGGGTTCGCCCGACGGCGACCCCGGACAGTCACGCTGGCCACGCGGCCCGGATCACCCGCGCGCTGAAGAACACCTGCAGGGCGACCAGCAGCCACAGGGTCACGGTCGCCAGCACGGGCAGCGGCCTGGAGCGCAGCGGCCCGGCGATCACCCACGTGAACCCGGCCTGCGCCGCGACGCGCAGGACCATGGCCAGCACCGTCCACAGGAAGCCGCGGTTAATCCCAATCGCGGCCGACGCGAGCAGCGCGAGCCCACACGCCACCAGAATGGCGCCCTGAAGTTGCCTCTTGGAGAGGCCGGAAGGCTGGAAGCGCATGGCTCAGTCATACCAGTTCCCGCGCCGGCCGGAACGTCCGCGACCGGTACTCCCCCCGGACGCCGTGGCTCCACCGCGCCGCTTTCCTGACGCTCCCCTGACGCGCGGACCGTAGTTCAGGGGCATGCGTACCCCCGCCCTGACGGCACTTGTCCTGAGTCTGAGCCTGACCGCCTGTGCCCGCATGGAGGGGCCGAGCCTGCCGCTGGTCACCACGCTGGACTTCACCTCGTTCGACGCCCAGCAGGGGACGTTGAAGCTGCGTGGCGGCACGCCCAGCGGCCTGCTCTCCAAGGACGCCGAGCCCGAGTACATCACGGTCAGCGCCGACGGCCGCGCCGCCTACGTGACCCTCCAGGAGAGCAACGCCGTCGCGACGGTGGACCTCACGTCGGGCCGGATCACCAAGGTGTCGAATCTCGGTCTCAAGGACCACTCGGTGGCGGGAGCGGCGCTCGATCCGAGCGACAAGGACGGCGGCGTTCACATCGCCACGTGGCCCGTGTACGGCGCGTACATGCCCGACGCCATCGCCAGCTTCACCGGCGGCGGAAAAACCTATCTGATCACGGCCAACGAGGGAGACTCCCGCGGATACACCGGCTTTACGGACGAGGCGAAGGTCAGCGCCCTCAAGCTCGACCCGACCGTCTTCCCAAACGCGGTCGCGTTGCAGGCGGACAGCGCCCTGGGCCGCCTCACGGTGAGCCGCGTGGACGCGGACACCGACGGTGACGGCGACGCCGACCGCCTCGTCGCGTTCGGTGCGCGCAGCGTGAGCGTGTGGACCACGGACCTGACGCGGGTGGCCGACACCGGTGACCTGTTCGAGCGGAAGACGGCCGAACTCGTGCCCAGCGCGTTCAACTCCAACGGAACGGCGAGCACCTTCGACACCCGCAGCGACAACAAGGGCCCCGAACCCGAGGGCGTGACGGTCGCCACCGTGGGCGGTCGGCCCCTCGCGTTCGTGGGCCTGGAACGTACCGGCGGCGTGATGGTGCTGGATCTCAGCACCCCGGCGCAGCCGACGTTCGTGTCCTACGCGAACACCGTGGACGTCACTGCCACCCCGGCGAGCGGCGCCGCGGGCGACCTGGGTCCCGAGGGCCTGCTCTTCATCCCGGCGGACCAGAGCCCGGACGGCCAGCCCATCCTGGTGGTGGCGAACGAGGTCAGTGGCAGCACGACCCTCTACCGGGTCTCGACCACGGGCACGTTGACCCGGATCGGGCGGTACCAGGTCACTCCCTACGCGTACGACCAGGGCGCTGCGGAGATTCCCGCGTACGATTCCGCCAGTAAACGGCTGTTCGTGGTGAACGGGGCGACCAAGGGGCTGGACATCCTGAACATCGCCGACCCGACGGCGCCCGCGCTGGCCGGACAGGTGAACCTCGGCGCCTACGGCGCGTCGGCCAACAGCGTCACCGTGAAGAACGGCGTGGTCGCGGTGGCGGTGCAGGCCGCCGTCAAGACCGATCCCGGCAAGGTGGCCTTCCTGAACGCGGACGGCAGCGAGCGGGCGCCGGCGGTCACGGTCGGAGCGCTGCCCGACATGCTGACCTTTACGCCGGACGGCTCGCTGCTGCTCACCGCCAACGAGGGTGAGCCGAACGACGACTACAGCGTGGACCCGGCCGGCAGTGTCAGCGTGATCAACGTGGCGAAGGCCCTGGCCAAGAAGTAGGGACCCGGCCGCGACGCCGCTTCGGTGGTCATCATTGGCACGTCACCAGGGCCTGATGCCACTGGTCTCGACGTGCTTCACCCACAAGCGACTGCCGGCAACCACGGTGGCTCGGGTCGTGGGCGATGATGCATCCCGCTCGGATGGATTCCCGGGTGACGCAAATCCCGTGTTGCGGCAGCGGTTTCCCGGCATCCCGGTAGCTCGGCTTGAGCCAGTGAAGGAGCCACACGGCGTAGCCGGTTACGGCAAGGGGGAAGCGGTGGTCGGCAGGCGTTTGACCGCTCAGTACCGGATCACGCCCGGCCAATAACTCGCCACGACCCTCTGGAAAAATGTGCCGCTGGAGTCCTGCTTCATTGTGACCCGGACTTGGTTTCCGTGCACGACTGCACGTCGGCGCTGCTTGGCAGGACCCTGCGCACGTGGCTGGACGTGCCCCAACTCAGGCCCGCGCCGCTGCGCTGAGCACCAGGGCGCTATGAGCCCGAATGTGTCCAAGGTGGTGATCACATCCAGCGCATGATCCCAGCGCCGCCCCTACGGCCCACCAAGCGATTGAAGCCGCGCGGGGCGCGGTCGAGTTGCTGGCAGAGAGCCCGGCCCTGACGCGGGCGGATCACGTCGCGCCGGGGACTGACACCACCCGTTGGCGTGCCCTGTCCCACGCTTCAAAACGGGTCATGCCGACCGGCTTCTACGGCCTTCACAGGCCCTCGAAGACGTCCTCGACCGGCCAGCGTGGCAAGGGGCCCCGGCTCCCGGCCAGCACGAAGATTCCCCAGTCGAGGGCCACCCCGTACACACCGTTCAGCACCTCCTCAGGCAGCCGGCTGAGGGCCTGTGAGGTGTGCGCGCGTGCGGCCGCGATTACAGTAGGCCGCTGGCCCCGGGTGTCAATCCGCGCGGCCACGCCCGACTCGGCCGTCGCGTACTGCCGGGGGTCCAGATCGACCCACGGACCCGTCGGCAGCGACGTCAGGCCTTCCATCAGTGCCAGTGACCGCGCCGCCAGGAACAGCCGCTGGGGTGGGTCCGGCAGGTACCCGCTGAACTGGAAGGCTGCACACGTCGCCTGGAACATCCGGAGTTTGTCTGGGTGGCCGTTGCCGCCTCTGGGATCGAAGGTGAGCAGGACCTGCGGCCGTTCCTGCGCGATCACCGCGAGTAGGCGTTGTTCGATCTCCAAGTGCGGAGCGTTCACCAGGGCCAACGGGTCCGTCCTGTTGGTGGCGTTCAGCCCTCCGGAGTCGTGATAGTCGAGAAATACTGGTGGGGGAAGGCCCAGAGCCGTGCAGGACTCACGGAGTTCGTGTTCGCGCACGGCAGCAGCGTCTGACGGTCCAAGGAGCGGCTGACCTTCCCCACGGGTGGCGCAGACCACGGTGACCTTCACGCCTTGCGCTGCGTAATAGGCCAGGGTGCCACCAAAATTGAACACCTCATCGCTGGGATGAGCGATCACGGCCATGAGCGCTGGTGGGCTCATCGGGAATCACCTGTCTGAAGCTGGGCATTCAGGCGCCGCAGGAGCTGGATCAGGAGGTCGAAGTCGCCCTGGCCCATCTCGCGTGCCCAGTCGTTCTGGAGCTCGGTGATGGCCGCGCGGGCCACGCCCTCCGCCGCGCGTCCCAGGGGCGTGAGCTGAAGAATCTTGGCCCGGCCGTCCAGGGGATCGCTGACACGTTCCACGTACCCTGCGCCTTCCAGGTGATCGACGAGATAACCCATCGACTGCTTGGTCATCAGTCCCCGGGCAGCGAGATCGACCAGCCGCGCGCCCCCGCCCCCCAGGAGACGGAAGACGATCTGGTGGGCGGGTCGGATGTCGGTGTGGCCCGCCCGGTGGAGGGCGGCATTGACCCGTTCATCGACCACCTGGAAGGGCCGGGACAGCAGCAGCCCGATCAGAGGTGCCTGGTTTTGGTCAGAAGACTTGACTATCGGATCGGTTCCCCGTACCATTTCGTCAGACAATCTTACTTCTTTTGCGCCGTCCCTGCAAGCCGCGTCCATTGCTGACGTGGGCCGTCCCTGTGCCGTCCAGGAGGACATCCATGACGCTTCCCTACATCCGCCGCGCCGCTCCGGACACGACTCACCTGTACCTGGGTCAGCCCCAGACGGTCCTGGCCCGCACCCTGGACACCGGAGGGGCATTCGCCGTGGTCGAGGAAGTCATGCGGGCCGGACTGGAGCCCCCCCTGCATACCCACACCCGAGAAGACGAGGCCTTCTACGTGCTGGACGGTCAGCTCGACTTTCAGATCGGGAACGAGCATCGCCGCGCCACCCCAGGCGACTTCGTGTACCTGCCCAGGGGAATGCCTCACGCCTTCAAGGTCGTCACGCCGACCGCCCGCATGCTGGTGCTGCTCACGCCAGGCGGCTTCGAGGCCTTCTTCGGGGCGATGGCTACGCCTCTACAGGACGATCCGCTGCTCCCCACGCCAGCAGACTTCCAGCGCCTGGTGAGCGAGGCCCCGGCCTACGGTATCCAGTGGGCGATGCCCGCCACCGCAGATCAAGCCCCGCAGGGGTCGATGTTCCCGGAAGGAGCATCATGACCACGCTTCTGCGGCTGAGCGTCGTGGGCCTTGCGCTTGCTTCCGCCATGACGGGGTGTGCCCCGACGGTGCTGGCGCACACGCTCCAAGACGCGTCCTCTCCCTTCAACGGATCGGTGGTGTCGACCATGGCCACCGTATCGGCCGCCGGCGAAATTCAGAGCGTCAGCGTGAGGGCGCCCTACGCCGCCCTGGTCGGCGCGCCCATGACCCAGCACATGAACGCCGCTCCCAGCATCGTCGCGGTGGACTTCCCCGACGAGGTCAAGGCCCAGACCTTTTCGATCACTTCGAGATTGACTGGATGCCGATGGGCCACGAACCGGATCGCTACGGCCCTCCCCACTTCGACTTTCACTTCTACGGCGTGGACACCGCTGCCGTGGCCGCTGTGGACTGCCAGGATGCCACTCAACCCGATCCGGCCACGGTACCTGCGGGCTGGGCGCCGCCGGTGCCGCCAGGCGTGCCCGACCCCACGGTCATGTGCGTTCCCCACATGGGGTATCACGCCCTCCCGCTGACGGAGTTCAGCGGCCCGGGCCAGTTCCAGGCCGGGGCGTTCGATCAGGTGATGGTCGCCGGGTTCTACCGGGGCCAGCTCACGTTCATCGAGCCGATGGTGACCCTGGCGGCGCTTGAACGGAAGAGTGACTTCGTGCTGCCGGTGCCGCGGCCGCGGCTGGGACGGCCCACCCGGTATCCCACCACCTTCAAGGGCACGTACGATGCTGGCACGGACTCGTACACCCTGACCTTCTCCTCTTTCGAGTTCAGGGACTGAGACCAGGATGCGGCTGATCACCGCGCACATGGATGAGGTGGAACCTCAAACGCGCCGGTCGTGTTGGTCTGGAATGGAAGAAGGCGACCCGAAGATCGCCTTTGATTTCTGAAAGATAGCGCGGTATGCAGCTCCAGTCAAGGTATGCATCCCGATCTTTCACCAGCGTTGGCGCAGGGTTCAGCTCGCTACTCCTCGCGGCGCTGGAAGTACCTATACGGTTCCAGCTGACTCCCTGCGGACATGATCTCTTCATTGTCAATCGGGGCGGCCAGTCGGCCTGGGGAGGCGTTGCTCACGCCGATCGAGCGAACTCGGCCGTCCCGCTGGGCGCCGCCCTTACATGACGGACCGCATTGTCCGGACGCCTGGCCGGGGATCGGCACGATCTTGCCGAGCGTGTGGCGCCTTCCGCCGAGGGCAAAAGCACCGGGCTGACCGAGCGGATGGGCGTGCGTACGCTGCCGGGCAGCCGGACATCAGTCGGGTATGGGTCGCCCATGTCGGCATCTCCCTCAGCGGCGGCGCAGCGACGCGTCGAGCAGCGCAGGTGGCGTGTCGTACTTCTCCTCGGGGGCCAGGTCGGTGCCCGGCGGCACGATGCGGTCGATGGCGTCCAGCACGTCGGCCGTGAGGACCGTGTCGGCCCCGGCGAGCTGCGAGTGCAGGTGTTCCACGGTGCGGGGGCCGATGATCGCGCTGGTCACGGCAGGGTGGGTGGTGACGAAGCCCAGCGCGAGCTGGATCATGGTCAGGCCTGCTTCATCGGCCAGCTGGGCCAGCTGTTCCACGGCGTTCATCCGGGCGCGGTTGGACGGGCGTGACAGGTCGAAGCGCTGTGGCATGAGTGCGGCGCGGCTGGTGGTGATGTCCTGTCCTTCGCGCACGGCGCCCGATAGCCACCCGGACGCCAGCGGACTCCACACCAGTACCCCCAGGCCATACTCCTGCGTGACGGGCAGGACGTGGGATTCTACGCCGCGCTGCAGGATGGAGTAGCTGGGCTGTTCGGTGACGTGTCGGCCCAGGTGGTGCGTCCTGGCGGCCCACTGTGCCTGGACGATGCGGTACGCCGGGAACGTCGAGGTGCCGAAGTACCGGACGGTTCCGGCCCGTTGCAGGTCCGTGAGGGCCCCGAGCGTCTCCTCATCGCTGGTGGTGGGGTCCCAGCGGTGGATCTGGTACAGGTCGATGTGGTCGACCTTCAGTCGGCGCAGGCTGTCCTCGACGGCCCGGATGAGCCATCGGCGGGAGCCGCCGCGGTGGTTGCGTTCCTCGCCCATCGGCATGACGGCCTTGGTGGCCAGGATGAGGTCGTCGCGCCGGCCCGCGATGGCCCGGCCGACCATCTCCTCGGACTGGCCCTGGCTGTACATGTCGGCCGTGTCGATGACGTTGATGCCGGCGTCCAGGGCGGCGTCCACGATGGCGGTGGCGTCGGCCTGGGTGGTGCGGCCGATCTGTCCAAAGTTCATCGCGCCGAGCGCGAGGGTGCTGACCTGAACTCCGGTGCGGCCAAGGGTTCGGTACTGCATGGTGTTCCTCCAGTGGGTGTAGTGACCGCAGCCGTCCTGTGGCCACACGGCGTCCACTGCCCTATGATGGAAAGCGGAACGCGGTTCCAGAAGTATGCGGAACAATGTTCCGTTTGTCAATCTCGCCCAGAGGAGGCAGACCGTGACGGAGTCGGACAGCCCACCGAAACACGCTTCGCCGCCCAAGCGGGCGGACGCCAGGCGCAACGAGCAGACCGTCCTCGACGCTGCCGCGGCGCTCTTCGTGCAGTCCGGCGTCGAGGTGCCGGTGCGCGACATCGCCGCCCGGGCCGGCGTCGGTACGGGCACGATCTACCGCCACTTCCCGACCCGCGCCGACCTCATCATCGCCGTGTACCGGCATCAGGTCGACGGATGCGCCCAGGCCGGCCCGGACCTGCTGAGCACCTCGGCCAGTCCCCACGCGGCGCTCGACCAGTGGATGCAGTTGTTCGCTGACTTCCTCACTACCAAACACGGCCTGGCGGCAGCGCTTCAGGCGGACAACGCCAGCTTCAGCGCCCTCCACACCTACTTCCTCGACCGTCTCGTACCGGTCTGTGCCGCGCTGCTGGACGCCGCTGTCGCTGCGGGGGAGATCAAACAGGACGTGGACGCCTACACGCTGATGCGCGGAGTGGGCAACCTTTGCATCGGCACCGACAGCCACTACAACGGACGCATCCTGGTCAGGCTCCTCATCGCCGGCCTGCGTTCGCCTTGAGAGGTGTGGCGGGTCCTCAGTGGACTGTCTGCCCCAGCGGTCCACGCCGTAGCGTGAACGCCCGTTGCTGTTCGTGACGTCGGCGGTGTGATGCGGGCCGATGGCACGCCCAGAGTGTTGCAGCGCGCTGTGGTTACGATCTGAACTTGCCCTATGGAGTGGCGCACAGGAAGCGAAAGTCTGGACCCCAACTCCAGAGCTTGTCAGCGTGCACGCCGATAGGGACGACGTGCTCGCCCAAGAGCCGACCGAAGTAGGCCGTTGCTTCCCTCATCGGCCGGGATGGAGTACCGGTGCTGCCTCAGCCCGGCAGGGTGAAGGCGAAGGTGGCGCCCTCGCCAGGTTGACTGACCGCCCACACCCGGCCCCCATGCCGCTCCACCAGCCGTCTCACGATGGCCAGGCCCATCCCCCGCTCCATCAGCCCGCCCGGCAACGTACGCTGTTCTGGCTCGAACAGCAGCTCCGCGGACGCTGGCTCGAACCCCTCACCGGTATTCCGGACGGGGCCGGGTGTGGGCGGACGGCCGACCAGGGCAGGGCGCCACCATCGCCTTCCTGTTGCCGAGGTGATGGCGAGGTGGAGTGGTCTGCGATGACGTGTGCGGCTTGGATCAGGGCCACGTCATTCAACTGGGAAACGGCTCGCTGGGATGGGACTCCGCGCCGAAAATAGGCGGCTAGGCCAGCGCTCCTGAAGGGTGGAGATCCGCGGTCGTCCTCAGTAAAACCAGGAGCAGTTCGCGCCGTTGCCAGAGGGATTTCGGGAGCCCGCTCACGCCCGACATGGGCACGGGAACACTGACGACGTTCATGACATCGGCGCGCGCAGGTCCGCCAGGGCAGTGGGTGCGAGGAACGGCGGCCGGGTGGTGCATAACTCTTTCCAAGGCTCAGCACTGTGGCTGGCCCTGGTGCTTGGTGCGCAGCGATGTCAGGTTGCCCCGTCTGAGAGCCTCAGGAACGCAGGGGTGCGGCGGGCGGCTTGGGCAGGGTGAAGCTGAAGGTCGCGCCCTGATCGATGGCTCCCGTGATGCGGACCGTGCCCCCATGCCGCGCAATGATGCGCCGCACCAGGGACAGGCCCACGCCCGTCCCCTCGAACTCGTCCTGATGGTGCAGGCGTTGGAAGATGCCGAACAGTTTCTCGGCGAAGCGGGCATCGAAGCCCGCGCCGTTGTCTCGCACGTGGACCGTCCACTCCTGCCCGCCGTCCTCGGCCCACACCTCGATCACGGCCGGCGCGCGGTCCCTGCTGAATTTCACGGCGTTGTCCAGCAGGTTGGTCATCACCTGCTGCAGGGTCACCCGGTCCCCCTGCACCAGTGGCAGGGAACCGAAGTGCCACTCGACGGCGCGACCATCGACCCGGGGCAGCACGTCCAGCCGGGCCTGCCCGGCCAGGGCGCCCAGGTCCACCACGCCCATGGTCAGCTCCCGGCGCCCGGTGCGTGACAGGATCAGCATGGCGTTGATCAGCGTCTCCATGCGTTTGGCGGCCTGACTCACGACCTCTAGGGATCGTCGGGCCTTGACTGGATCGTCCAGATGCCGCGCGGCCATGCTGGCAAAGCCCTCCACGTGGCGCACCGGGGTCATCAGGTCGTGCGACACGCTGTAGTTGAAGGCTTCCAGTTCCTCGTTGGCGACCTGAAGGGCGGCGCGTTCGTCCAGGAGTTCGCGGGTTCTCTGTTCGGTCCGTTCCTCCAGGGTCCGGTTCAGATTCTGGATCATCGCCTCGGCCTGTTTGCGCTCGGTGATGTCGTAGGACACGACAAGGACGCCGTCGATGGCTCCCGCCGCTCCGCGCAGTGGCGTTCCCCTGGTGATGAAGACGCGGCCGTGCGACGCGTGCTCATATTCGAAGGCCTCGCCCACGAGCGCCCGGCGGTAATGCTCCTCGTATTCGGCAATGACTCCGGGCGGCATGGCCTGCGCGACGGTGCGGCCCACGAGGTCCTGTGGCGCGTAGCCCGCCAGGGTCAGGGCCTCGCCCTGGGCCAGGAGGTACCTCAGGTCATGATCCACCACGAAAACGGCGCTGCGGGGCAGGTGTTCGATCAGCGCCCGCAGACGCGCCTCGGACTGGATCAGGGCGTCCTCGGCCCGCTTCCGCTGGCTCACGTCATTGAAGATCACCGCGACACGGCGCTCGTCCGGGTGGCCGACCCGGAAGGCGAACACGTCGTAAAACCGCCCCAGTGCCGCCGCGATGTGTTCGAAGCGCCTCGCCTCACCCGTCGTGGCGATGTGCCCGTACACCTCGAACCAGAACGCCTCGTGCTCGGGGGCGAGCGATCGCATCGTGCGGCCGATGGCCCCTTCCAGGCCGGTCTGCCGGACGAAGGCTGGGTTCATGTCGAGAAAGCGGTAGTCCACCGGCTGCCCGGCGTCGTCGAACAGCACTTCGATGGTGCAGACGCCCTCGTCCGTGGCATTGAACAGCGTGCGGTACTTCTCCTCCGAAACCCGCAGGGCCTGTTCAGCGTGAGCACGCTGTATGGCTTCCCCGAGTCGCTCACCAACCTCGCGCAGCAGGGCCACGTCACCCTCTGTCCAGACCCGGGGCGAGCTGGCCGCCACACACAGCGCGCCCACCAGCTGGCCGTGCGCGACGAGAGGCGCCCCCATGCATGCGGTGATCCCGAGGGCCTCCAGCGCGGAGCGATCACCAGCAGGGATCAGCGCAGAGGTCTGGGTGTTGGAGACGACGGCGCAGTCACCGCGCCGCATGATCTCGACGAACCAGCTGACGGTGGTCAACCGGTACGCGCTGGCAAGTGTGGGGACGCCGTCCCGCGTCCAGTCGGAGGCGACTCGGGCGATGCCGGCCTTCTCATCCACCTCGGCGTAGGTCGCGCGGTCGACGCTGAGGTACTCTCCCAGGAGCCGGCAGGCTTCACCGTGGATGGCGACCGGGTCGGTGAGGGCGCGCAGGGTGTCCCTGAAGTGGATCAGAAAGCGCTGCTGGGCGAGGAGCACCCTGGCCTGCTCGATGGTGATCTCGGGGGCCTCGGACTCCAGCATGACCCAGTGTACGAAGGTGGCCGGACCGACCGGGATGAAATCGTCTTGGCCTCGTGTGAATGGCGACTTGCCCGTGTCTTAGGGCGGACCCGGTGGTGGCGCCCCCTATGGTCACGAACCGTCATCGACGTGGCGTCGGCAGGCCCGGCCCCGGTCCTAAGGCCACGCCCGGCTGACCCATGACGGACACGTGCCCTGCCACCACCGCACACGGGGCAGCCTCATCAACTGTGCCGTGTGCGGCGTGGACGTGTTGCTAGGCTTGACTGGCGGAGGTCCGGGCGACCTGCACGCCACGCTACCGTGCCGCTGGACCACGGATGACACACTCCACGCATGCCCAGCCTGCCCCCGGATCTGCGGGACGTGCCTCCTGCCCAACTGTTTCCCGAGGTCTTCGCCCGCGACCCCCACCATCACGGTTTTGCCCGTGGAGGCCGCACGGCGGCGCTGGAGGCCCTGGCGCGGCTCGATCCGGTGCAGTACGGCCGAGACCGCTCGTCTCTGGACGGACATGTCAGCCGCGTGTCGCCGTACCTGCGTCACGGCGTCCTGACGCTGGCCGAGGTGCGTGACGCCGCTCTCTCGAGGGTGCCGGCCAGCGCGCCCAGCCGCGCATGGAAGTACGTGAACGAGTTGAGCTGGCACGACTACTTCACCCGCGTGTACGCGGAGGTGGGCGACCTCGTGTGGCAGGACTTCCAGCCGTACAAGACCGGATGGCCGGCCAGCGCCTACACGCACGACTTCCCGGAGGACATCGCGCAGGGACGTACGGGCCTGGCCTGCGTTGACGCGTGGTCCCGCGAACTGCGCGAGACCGGATACCTGCACAACCACGTCCGCATGTGGCTCGCCGCGTACGTGGTGCACCACCGGCGCATCTGGTGGCAGGGCGGAGCGTCATGGTTCATCACGCACCTGCTGGACGGTGATCCGGCGAACAACAACCTGAACTGGCAGTGGGTGGCGAGCACGTGGCGGGCGTTCCCGTACATCTGGAACCGCGGGACCCTCCAGAAGTACGCCGGCGAGCGCTACTGCGCCGCGTGCCCGCTGGCGCAGGGCGGCTGCCCCTTCGAGGACACGTACGCGGCACTCTCGGACCGGCTCTTCCGCGGCAAGGCCCCCGCGCCGGGCGAAACGGGCCGCGTGAACCCCGCCCGCTTGAAGGCGGTGCCGTGGGAACCGCCCCCGACGCCGACGACCGCTCCTGACGCGGTGGTGTGGGTCCACGGCGACCGGCTGTCACCGACCCACGAAGCGCTCACGGCCTACCCGGACCGTCCGGCCGTATTCGTCTGGGACGACGACCTGTTGCGTCACTGGGCGGTCAGTGCCAAGCGGCAGACCTTCATCCACGAGTGTGTGCAGGAGCTGCCGGCGCATGTCCTGCGCGGTGACGTGGCGGCCGAGGTCATCCGGTTCGCCCGCGCCCACGGGGCAGGAACGGTGGCGACCACACCCAGCCCCAGCCCGCGCTTCCGGACCATCGTCGCGGCCCTGCAGTCCGAGGGATTGACCGTCCAGGTGTGGCCGGAACCCGCCTTCGCCGCGAGTCTGTCCCCACTTGACCTGCGTGTGCACGCCAACTACTGGCAGCAGGTGAGCGCCAGCGCCTTTGGGAGGCCGCCAGCACTCCCCAAGAAGAGAGCGGCTCGGCAAACCTAAACCTCGACGGCCAGCGCAACCGTACCTACGCATCGCGGTCGCTCAAGGTGACCTCGTACGGCTGCTAGACGGCGTCACGGGTGGCGTGGGGGTGGCATGACTCCGCAGCGAGCCAGCGAGCGCCGGATTGCCGCACCTTGCAAAGAACACTGAACAGGCGTCCACACTGCTGAAAGTTGTTATGCTATTTCGTCGAGTTGTTATGTTGACATACATTGTCGGCGCATCTACTATCAAGTCGTCCCCCAACCAGACCGCGGTGCTGCGAATACCGCGCGTTCACGTGTGCGCCGACTCGGGCGCTCCGGTCAGGCTGCCATGGTGCGTAGCCAGAGCGGACGGGACCCATAGGAGGCATGCATGAAGACCACCCGTTCGCGTACCGTCATCACGCTGGGCGCCCTGCTGGCAATGGCCAGCGGCGCCACCCACGTTCTCACTGCCCACGCGCAGAGCGCCACGGAACTCGTGTTCTGGGGCGGCTGGACGGGGGAAGGTGAACAGCAGATCCAGACCATGGTGCGTGCATATAACAAGTCGCAGAACAAGGTGCACGTGACCTACGTGCCGCAGCAGGATGTCGTGACCAAGTTCCTGACCGCGTCGGCCGCTGGGAATGCTCCGGACGTCATGATCTGGGACCGTTTTGAAACGGCGCTGTACGCTCCGAAAAACGTGCTGGCCCCCGTCAACGCCTACCTGACCCGCGACCGCATCGACACCAGCGGGTTCTACGGCGAGGCGCTGCGCGAACTCAGCGTGGGCAACACCGTCTACGGCCTGCCCCTCACGGTAGACGCCCGCGCGCTGTTCTACAACAAAAAGCTGCTCACGGCCGCCGGAGTGCAGCCGCCGAAGACCTGGGCGGACCTGCGCGCCGCCGCGATCAAGTTGACCAAGCGCGACGCCAGCGGCAAGCTCCTCGTGTCCGGCTTCGCGCTCGACGACGTGGGCCTGTTCAGCATGTGGCTCAAGCAGGCCGGCGGCAGCATGCTCACGCCGGACGGCAAGAAGACCGCCTTCAACAGTCCGGCTGGACTCAAGGTGCTGGAATTCTGGGACACCCTGCTGAACAAGGACAAGGTCTACGAGATCGGCTTCGGACGCGGTGAGGGCAACGCCCAGGACCCGTTCGTGACGGGCAAGATCGCCATGGGCTACAACGGCCCGTGGAACATCAGCTCGTACCGCAAGTACGGCAAGGAACTCGACTTCGGCATCGCGCCGCCGCCCAAAGGCCCGACCGGCGCGCAGGGTGCCGGCATGGGCGGCTTCGGCCTCGCGCTCACACAGGCGTCCAAGAACAAGGACGCCGGCTGGGACTTCATCAAGTGGTGGCTGGCCACCCCCGCCAACGCGCTGATGTGGGGCAAATCCAGCAACAATATCCCCGGCAACCTGCGCGCCGCCGGCGACGCGTACTTCCAGAAGGACGCGTTCTGGAAACCCATCACCGACACGCTGAAATTTGCGACCATCCGGCCGCCCGTGCCCGGCTATCCACCCATGGAAGGCCAGGCGCTGATTCCCAACATTCAGCTGTTCCTGGAGGGCAAGCAGGACGCCAAGACCGCGCTTCAGAAGGCCCAGATCGCCGGCGACCGCATTCTCGCGGACAACGCCGCCAAGTAGGTGGCCGCGTCCGCCGCCAGCAGGGCCACGCGCCGTCACCTGCTCCTGGCCCTCGCGCTGCTGACCGGCGTGCCGTCCGGCACCGCGCGGCAGCCCGGTGACGTCCCCACGGCGCCGCAGCCCGCGCAGGCCATGCAGGACTTCCTCGCCGCGTACTGGGACGCGGACGCCGGCTACTTCCTCGCATGGAACCGCGGCGCGCCCTTCCCGCGGCCCACCGGGGCCGGCCCCGCCGGTGGCCGGTACAGCGACTTCTGGTGGGAAGCCCAGCTGTGGGACCTGGTGCTGGACGCCGCCACCCGCGATCCGGCAGACGCGCGAGCGCGCTCGCTGATCGGCGCGGTGTACGACGGCTTCGACCGGGCATATCCGGAGTGGTCGAACGATTACAACGATGACCTGGGCTGGTGGGCGCAGGCGGCCATGCGGGCGTACGTCCTCACGGGGGAGACCCGCTACCTCGACCGCGCCCGGTCGCTCTTCGCAGCGATCTGGGCGTCGTGGACGCCGGACGGCGGGGGCGGCGTGCTGTGGCGGCGCAGCGGCGGCGACCAGAAGAACGTGGCGACGAATGCGCCGCTGGCGGTCACGGCCGTTCGGCTGTACCAGGCCACGGGCGATTCCACGTACCTCACGCGGGCACGCGCGCTGTACGCTTTCGTGGACGAGCACCTGACCGACGGCGGGGCGCGGGTGTACGACAACATCGAGAACGGTGAGCTGCGCCGCTGGGAGTTCACGTACAACATCGGTAATGTCGTGCTGGCCGCGCTGGCCTTGCGCGAGGTCACGGCCGAACCGGCCGAGCGGGCGGACCTGCTGTCCCGCGCCACGCGGGCGACCGACTGGGCGCTCGATACCCTCACCAACGCCGGCGTCCTGCTGGACGAGGGTGCCGGCGACGGCGCGGCCTTCAAGGGCGTATTCCTGCGGGCGCTGCACACGCTGTCGCTGGTGCCGGAACTCGGCGCCGCGCCCCGGGAGCGCTACGCCGCCAGCCTGCGCGACCAGGCCACGCAGGTCTGGAACGTGCGCCGGCCCTCCGACGGTCTGGTCGGCAGCGACTGGAGCGCTCCGCAGGTGCGTGGCGTGATCGAGAGCGTGGCGGCGGCGTCCGCGGTGACCGCCCTGGTACTGGCGCCGCCGCCGCTGACTGCGCAGTTCGTCGAGGGTGACCGGCGGTACGAGGCGGAGAACAGCGCTCGGGCGGGCGTGGCCTCCAGCGCGGTGGCCGCCGGGTATTCCGGACGCGGGTACGTCAACGCCTTTTTCAAGGACGGTCAATTCGTGGACTTTCATGTGACGGTGAAGTCCGCCGGCCCGTACTGGGCGCACCTCCGCTACAGCGCCGGTGGCGGCACGGCCACCCGCACCGTGGTCGTGAACGGAGCGCCGGGTTCACAGGACTTTCCGGCCACGTCCGGCTGGCTTGCGTGGACCGAGCAGGTGGTGCCCATGGCCCTCAGCGCCGGCGTGAACCACGTCCGTGTGGCGTTTGATCGCCATTCGGGCAGCCGCGGATGGCTCAACCTCGACCGGCTCGTGCTAGGAGACCACCCATGACCACGCACGACACTCCCCCCACACCCACGTCGGCCGATCAGGCCCAGGCGGCCTTCAACGCCCTGTGGACGGGGTACTGGAACGGGGACGATGGTCTGTTTGCCATCCGCCGGCCGCTCGCGCCGGCCGGGTACGACCTGGCGTTCGATCTCTTCCACTACTGGTGGCAGGCCCACGCACTCGACGCACTCGTGGACGCCTTCGAACGGGATGGCCGGCGCGAGCACCTGGAGCATGCCGCCCACGTGCTGTCGGCCATCGTCCGCGTCAACGGCGGTCTCACCAACGACTATTACGACGACATGGAGTGGCTGGCCCTGGCGTGTCTGCGCGCGTGGGACGCCGGCGCGGGCGACGCCTTCAGAGAAGCGGCACTGACGCTGTGGGCAGATATCCAGAACGGCTGGAACGCGGCGTGGGGGGGCGGCGTCGCGTGGCGCAAGTCACAGCTGGACTACAAGAACACCCCGGCCAACGCGCCGGCTGCGATCCTGGCCGCCCGGCTGTACCAGCGCTTCGGCCGGCCCGACGACCTCGCGTGGGCCGAGCGGATCTCTGCGTGGCTCGACATACATCTGGTCGATCCGGCGAGCGGCTTCGTGTGGGATGGCATCAACCGTCTAGGCGACGGCGCCATCGACCGGGAGTGGACGTTCACGTACTGCCAGGGCGTGACGGTCGGCGCCGCGCTGGAGCTGTTCACCGCCACCGGCGACGACCGTCACCTGGCCCGGGCCCGCCGCACGGCCCTCGCCGCGGTGCAGCGCTGGCCCCAGACGCTGCCGGACGAGGGCGTGGGCGACGCCGGACTGTTCAAGGGCATCCTCGTGCGCTACCTCGGTGCGCTGGAGCGTGTCAGCCCGGACGCCGACCGGCGCGCGTGGCTGCGTGCCCAGGCACACGCGGCGTGGCGCTGCCGTGACCCGGTGACGGGCCTGAACGGCACGTCGTGGACACGGCGTCCCGGTGACGCTCCCCTCGACCTGAGCACGGCGCTGTCCGGCGTCTTCGTGTACGAGACTGTGGCTGCACTGGACCGCGCCGACGCCGCGCGCCCGCCGCACGGGCAGACGACGTGACGGGCCGCGCGCCACCCTGGGATACGCTGTGCTGAGTGTGACCACGCACCTGTACGAGCGCATCGTCGCCAGCATGCTCGACGATCTCCGGGCGGGCCGGCTGCGTCCCGGCGACCGGGTGCCCTCGGAACATGTGCTGGCACAGACCTTCGAGGTCAGCCGGATCACGTCGCGCCGCGCGCTGGATGTGCTGGCGCAGGCCAGCGTCCTCGAACGTGCGCAGGGCCGCGGCACCTTCGTCGTGCACGATCTGCCGGATCTCGAGCGGGTCGGGGCAGCGCTGGGCATGAATCCCGAACCGGCGAGCGTGGTGGCCGCGCCTGCCAACACCCGCTCGGGTCTGGTCGGGCTGGTGCTGCCGGACTTCAACGACAGCTACGGCCTGCACCTGCTGTACGCCATCGAGCAGCGCTGCGCCCAGCAGGGCCTCGACCTGATCCTCAAGAGGACCTACGGCGGGCAGGGCAACGAGGAGCGCGCCATCACGACCCTCATGCGCCGCGGGGTGGACGGCCTGATTATCTTTCCGGTCCACGGCGAGCACTACAATCCCGTGCTGCTCAAGGCGGTGCTCGGCGATTTCCCGGTGGTGCTGATCGACCGCTACCTGCGCGGCATCTCCGCCCCGGCGGTCGTGACGGACAACCACGCGGCGGCGGCGGCCCTCACGACCTACCTGATCAACCAGGGGCACCGGGACATCGCGTTCGTGTCACCGCCGGTCGAGAACACCTCCACCCTGGAGGAACGCTTCGAGGGCTGGAGCACGGCGCTCGCCGGTCACGGGTTGCTGCGGCGCCCGGAGCTCATTCTCAGTAACCTGCTCTCCACCCTTCCCACGCCGTCCCAGGCGCACAACATCGCCGCCGACCAGAGCCTGCTGGAAGCCTTCGTACACAGCGTCCGTGCCACCGCCTTCGTCTGCGTGGAGTACAGCCTCGCGCTGGAGCTGATGGCCACCCTGACGCGCCTGAACCGGCGTATCCCCCAGGACGTTTCGGTGGCGTGCTTCGACGCGCCGCGCGCGCCGTTGCCGCTGGACGGTGGCCTGCCGCCCTTCACGCACATCCAGCAGAACGAGACGGGGATGGGCCACACGGCCGTGGAGATGATCCTCGCCCGCCTCGGTGGCCAGACACTGGCGAGCGTCACCCACGTGCCCTTCACGCTGATCGAGGGCCGCTCGACTGCCGCGCCCGGCGCCTGAGCCCAGCCGCCGTTTCCCCCCCACGCGCCGCGTCCTCCCACGAGGTAAGTCATGCTGCACAGTTCATCCGCCGCGCCCACCCGCGCGGCTGGGCCTCCTGCCCGCCGGTCCCGGCTGCTGCGCCACGAGGCGCGCATGGCCTACGTCTTCATCACCCCGGCCATGGCGCTGTTTCTGGTGTTCACGCTGCTGCCGGCCGTGATCGCGTTTTTCCTGAGCTTCACCGACTACGACATCCTCACCCCGATCCGCTGGGTGGGGCTGGCCAACTACCAGCGCCTGCTGACCGACGAGCTGTTCCGCCGCGGCGTGCTGAACGTCGGCTTCTATGCGCTGCTGTACGTTCCGCTGATGATCGCGCTGTCGCTGTCACTCGGCCTGGCCCTGAACCGCCGGCGTCCCGGCATGGCGCTGTTCCGCACGCTGTTCTATCTGCCGGCCGTCACCTCCAGCATCGCGGCGGCGACCGTGTGGAGCTGGATGTTCCAGAAGGACTACGGCGTCGTGAACCAGGCGCTGGGCACCGTCGGCATCGCCGGACCCAACTGGCTGGCCAGCAGTGACACCGCCATGTACGCCATCGTGATCGTCACGCTGTGGCAGGGCCTGGGCAGCAACATCATCATCTACCTCGCCGGCCTGAGCGGCGTGCCGGGCTACCTGTACGAGGCGGCGGCGCTCGACGGGGCCAGCCCGCTCCAGCAGTTCCGGTACATCACGCTGCCAGCCCTGCGCACCACCACCTTCTTCGTGGTGTTCATGTCGCTGATCGGCGCATTCCAGCTCTTCGATCAGGCGTACGTGATGACCCAGGGCGGGCCGGGCTACGCCACCACGACTGCCGTGTACCAGATCTATTCCAACGGCTTCACGCAGCTGCGCATGGGCTATGCCAGCGCCCAGGCCTTCGTGCTGGCCGTGGCGATCCTGTGCGTGTCGCTGCTCAGCATGCGCCTGAACCGCGATTCGGGCCTGGGCTGAGGGGGAACCACGATGCGCAACCTCAAATGGACACCATGGGTCATCGTCCGGGAAACGCTGTTCTACGCCATGCTCGTGTTTGTTGCCGCCGTGATGGCCCTGCCCTTCTACTGGATGGTCGTCACGTCCCTGAAACCGGATGCGGACATCTTCAGCGACCCCATCCGCTGGTGGCCGCAGCGCGTGACCTTCGAGCACTACGTGCAGGCCTTCACGGTCGTGCCCTTCGCGCGCTACTTCTGGAACTCTACGGTCATGGCCCTGCTCGGCGTCGTGGCGAACCTCATCCTGGGCAGCCTGGCCGGGTACGCCTTCGCGCGCATGCGCTTCCGCGGCCGTGAGGGCCTGTTCCGGATGAAACTCGCGTCGCTGCTGATCCCCGGCGTGGTCACCCTGATCCCGACCTTCATCATCCTGCGGTCGTTCCCCCTCATCGGCGGGAACGACGTGCTCGGGCACGGTGGCCACGGGCTGCTGAACACCTACTGGGCCATCGTGTTGCCGGGCGCGGCGGGCGCGTTTGCCGTGTTCTTCATGCGCCAGTTCTTCCGCACCCTGCCTGACGACCTGATGGACGCCGCGCGGGTGGACGGCGCCAGCGAGTGGCGGACCTTCTGGAACATCTACCTGCCGCTGTGCGGCCCGGCGCTGGCGACCCTGGGCATCTTCACCTTCCAGGCCGGCTGGAACGTCTTTCTGTGGGCGCTGATCGTGTTCAACGACCCGAAGATGTCCACCGTGCAGATGGGCCTGCAGTCGTTCAGCTTCAACCACCAGACCGACTACGGCCCCTTGATGGCCGCCAGCGTCGTGGTGTCGCTCCCCGTGCTGATCGTGTTCCTGTTCGCCCAGCGCTATTTCACGCAGTCCATCTCGTTCACCGGGGTCAAGGGCTGAACACGTCTGGCGCCTGAGTCAGCCCCCACCGCACCGAATCCGTCAACCCGAGTTCCAGCGAAGTCGCCTGGAACGGTGTCCATCTCCGAGGAGTGCGAACCATGAAACCGAAGTCCTGGGCTGTATTGCTCCTGATCTCGCTGACGCTGGCCGCGTGTAGCCGGCTGCCGGAACCTGATACCGTCACTCGCCCGCAGCTCTCGGCCCTGGCCACTGCCGCCAATGCCGACACTGCCATGAGCAGCTTCGTGAACGTGTACTGGAACCCGACGAAGAAGTACTTCTACACCAACAGTGACCGCCAGATCCACAGCCACAACCCCGGCCCGGAGGGCGGCCTGTACACCGACTACTGGTGGGAAGCCCAGCTCTGGGAGACCGTGATGGACGCCTACGAGCGCACCGGCTCGGCCACCTACCGGCAGATGATCACTGACGTCTACGACGGTTTCTTCGCCGCGTACCCGAACTGGTCGGACAACGCCTTCAACGACGACATCGGCTGGTGGGCACTAGGCAGCATTCGGGCCTATGAACTGACTGGCGACGTGCGCTACCGCACGCGGGCCAAGGAGATGTTCGATTTCATCTATGCCAATGGCGCATATACCAGCGACTACGGCGGCGGCATCTGGTGGAACCGCATCAACTTCCTGACCCAGAAAAACGTGGCCACCAACGCCACGGCGGCGATCATCGCCATGCGCCTGAAACGGGCCCTGAATGACGCGTCGTACGCCACCAAGGCCCAGAACCTGTACGGCTGGGTGCGCAGCCGACTGTACGATGGGAACGGCAAGGTCTACGACAACGTCTCGGGGAGCGGCAACGGCACGGTGGCGACGTGGGAGTACACCTACAACTTCGGCACCTTCCTGGGCGCCGCGCTGGAGCTGTACCGCGATACCGGCCAGACAGGCTACCTGACCGACGCCAAGGCCGCCGCCGACTGGGCCACCACACGCATGACCCTGGACGGCACCCTGCTCTATGAGGGCGAGGACGACACGCCGGCCTTCAAGATGATCTTCGCCCGCAACCTGAACGCGCTGCGCGTGCTGGGTAACCAGCCGCAGTACCTGGGCTTCTTGCAGAAAAACGCCACCCAGGCGTGGAACCACCGCCGCACGTCGGACGGGATCATCGGCCCCGACTGGACGCGCACGCCCGACGGCAGCTTCATTCAGAGCGCCGCGGCGGCGGCCGGGGCCTCGATCCTGCAACTGGCGCCGCCCGACGGCTTTTCCGGCGTGGTGGTCGGCACGGGCGCCTACGAGGTCGAGAACGCCCGCCGCAACGGCATCAACAACGAGAACACGGCGAGCGGCTACAGCGGACGCGGCTACCTGGCCGGCTGGAACAGCGACAACACCTCGGTGGACATCGCGGTCAACGTGGCCAGCGCCGGCACCTACCGGCTGGACTTCCGCTACGCCGCCGGGGCCGGCACTGCGGTGCGCCAACTCAAGGTGGGCGGCACGGCGGTTGGCAATCTGACCTTTGCAGGCACGGGCGGGTGGAACACCTGGAACACGGTCGGCACCACCGCCACCCTGGCGGCGGGCACGAACGTGGTCACGGTCGCCTACAGCGCGGGCGCGGGCAGCAGCAACTACCTCAACCTCGACCGGCTGAACGTGGCCAGCACCGCCGCCTTCTCGACCACGCTGGAGGCGGAAAACGGTACGCGCCACAGCCTGAATATAGAGAGCACGAACGCTGGCTACACCGGCAGCGGCTACCTGGCGGGCTGGAACGCTGGCGGCCAGTGGGTCGACCTGCCGGTCACGGTGCCCACGGCTGGCACCTACACCCTGACGCTGCGCTACGCCGCCGCTGCGGGCACGGCCAGCCGCTACCTGTACGTCAACGGGGCCGGCGTGGTGGACAACCAGTCCTTCCCCGGTACGAGCACGTGGAGCGACTACCGCACCGTCACCGTGCCGGGCGTCAATCTGAACAGCGGCAGCAACACCATCTCGGTCATCTTCGACAGCGGCCGCGGCAGCAGCACCTACCTCAACCTCGACAACGTCGTGGTGAGCCAGTGACCACAGGCAGGAGCGAACGATGATCCATCCACTCTCCACCCTGAACTGGACACAGCGGGCCGAAGCCGCCCAGCACACCCTGCGCGAACGCTTCTGGAACCCCACCCAACACGTCATGAACCAGCGCTTTCCATGCGAGGGCGGGTGCAACGAACCCTACATCTACTGGTGGCATGCGCACACCCTGGACGTGCTGGTGGATGCTCTACTCCGCACTGGCGACTCGCGCTACACCTCGACGCTGCGGGAGGCCTTCGAGGGTGCCCGGACCCTGAACGGCGGCACGCTGCTTCACAACTGGTACGACGACATGCAGTGGATGGCGCTGGCCCTGCTGCGGGCCTTTGAAGCGACAGGCGAGCCGGCGTACCTGGACGGCGTGCGCGACCTGTGGGCCGACATCCAGGGCGGCTGGAACGACCACTGTGGCGGCGGCATCGCGTGGAAGAAGGACCAGCCGGACTACAAGAACACGCCTGCGAACGCCCCAGCCGCGATCCTGGCCGCCCGGCTGTACCGGCGTTTCGGGAAGGACGCCGACCTGGCGTGGGCACGGCGTATCTACGCGTGGACCCGCGAGCATCTGGTCGATCCGGTCAGCGGCTTTGTGTGGGACGGCATGAACCGGCTGGGCGACGGCCAGCTCGAAGACGGCTGGCACTTCACCTACAACCAGGGCGCGTACCTGGGCGCCGGGCTGGCGCTGCACCGGGCGACCGGCGAGACGGCGTATCTAGACGACGCGATCCGCACCGCCGAGGCCGCCCGCGCGCGTCTGAGCGACCCCACCAGCGGCGTGCTGCCCGACGAGGGCGACGGCGACGGCGGCCTGTTCAAGGGCATCTTCGTGCGGTATCTGACCCTGCTGATCCGCGAACAGGCCCGCCCTGAGTGGACAGCGCTGCTCCATCGCAACGGCAACGCGCTCGTCCAGAACGGAATTGACCCGGACACCGGCCTGTATGCCCTGAGGTGGGATCGACCACCGCCACGGCCCACGTCCGATCATCCGGTGTCCCTGAGCGGACAGCTCAGCGGCGTCATGGTGTTTGAAGCGCTCGCCACCCTGGAACGCCGGAACCTGCTGTCCTGATCCGGCAGACTGCGGGCGACTGTTCATACCACCCCCATTTCCCTCGATAGGAGCCCTTAGTCATGTCCTACCCGTCCGTTCACCGCCTGATGGCCCAGATGCAGCGACAGTTACAGGACAGGCCACAGCTTGCCGAGACCTTCGCCAACTGCTTCCCGAACACCCTCGACACCACCGTGCAGTTGCTGGACGACGGCACCACCTTCGTGTTCACCGGCGACATCCCCGCCATGTGGCTGCGGGACTCCTCCGCGCAGGTCAGTCCGTACGTGCCGCTCGCCGCGCACGATACCGAACTGCGGCGGCTCATCTCCGGGCTGATCCGGCGGCAGGCCATGTACCTCGCCATCGACCCCTACGCCAATGCCTTCAACGCCCAGCCGGACGGCCGGGGTCACGTGGACGACCGGCCGGGGCAGGGCCCGTGGGTGTGGGAGCGGAAGTTCGAACTGGATTCGCTGTGCTATCCGGTGTGGCTGCTGTCCCGCTACTGGGACGCCACGCACGACCGCGCCGTGTTCACGCCGGAGGTGGTTGGGATGCTGCGCACCGTCCTGGACGTGATGACCGCAGAGCAGCGTCACGACACGTCTGCGTACCGCTTCGAGCGGCCTGATCCTCACCTGCCCAGTGACACGCTCCCCGACGGCGGCCGGGGCATGCCGGTGGCGTACACGGGCATGGTCTGGTCGGGCTTCCGTCCCAGCGACGACGCCTGTACCTACGGCTACCTGATCCCGGCCAACATGTTCGCGGTGGTCGTGCTGGGGCATCTGGCGAACCTGGCCCGCAGCGTCCTGGACGACGGAGCGCTGGCGGCCCGCGCGGAGGCTCTGCGTGCCGAGATCGAGCACGGTATCCAGACGCACGGAGTGGTCGAGCATCCTACCCACGGCCGGATGTACGCCTACGAGACCGATGGCCTGGGCCGCCACCTGCTGATGGACGACGCGAATGTGCCCAGTCTGCTGTCCATTCCGTACCTGGGGTACCGGCCGGCGGACGACCCGACGTACCTCAACACGCGGCGCTTCATCCTCAGCGCCGACAACCCGTTCTATTTCGCGGGGGCGTCCGCGGCGGGCGTGGGGAGTCCACACACGCCCGGCGGGCTGATTTGGCCGATTGCGCTCGCCATGCAGGGGCTGACCGCCACCGACCGTCGGGAGCAGGACGCGCTGCTGGACGCGCTGGTGAGCACCACCGCCGGCACGCAGTACATGCACGAGGGCTTTCACCCGGACGACCCGGCCCACTACACCCGGCCCTGGTTCGCGTGGGCCAACTCGCTGTTTGCGGAATTCGTGCTGCACTGGGCAGGGGCATCTGCCGAGGACAGGCCGTCTGCGTGACGGCAAGACGGACAGACGACGAACGCGAACGGAGCGCGGTCCGGGGTTGGGGTCGGGTGACGCGGGTCCGAGCAAGCAGTAGTGTCGCGGCTGCCGATCCCCGTCTCTGGCGGCATCACCGGTTGGATCCCCCCGCAGGTGGTCGTTGTGCCGCTCCCACCGGGTGTTGAGGTTATGAATCAGGTTCCACGGATCGGCTGCACCGCGTCATCTGACCCTGACACTCGGCCACAGCTACGGCGTCGAGAGTGTGGCCCAGTGGGCTGCCCAGGATCTGGAACCCAATCCGGGCGGGCGCGGCCGGTTAGGCTCACTCTGTGACCTCCGCTCCGTTCGCTCCTCGCCGCATTGCCAGCTTGCTGCCCAGCGCCACGGATCTGCTGTTCGCGCTCGGGCTGGGCGAGCAGGTGGTCGCGGTCAGCCACTCCTGCGACCACCCCGGCGCGGTGGGCCGGCCTGTCCTGACCCGGTCCATCGTGGACACGTCCGCGTCCCAGGCGGACATTGACCGCGCCGTGAGCGAGGCCGTGCGCGCCGGCCGCGCCCTGTACGCGGTGGACGGCACCCTCCTCGACGCCCTGCGGCCCGACCTCGTCGTCACCCAGGGTGTGTGCGAGGTCTGTGCCGTGACCCCGGAAACCCTGGAGACGGCCGTGCGCTTCCTTCCCGGCTGTCTGCCCGCGTCTGGGGTGCTGAGTCTGGAAGGCAAGTCGGTCGCCGGCATCCTGGAGGACCTGCGTGCGTTGGCACGCGCCGCCGGGGTGACGGACCAGGGCGAGCGCCTGGCCGAGGATGCGCAGGCCCGGTGGAACGCCATCCGCCCGGCTCCCGGCGCGAGACGCGTCCTGACCCTGGAGTGGACTGACCCGCTCTTCTACGGGGGCCACTGGGTGCCCGAGCAGGTCTCCCGCGCCGGGGGCATGAATGTCCTGGGCGCGGCGGGCACGGACTCGGGCCGCACGACCTGGGACGCGGTGGCGGCCCTGGACCCGGACGTGATCGTGGTGATGTGCTGCGGGTACGGCCTGGCCGACAATGCCGCCTTTGCCCGCGGTCTGCTCGGCCGCACCGAGATGCGCGCGGTCAGGGAGGGCCAGCTGTGGGCGGTGGACGCGAACGCCCACTTCAGCCGGCCCAGTCTGGGCGTGGTGCAGGGTGCAGAGGTGCTCGCGGCCCTGCTGCGCGGCACTGCGTTGGATGGCGAGAGCGTCCGCATTGGCGTGTAAGGGGCGGCGGGTGTTGACGCGCGCCAAGTGGTCGGTTCAGCCCGACCGGGTGCCAGGATGAATGGGCGGACTGAGGTCACGTCGGCCGTGTGCGCGCTGCATGGGGTGATCCTCCAGCAGGGGTTGAGGAGCAAGCTCAGCGACGTCCGCCTGACCAACCGTGGTCAGGGGAAGTAGAGGCCACCGTGCTGTAAGGATAAATGCAGCCCTGGAGTCGCCTTTGAGTTCCCTGAGATGGCAAGGGATGCAGAGGTGATCCACGAATGCATCCGTGTGACATGCGGTCGGCCCTTGACGAAGGTGGGTTCTGATCGCCGCCAGGATTCCTCAGTGACAGGAGCTTGTGCCGTGCAGTCGGCGGGAGCTCAACTCGTCAGACCTCTGCCTCAACCGGTCACGCGCTGGAATCCAGTTCGACGTCACGGCGACCACCTCGATCAACCAGCACTGCCTTAACCACCCGAACATGGCGCCCTGAACGACTGGTGGACTACGCTGGGACGGTGAAGGTGAGGATCAAGGAGGTGGCCATCGCGGCTGGCGTCAGTACAGCGACGGTGTCCAAAGTGCTGTCCGGCCGCGCGGATTACCAGGTGCATGCCGAGACCGCGGAGCGGGTGCGCCGCGTGGCGTATGAACTCGGCTACGTTCCCGACGTGGCAGCACGCAACCTCAGGACCCGGCAGACGGGTCAGCTGGGCGTGGTCCTCGAGGCCGTGGGGCCGTCCGAGCCGGACTCGCTGCTGACGGGCGTGGCGGTGTCAGACGCGGTCAGGCGCACCTTCGACGGGGCGATCATGGCGGGTCTGAGCGAGGCGGCCCGTGAGCTGGAGGTTCCGGCCCTGGTGGTGTATCCCAGCGGTCAACTCGATGCCCGGACACTGCTCGACGGGCGGGTGGACGGGCTGCTGGTGAGCTGTGATCCACTGCGCGGCCACGGACTTCTGCACGGCCTGCGAAGTCCGCCGGTCCCGGTCGTGGCGCTGTGGACGCAGCGGGCGCCAGAGGGGATCGGCATGGTCGATGTCAACCACGCGCAGGGAGCGGGCATCGCGGTCCACCATCTCGTCGAGCTGGGGCATACCCGGATTGCGTTTTACGGTGGGGGAGTGAGGAGTGGCGTCGAGCATTTTGCGCGGCGCGAGCAGGGCTACCGCTCGGCGCTCGAGGAAGCCGGACTCCTGCCGCAGAGCGCCATACACGATGGACCGCGGCTGCTGCAGGCCGTGCAAGGCGGCGTGACGGCCGTGTTCGCAGAGACGGATCTGGGTGCGGCGGCGGCATTCCATGCGCTTGACAGCGCCGGGTTGAGTGTGCCGGCAGACGTATCACTGGTGGGCTTCGATGACATCCAGGGCGCCGAGTACATCGCCGGCGGGCTGACCACGGTGTACCAGCCCGCCGCGGAGATGGCCGCAGCGGGTGTCCGTGCCCTGCTGGCGCGGCTCGATGGGGAGGCGCCCCAGACCGCGCTTCTGCGGCCGAGGTTGATCCGGCGGCGATCGACGGCGCCAGTACGTGTGGTGAGCGGCTAAAGCGCGCGCTGGCGAGCGACAGGCAGCGGCCTACCTGTATAGATGGATCTGTCTTGGCAGTGCGTGTGGCAGGGTGTACCATCAACTCACCGAAATCGATTTCCCTGAAGGACCGATGCGTTCGCGCTCGCTTCAGGCAGGACTGATGGTGCCGTCCATCACCGGTTCTGGGTACCGTGCCCACCGCCGCGGGGTTCGTCCCACGCAAGGAGATCCATGAAACGACTTGGCATGATCTTGACTACTGCGCTTGGCCTCTCCCTGGTCGCCGGCCCTGCTATGGCCCAGAAACCCGTGGTGGTGGGCGTCAGCTGGTCGAACTTCCAGGAAGAACGCTGGAAGACCGACGAGGCGGCCATCAAGGCCCAGCTCGACAAGACCGGCGCGAAGTACCTCAGTGCCGACGCGCAGAGCAGCAACGAAAAACAGCTCTCCGATATCGAGAGTCTCATCACCCGCGGCGCTACCGTCCTGATCGTGCTTGCCCAGGACAGCGAGGCTGTGTTGCCGGGCATCGCCAAGGCCAAGGCCGAGGGCATCCCGGTCATCTCCTATGACCGCCTGATCGAGGACCCGTGGGCGTTCTACATTTCGTTCGACAACAAGGAAGTCGGCCGCCTCCAGGCGCGCATGATCCTGGCGGCCAAACCCAAGGGCAATTACGCCTTCATCAAGGGCAGCCCCACGGACCCGAACGCCCAGCTGCTGTACGACGGCCAGCTGGAGGTCCTGGCGAGCGCCATCAAGTCCGGGGCGATCAAGAACATCGGAAACCAGTTCACGGAAGGCTGGAAGCCTGAAGTCGCGCAGCGCAACATGGAGCAGATCCTGACGGCCAACGCCAACAAGGTCGATGCCGTGGTCGCGTCGAACGACGGTACGGCCGGCGGCGCGGTCGCTGCCCTGGCGGCCGTCGGTCTGGCCGGCAAGGTGCCGGTCTCCGGTCAGGACGCCGACAAGGCCGCCCTGAACCGCATCGCGCTCGGCCAGCAGACTGGGACGGTCTGGAAAGATTCCCGGACGCTCGGCACGGAAGCCGCCAAGATCGCCGTCCTGCTCTCCGGCGGGACCAAGGTCGCCGCCGTGTCGGGTGCGAAGCCCTTCAACGGTGGACCGCGCAAGGTCAGCGTGTCCGGCATGCTGCTCAAGCCCGTCGTGATCACCAAGGCCAACCTGGGCACGCTGATCACTGCGAAGTGGGCCACCAAGGCCGAGATCTGTAAGGGTGTGACGGGCGCCGCCGCACCGGCCGCGTGCCGCTGACCACGACCTGATTCGCGTTGCCGGGGCTGCGGGCACCATACCCGCGCCCCGGCAACGTGGGTCTCATCCCCCGGAGTACTGGCATGCAGAGTGTTCGAACCCCCCCACGCCCCGCCCGCCTGAACCAGCTCGGACTGGACGGCCGGCTAGTTTTCATGGTGCTGGCCATCGCCGGCATCTGGCTCCTGTTCGACGTGTTCACCCAGGGCATCTTCATCAGCGCCCGGAACCTCTGGAATCTGTCGGTTCAGACCGCGTCGGTCGGCGTGATGGTCAGCGGCATGGTGCTGGTCATCGTCATGCGGAACATCGACCTGTCCATCGGCTCGATCCTGGGCTTCACCGGCATGTTCATGGCCGTCGTCAACACCCGCCTGGTCACGGCCGACACGTGGTGGGGTACGGTGCTGACGCTGCTGCTGGGCCTGCTGCTGGGCGCGCTGCTTGGCGCCGTGCAGGGCACGTGGATCGCGCGCCTGAGCGTGCCGTCGTTCATCGTCACGCTGGGTGGCCTGCTGATCTTCCGGGGCGGCGCGTGGCTCCTGACCAGCGGCCAGACGATCGCACCCCTGACCGAGTCGTATCAGGTGCTCGGCGGCGGCCTGAACGGCGCGATCGGCGGCCCGGCCAGCTGGGCGGTCGGGCTGCTGCTCATGGCGGCCATCGTCGCCTCGGACCTGGTCACCCGCCGGCAGCGCCAACGCCGGGGCCTGCCCAACCGCAGCCTGGGCCTGCAACTGCTGTTCACGGGCGTCAGCCTGCTGGTCGTGCTGGGCTTCGTGCTCGTCATGAACGGCTACGCCGATCCGCGCACCGGGCTGCCACGCGGCATGCCGGTGCCCGTCCTGATTATGCTGGGCGTCACTGCGATCATGATGTGGGTCGTGCGGTCGACCCGCTTCGGCCGGTATGTGTACGCCTACGGCGGCAATCCGGAAGCCGCCCGGCTCGCCGGGATCAACACCGAGCGCCTGACGGTCACGGTGTTTGCCCTGATGGGCATGCTGGCAGCGCTGGCAGGCGCGATCCAGACGGCGCGGCTCAATGCCGGCACGAACTCCACCGGGACGCTGGCAGAACTCAGCGTTATCGCGGCTGCCGTCATCGGCGGCACGTCCCTCTCCGGCGGTACGGGCAGCATTCCGGGCGCCTTCCTGGGCGCCCTGCTGATGGCGAGTCTCATCAACGGCATGCTGCTCCTCGACCTGTCCAGCGCGTGGCAGAACGTCGTGCAGGGACTGGTGCTCATGCTGGCCGTCACCCTCGACGTCATCGTGCAGAAGCGGAGGACCCGATGAGCGCGCCGTCCGTCCGGGACGGCTCTATCGTGCCTCTGATCGAAACGCGTGGCCTGTCGAAGGCCTTCGGTGGCGTGCACGCGCTGGAAGGCGTCGACGTGCAACTCTACCCGGGCGAGGTACTGGGATTGCTGGGCCACAACGGCGCCGGGAAGTCCACCCTGATCAAGATGCTGTCCGGCGCTTACACCGCCGACAGCGGTCAGGTGCTCATGAACGGCGAGGAAGTGCGGCTGTCGTCTCCACGTGCCGCCCAGAACCTCGGCATCGAGACGATCTATCAGAACCTCGCGCTGGCCGACAACCTCGATGTCGCGGCGAACATCTTCCTCGGGCGCGAACTGTTGCGCGGAGGTCGTCTGGACGAGGACACGATGGAACTCGAGGCCCGGAAGGTCCTCGACCGCCTGAAGGTCAATATCCCGGATCTCAAGAAGCCCGTCTTCAACTTCTCGGGCGGCCAGCGGCAGTGCATCGCCATCAGCCGCGCGATCTACTTCAAGGCGCGCGTCCTGATCATGGACGAGCCCACCGCCGCGCTGGGGCCGCAGGAAACCGCCCAGGTGAACGAACTGATCGCGTCTCTGAAGGAGGAGGGAGTCGGCATTTTCCTGATCAGCCACGATCTGCACGACGTGTTTGATCTGGCCGACCGCGTGACCGTGATGAAGAACGGCCGCGTCGTCGGCAGCGCGCCCACGAACCAGATCACCCAGGATGAAGTGCTGGAAATGATCATCGCCGGCAAGCTGCCACTCCGAAACCGCTGAGCAAGGCCGCGAAGAATGTCTCGGCGGGCAGTACGGCGAGTTGCTGGCCCACAGCATCGGCCGGAGGAGCGGAAGGGGTGAGGTGCGGCGAGGACGACCCGACCGTCTTGACGTGTTGCGGCAGGCGGCGTCCTCGTACCGCGGCGGCACCGCAGCGGTCGGTCGGGCCGCGTTCTGCTGGACGCCGTGTCCTGGGTCTTGTCAGTGGCCGGGTGTGCGACTGGTTTCCCGCCGGGCATCCCTGTCAACTCATCGGGTGAACGCTGTCACGCCGTGGCCCGGACGACGAGGTGTGGTGCCAGTCGGGCTTCGCGGGGCGGGCCACTGTAGCCGTTCAGTCGGCTGAGCAACAGGCGTCCGGCCTCGGCACCCATCTGCCCGACCGGCTGATGCACGGTGGTCAGGCCGCGCTCGGCCGACCACGGATGATCGTCGAAGCCGATGATCCGCAGGTCCTCACCCACGCGCAGGGCGCGCCGGCCCGCTTCATCGAGCATGACCGCCGCGATCTGGTCGGCAGCCGCGAAGACCGTACACGGGAAGACAGCGTCGTCCAGCAGCGCGCACACCGCCTGGTGAATCGCCAGCGAGTCGTAGCGGGTGAACATCTCGTGGCGGATGGACCGTCCAGCAGCGGTGACGACGTCGTGAAACCCCGCACGGCGGTCCTTGAACACCCGGGTGGAAAACAGGGCGTCGAGATCGGTCGCGACCCAGATGGCGTACAGCTCGCCTGGCCGGGTCACGGCGTGCTCTCCAGCCAGACGGCCGCCCAGGTGATTGTCGACATACGCGCAGTCCAGCTTCGGCGTGAAGGCGTTGGCCAGCACGACCGGCTGCCGAATCTGCGTGGCCGACGGGTCGAACATTTCCGTCAGGTCATAGGTCACCATGACCAGGCCGTCCGCCTGGCCGACCAGGGAACCCGGCGTCAGTAGCCGCGCCAGACGCTCCTGCGACAGCAGCGGGAACAGGGCCGTGTCGTAATGCGCGGCGTGGCAGGTGTCTTCCAGGCCGGTGAGGAGCCGCAGATAGAAGTCCGTCGCCACCACGGGCAGCACGGTCGCGATGCTGTAGCTCCGTCCCCCCGCGAACTGCCGGGCGTGCGGATTGGGCGTGTACTTCAGGTCATGGATCGCCTGCGTGACCCGGGCGCGCACGGCGTCGGACACCTTGGGGTGTCTGTTGAGGACCCGGGAGACCGTACCCGCTCCCACGCCAGCGCGGATAGCCACGTCGTGGATCGTGGGCACCGGCGCCGCATCGTGCTCCTGCGACCCCGCGGCTCTGCGCGTGGCAGATCGCGCCATCGGCACTCACCTGCCCGCGAGCAGCCCTTCAGCCTGCAACCACGCGTAGAACTGTTCGGTCCAGTGGTCACTGGGAAGTCCCTGGGCGTGCAGGCCGAAGCCGTGGCCGCCCCGGGTGTAGGCGTGCAACTCCACCGGGCGGCCTGCCGCGCGCCACGCGTCGTACAGCGTCCAGTTCGCGCCGATCACCAGGTAGCCCAGCTCGTCGTCGTTCGCGTACGCGAGGAACAGGGGAGGGGCGCTGGGCGGGGCCGTCACGTCCCCCCACATCGACCCGTAGATCGGCGCCAGGAAGTCCGGCCCGGCTCCGTCAGCCTGCAGCGCGGTCAGGACCGCCAGGTGCCCACCGGCCGAGAAGCCCAGCATGCCGACGCGGTCCGGCGCGATGCCCCACTTGGCAGCGTGCTCTCGCACGAGCTGAACGGCGCGCTGGCCGTCCGCGAGCAGGTGGGGGAGATGGGCCTGGATACGCGGCACCAGGGTCGCCGTGTTCGACATCAGGTCGCGCATGTGCAGCTCGAAGGCGTCGTCATCGTCCGGCGTGGGGAGCACGCGGTTTTTGAGTACGAAGGCCGCGACGCCGCGCGTAGCGAGCCAGCGCGCCACATCGTTGCCCTCATGGTCGATGGCGAGCGTGTGGTGCGCGCCGCCGGGACAGATGATCACGGCCGTGCCCGTGGCCGACTCAGGCTCGGGCAGGAACGCCGTGAGCGACGGCTCGGTGACGTTGCGGACCTGACGGTAGTGAAACGGAGCGTCGGGAGGGCTGGTGAACCAGCGCTCCGGGCGCGCGTCACGCACGACGGTGGGCGCGCCGTCCGGCCACAGGAGCACCTCGAAGGCGGCTTGCTGGGGCAGCGTCATCGTGGTCACCGGGCAGCGGGGACGCTGAGCGGTGACGGCTCGTGTGCGGCGTCACCGCTCAGTCCGACAGCAGCCGTGGGGCGAAGGGCGCGGCGCAGCGCCTCGAGACGGGTGCGGCTGATCCGTCTGCTCAGGTCTGCGTCGGGCGCCACGAACTCCGAGGCGTGGAACGCGCCGGGGTACACGTGCAGCTCTGTCGGCACGCCGGCCTGCATCAGCCGCAGCGCGAAGGCCACGTCCTCGTCCCGGAAGACGTCAAGCTCGCCGACGTCGATGAAGACGGGTGGCAGGCCGGTGAGCTGTTCGGCGCGTGCCGGGGCCGCGTAGGCGTCGGCGCGCTGCCCGCCGAGGTACCACGCCCACGCCTCGACGTTCCGCGTGTAGTCCCAGATGGCCCCCAGGTGGTCGAACTCCCGGGCCGAGGCCGTCTCACTGCGGTCATCGATCATCGGGTACAGCGCCATGACGTAGTGGAGGCGAGGGCCACCCTGGTCGCGGGCCATGAGTGCCACGCCGAGCGCAAGTCCGCCGCCCGCACTGCCCCCGATGACGACGAGGCGCGATGGATCGACCCCCAGGGCGTCCGTGTTCGACGCCATCCACGTCAGCGCGCCGGAGCAGTCGCGTACGGGAGCCGGGTGGGGATGCTCGGGGGCCAGGCGGTACTCCACCGACACGACCACGGCATTCAGGTCATCCGCCAGCGATACGGCGCGCAGGTGCTCGTGAGCGATGCTGCCGCCCCACATCCCGCCCCCGTGGATCAGCAGCACGCCCGGGCGACCTGCATCGGCACCACGGGGACGGTAGATGCGGATGGGGACGTCCGGTTCGCCGGGCAGGCCGGGCACCGCCTGATCGTGCCACGTCACGGTCTCGGTGGGGGGAACGTGGGCTGTCATGGCCGCCAGGAGGGCGTCACTGGCCTGCCGGCGGGCCACGGGACTGGCGGCCCACAGGTCGGCGGGGAGGTGGGCGCTGGCGGCGTCGAGCACGGCCCAGGACTCGGGGTCGACGCGATCATGGAAGGTCATGCAGAGACATCCTTTGGGAGGGAACGGGCCGGGGAACACGGGCGTTCGGTGGCTCCGTGCCGCCCGGCTGGGACGAGGGGCGTCAGAGCGTCCGGAACGGGTCGCCGCTGGGAAGGTGCGTGATCCGAACGTCCGGCAGGAGCGCGCGCAGCCACTCGGCTAGGTATTCCATGCCGGGCTCCTCGCTGGTCGCGTGGCCGACCACCACCATGCCCTTGGGGCGTCCGAAGAACGCGGCGTCGCGCAGGTACTCGCACGTCTCCCACTCGCGGGTCTCGCCGCAGAGCACCACGTCCACGTCGTCGCGTTGCAGGGTGCCGATGGTCATCTTGCCGGGGAGGGCGCCGACCGTCAGGCCCACCCGGCGCACGGTCAGGTCGTCCGGGCCGAGGACGCGCACGCTGGGCGCGCCGAGCTGCTCCTTGACGTGCTGGGCGAAGGCCCCCAGGGTCATGGGGGGGACGCTGGCCACGCTGGTGGCGGCGGCCGCCCGCTTGATGTCCCCGCCCTTGCCGGCGGTCATGGCCTGGATGGCGTCGTCCATGGAGACCGACGGCGGGTCGACCGTCCAGCCGAGGCGCTGCGCCAGGCCCGTCACGATGCCGTCGGGGCGCATCATGTGCCAGTAGTCGTGGAACCGCCAGATCACGATGCCGTGCTCCTCGATCAGCCGCCGTTTGTCCTCGTAGGTAGGATCACTGTCCAGCCACGCGACATCATCGGTGTCCTCGGCGGAGTAGTACGTGGGCTCGTGCGTGATGATCAGGTTGGCGCCCTGGGCGGCCGCGTGACGGATCACGTCGGCCGTGGCCAGGAAGGTGGTGACGACGCCGGTGAGGGCCGTGTCCGGATCACCGGTCTTGAAGGTGTCGGCCGTGTGCGACAGCGGAGCAACCGCAGCGGCGGCCAGCAGCGTCTCGACGGCGTCGCGGATGGAGAGGGTATCAGTCATGGGTCGAAGCTCCTTGGGCGTGCAGGGCCTGCCATTCCGGGTAGCGGTGGCACGCGGTCAGACCGCCCGCGTTGGTGGGAACGAGCGGCGGACGCTCGGCCCAGCAGATGTCGATGGCATACGGACAGCGCGGCGCGAACGGACACCCGTGGCTGGGCTGGGACGCGGTGGCGGTGCTCGCGGTGAGCCGGGCCGAGCGCCGCTCGGCGTCCAGGGCGTTCCGGCGGCGCTGCACCCGTGGATCGGCCACGGGCGCAGAGTCGAGCAGTTCCCGTGTGTACGGATGGGCCGGGGTCCCGGTCACGGCGCTCGCCGGGCCGGTTTCCATCACCTGACCGAGGTACAGCACATAGATGCGGTCGGAGAGATACCGCACGACCTCGATGTCGTGGGAGATGAACAGGTAGCTGAGCTGCCGGCCGCGCTGCTGCTCGGCGAGCAGGTTCAGGATCTGCGCCTGGATGGACAGGTCGAGGGCACTGACGGCCTCGTCGCACACCACGAGCTGCGGGTCGACGATCATGGCGCGGGCGATGGCGAGGCGCTGCTTCTGCCCGCCGGAGAACTGGGCGGGGTACCGCTCGGCCGCCTCGGGCGGCAGACCCACCCGTTCCAGGGCGTCCGCGACACGCTGGCGCAGTTCAGGGCCGGCGCGCATCCCGTGCACTTCCAGCGGTTCGGACAGCGACCGACCAACGGTGAGGTAGGGGTTGAGGGACGCGTTGGGGTCCTGAAAGACGACCTGCATGATCCGGCTGAGGTCCCGCCGGCCTCGTGGGCCGAGCTGGGTAATGTCCCGTCCGGCGAGGTGGATGGAGCCGGCGTGCACGGGGGCGAGACCCAGGGCGGCCTTGGCGACCGTGGACTTGCCGGAACCGGACTCACCGACCACGCCGACGGTCTCGCCGGGGTACACATCCAGGCTGACGCGGTCGGACGCTTTCAGGACGGGGTCACCGCGGCGCCGGCGGTACTGCACCTCCAGGTCGCGGATGTCCAGCAGCGGGGTCGTGGGCTGTGGAGGGGACTCGGGGGGCGTGGCCCTGGCTGCGGAAGATGTCATGACGCCTCCTGCTGCCCTGCGCCCGCGGCGGTCGAGGTGAACTGGGGAGAACTCTGGGGATTGAGGAACAGCTCGTCGATGCGGATACAGCGGCTGGCGTGGTGGTCGACCGGATGCAGCAGGGGGACGGGGCCGGCGAGACATTCGGGCGCGGCGAAGGCGCAGCGGGCCGCGAAGCGGCAGTGCGCCGGCCACGACCCCGGAGGCGGCACCCGCCCGGGAATCACGGTGAGGGGCTGGCCGGGCTGGGCATGCGCTGGATTGGCCCCCAGCAGGCCCAGGGTGTAGGGGTTGAGCGGCCGGTCGAACAGCTCGTAGACGCCGGCGTCCTCGAACACCTGCCCGGCGTACAGCACGATCACGCGGTCGCAGATGTCGGCCACCACGCCCAGGTTGTGCGTCACGATCAGCACGGCCATCCCGGTGTCCCGCTGGAGGTCGCGCAGCAGACTCAGGATCTCCTTCTGCACCGTCACGTCGAGTGCGGTGGTGGGCTCATCGGCGATGAGCAGTCGGGGTCGTCCCGCGAGCGCCATGGCGATGGCGACCCGCTGCGCCATGCCGCCCGAGAGTTCGTGCGGGTAGGCCTGCAGGACACGTTCCGGCTGGCGCATCTGGACCTGACGCAGCAACTCCAGGCAGCGCTCCCGGTTCTTCGCGCCGCGGAGGCCATCATGAAGCTGGACGAGTTCTCCAAGCTGGCTGCCGATGGTGAAGGCCGGATCGAGACTGGACAGCGGTTCCTGCGAGATCAGGCCCAGGGCTGAACCCCGTAGCCCTGCAAACGCGCGGTCGTCGAGATCCGTCAGCTCCTGGCCGTCGAAGATCACCTGACCGCCAGAAATGCGACCACCTCGGGCCAGCAGGCGCAGCACCGCGAGGGCGGTCACGCTCTTTCCGGCGCCGGACTCCCCGACCAGGCCGACCGTCTCGCCGGCGCGCACGTCGAAGCTGACGCCGTCCACGATGAGCGTGTCCTGCCCGCGGCTCTCGAAGACCACGCTGAGATTCCGAACGGACAGCAGCGCCGCCGGGTCGGGCAGCCGGGCCGACTCGGACGCGTGTTCACGGGGCATTCTGGCGGACTCCGTTCCGGTTTTGACGGGCCTGACCTCCGCACCGCTGCCGACGTCGGCCGTGGCGTCGCGGAGCGCATTGCCGAGGAGCATGAGGGCGAGGGCCATCAGGGCGATCAGGCCACCGGACGGCACGAGCAGCCACGGCTGCGTGCTGATCTGCTGCGCCGCCGCCGCGACGATCTGGCCCCACTCCGCCTCACCGGGCGTGGCGGTCAGTCCCAGGAAGCCCAGCCCGACCGCAAACAGCAGGGCGTTGGCCGCGACGAACGACGCCTGCACGATCGCCGTGCGGAGCACGCCCGGCAGGATGTGCCGCACCATGATCGTCCCCTCGGATACGCCAGCGACCCGCGCGGCGGAAACGAAATCCGCTTCCTTCAGCGGCAGGGTCACCCCGCGGATGATGCGGGCGAATCCCGGGGCGACCAGCACCCCGAGGGCAACCATGGCCGCGTGCAGGTTGGCGGGGAAGACGGTGAGGACGACCAGCACCAGGATGATGGCGGGAATCGCGAGGACGAGGTCGGTGACGAAGGACACGGCGCGGTCGAAGGCGCCGCCCACATATCCGGCGAGGATGCCAACCGGCAGCGCAATCAGCACGGCGGTCAGCACGGCTTCCACGATGCCGACCAGGGCCTTGGTACCGCCGTACAGCAGGCGGCTGAGCATGTCGCGGCCGAGTTCGTCGGCCCCGAGCAGGTGCCGGGCCGTGGGCCCACTGAGGCGGTTGGGCAGGTCGAAGGCGTCCGGGGCGTATGGGGCAATCTGGCGCGCGAATAGTGAGGTGACGATGATCAGGAGCAGGAAGACCAGCGGGATGACGGCGGTGGGTTGCCGGAACAGGGCGCGCAGCAGTGGAAACCGCCGCGTGTGTGGGGAGGAGGCTGCGATGTGGGTCATGACACGCGGATCCTCGGGTTGAGCCAGGCGTACAGCAGATCGACGAGCAGGTTGACCACGACGACGATCACGGTGAAGTACAGGACGATGCCCTGGATGACCGGCAGGTCGTGCCGGCCCGTGGCCTCGACCGCCAGACCACCGAGGCCCGGAAGGGCGAAGACGTTCTCGGCGATGATGGTGCCGCCCAGCAGGCCAATGAACACCAGACCGATCACCGTGAGGATGGGCACGCCGGCGTTGCGCAGCGCGTGCCGGTAGATCAGCGACAGGGGCCGGACGCCGCCGGCCCGCAGCGTGCGGATGAAGGGCCGCTCCAGGACGTCGAGCATGGCGTTGCGGGTCTGCTGGGCGATCAGGCCGATGGCCGGTCCGGCGAGCACCGCCACGGGCAGCACGAGGCTGCGGAGCCAGCCGGCCGGATCGGCCGCCGGGTTGACATAGCCGATGGCGGGCAGCCAGTGAAGGCGGACCGCGAAGATGGCGACCAGCACCAGTGCCACCCAGAAACTCGGCAGCACGATGCCGAGCAGGGAGATGACGTCGACCGTGCGGGCGAGCACGCCGCGCCGCAGGGCACTGGCGATGCCGAGCGCGACGCCGATGACGCTGGAGACCACGGCGGTGAGGGTGACGAGCGACAGCGTGACGCCGAGCCGCGCATTGAGTTTGGCGACGACGGATTCGCTGTTGAAGATGGAGGTGCCGAGGCTGCCGTGGGCGAGGGTGGCGACCCAATTGGCGTACTGAACCGGAACAGGTTGAAGCAGCCCGAGCTGTTCACGAAGGCGCTGATACTCCTCGGGGGCGCGGTTCTGACCAAGGATGACGACGGCCGGATCGCCGGGGGTCAGCGACACCAGGAAGAACGTCAGGGCGGTCACGAAAATCAGCAGTGGCACGGACAGCAGCAGCCGGTGGACGAGAATTCTCAGCATGTCACGCTCCCGCGAGCCCAGACGCTGGAGGAAGGCATGCGCCGGGGCTGGTATCCGCAGAGGCCAGTGCCCTGGACCGGACGCGTGGAGACCCTGACGGGCATGCCCACCAGCCGCGGATGCCCGGGACCTGCGCCTCCACGTGCGCGCGCCGACGACTCGGGTGGGTGGGAACTGGTGGGAGTCCCCCGGGAACCCGTATTGCGACCCGTGCCACGTCGTCCGGGCATCCCTTCACGGGCAGGCCCGGCGTCCCACGCGGCCCGGGTGGGTCCGGTGGCCTCCGGACACTGGGATTGCAGAGGTGCGGTGCGGGGATCGACAGGCATCTGGAACTCCTCGTGCTGGTGGGGGAGCGCGGTCTCACGTGGTGATGCTGAGTGCAGTGAGACCGCGATAACCCGGTTTACTTCGCGGGCTTGACGTCGAGGATGTCGATGACCGGCTGAGCGCCGGACGGGGTGGCCAGCGTGACCTTCTTGGGGTCGTAGACGTAGTTCAGCTTGCCACTGTAGACGGGGACGAACCACGCGTTCTTGGTCATGTAGCTGTTGATCTGCTTCGCAACCGGCGCGGCCTTCTCGGGGTCCGTCACGCGCAGCTTCGCGACCAGCGCCTCGAACGCCGGCACCTTCGTGGTGTCCGGGTTCCACACGGCGCCCGGGTGGAAGCAGCAGTTCCACGCGAGCAGGGTCGGGTTGGTCGCGCCGAGGGCTGCCGCCGCCACGCCGTATTTGCCGGAGGTCAGGCCGGCGAAGAAGTCCGACGCCTGGGGCTTGGTGTCGACCTTGGCCTTCACCCCGATGGCCTGCCAGTACCCCACGACCGCCTGCATCAGGGTGTCGAGGCCGGCAATCGGTGTGGACAGGATGGTGAGGTCGAAGCCCTGCGGGTAGCCCGCGGCCGCGAGCAGCTGCTTGGCCTTGGCCACGTCGTACGGGTAGGCGTTGGTGAGGCTGGCGTCGTAGCCGTCGGCGCCCTCGAGGAACTGCGTGGAGACCGGATCGCCCTGCCCACCGCCGAGCGCGGTGGCGAGGGCCTTGCGGTCAACGGCGTAGTTGAGGGCCTGGCGCACGCGGACGTCCTTGAGGGCCGGAACCACCTTGCCGCTCTTGTCGAGGAAATCCAGACCCAGGATGTTCTGCGACACCCCGGCGCTCTTCAGCCCGGCGGACGTCGCGGACTGGATCAGGGACGCCTGGGCCGGCCACGCCACCTGGGCCTGGCCGGCGCGGACGGCGTCGAGTGCGGCCTGCGGGTTATTGACGACCTTGAGGATGACTTTTTTCCACTGCACCCTGGCCGGGTTCCAGTAGTTGGGGTTGGCCACGTAGGTGTAGGTGTCGCCCGTGACCGTCTGCTTGGTGTCGAGGACGTACGGGCCGGTGCCGCAGGTCGCTGCCTTGAGGATCGCCGGGGTGGTGGAGGCCTTGGGGCAGGGGATGACCCCGGACAGCCACGTGCGCGAGAGGAACAGCAGCGTGAGCGGGTTGGAGTTCGCCATGGTCAGGCGGATGGAGGTCGGGCTGGTGACCTGGACGGACTGCGTGCCCAGGTTGACGGCCACGGGCGACTTGTTCTTCATCTGGAGGTCGAGCCACGCCTTGACGGCGTTCGCATCGAAGGTGCTGCCGTCGCTGAACTTCACGCCCTTGCGCAGTTGGATGTCGATGGCCTTGTAGTCGCTGCCGACCCATTTCCAGCTCGTGGCGAGGGCCGGCTTGTACTTGGCGTCGTAGTCGAAGTTGATCAGGGAGTCGTAGGCGAGGGTGTAGTAGTACTCGTTGCTGGCTTCACCGCCCGACGGGTCGAGCGAGGCCGGCGCGTTGCCGATGGCGACCGTGAGCGTGTCGCCGGGGGGAGTCACGGCGGCGGTTGCGGCGCCGAAGAGCAGGCCCACGGTGAGCAGGGCGGCGGTGGACGTGGTGCGCGGCGTGGGCATGCGGGTCTTCATGGGAATCCTCCGGGGAGTGAGATGCGGGTGGGGTGGTCAGGACCGGGAGCCGGGCGGTGAATTCATCGTGGGAACTCCTTTGGCAAACGTTTGCCTGAGCTGGAAAAAAAATCAGAGACGGCGCACGGTGTCTCTCAGGACCAGGCGGTATGGCGACAACTGAACGGGCGCGGTGGCGGCCTCGCCGTGCAGCAGCTCGATGAGGGTGCGCGCGGCGAGCACCCCGAGATCATGGAAGTCGAACGCGACGGTCGACAGGCGCAGCATCGGATGGGCTGCGATATCCAGGTCGTCGAATCCCATGATGGACACGTCGCCCGGGATCGACCGACCCTGCTCGATCAGGTATTGCATGGCCCCGATCGCCAGGTTGTCCGAGGCAGCGAGAACGGCGGTGGGCTGGTGCGCCATCAGCTGTGCCATCGCCGCGTACCCGCTTCCGCGCGACGCGATATCCCGTCCGTGGGCCGAGACATCCCCCCTCACCACGAGGTCCGGGGCAACGGTCAGCCCATGCGCCGCGAGCGCGTCTTCAAAGCCCTGGAAGCGGGCGAGGCCCACGGCGCGGTCGTTCAGGTCGCCGGTGATCATGGCGATCCGGCGGTGTCCGTGACCGATCAGATGTTCGGCCGCGTCGTAGGCCGCGTGGTAGTTGTCGACCAGAACGCTCGGTAGGCCGTAGGGGGAAAAGTCCTGCGCAAGCACGACCATCGGGAGGGTGTGGTGCTGCTGCCACTCACGGTGGGCGTCGGTGTACGTCGCCGCAGTCCACAGCACGCCGTCGATCTGCTGCTGGCGCATGATCGAAAAGCACTCGAGTTCCCGCGCCGTGTCTGCCGCGGTGGTCATGAGCAGCATGGTGTAGCCGGCCTCGCGTGCGTAGGACTCGGCGCCTTCCAGGAATTTTGCCGCGCCGGAGCTGCCGATCTCGGGCAGCATCATGCCCAGGCACCGGGATCGCCGTGTCTGGAGTCCACGCGCAAGGGAGTTGGGCACGTAGCGCAGTTCTGCGATGGCCTGCATGACCCGCTGTCTGGTGGGTTCATCCACCGGTTTGGAGTTGTTCACGACGCGGGAGACCGTCGAGAAGGAGACGCCCGCCACCCGCGCGACGTCCTTGATGGTGGCAGACTTTTCTTGCGTGCGGACACGTGACAGGGCTCTCACCTCCTGACGGTGGGATGCGAAATGTGCCCGCCCAGTCGGCAGGACAACGTTTGCTTGAGTTGGCCCATGATGACCGAGGTGAGGGGGCGATGTCAAGGCGAGCGACTTGAGAGTGCTTGCTGGATGCTCATAACCGGGTGCGGCCCACGGCCCGCGGATCAAGCGCTGAAGGTCACGCTGGACTTCTGTCGCCGCTTCGCCGGCGGCAGGAACCACCGAGGGCGTTCGTGTGGAGGGCGGCCGAACTAGGTGTGGGTCCGGGCGATGGCCTCTCCCCAGTCAGCGAAGCCAGCAAACTATTCATAAGCCGTGTTGTGTATAGTTTGAGCAATGCAACTGCTGACGTCCCTGATCTGCCTCCGGCCGGTAGTCCGATGACCCTCGACGTCTACCGCTCGGCCCTCGGTGACCGGGCGCGGTCGTGGCTGGCCCTCCACGCGGACGAGCGCCGGCGCCGCGCGGTGGAGGCCGCTGCACAGAAGGACGCGGATGGACTGTGGAGCCTGACCGAAGCGTACCTGGGCCTGTACGGCGCGAGCGGCATTCTGGTGAGTCCGCACACCCTCAGTGCGTACCGCACCGGCGTCACGCAGTTTGTGCAGTACGCGCAGGAGCACGCCCTGAACGTGCTGCGGCCCAGCCTGGACGACGCGCAGGCGTACGTGCTGGCCCTGCTCGAGCGCCGCAAGATCGCCACCGTGCGCGGCAAGGTGGCCGCCGCCGCCTCCTTATATAAGGCGCTGCGCTGGGCCGGGGCGAGCGACGTCACCCCGTTCGCCGGCGTGCGGGTGCCCAAGGACCACGAGCACCCGCTGACGAAAAACCCGCCGTATTCGCCGGCGGTGCTGCGGCGCGTGTTCGGGAAGGTGGACGAGGCGCTGTTGGCCTCGACGGGCCGTGAGCGATTGAAGGTCCAGGGCGCCCGCACCCTGCTGCTGCTGCTGTCGCACACGGGGCTGCGGATCCAGGAAGCCCTCGACCTCGCGTGGTCGGACGTGTTTCTGGATGAGGACGAACCGTACATCACAGTTCGTTCTGGCAAGGGCCGCAAGAGCCGCACTGTGGGCCTGTCGGACCGGCTGGCCGTCGCCCTGCGCTCGTACAGAGCGCTGCCCCGGCGGCGGTCCCACGCGGCGGCGATGGTGCTGCCCTTCCGCACACGCGCAGCCGCCGCCAACCTGCTCAGGCCATACTTCGAGCGTGACGGTGTCGATGAGCATGGCCGGCCGGTGACCGACTGGCGGGGCTGCCACGCGTTCCGTAAGGCGACCGGCACGCGGCTGTACGAGGCGCTGGGCGACTTCGTGGCAGTGGCGGAGGTGCTGGGCCACGCGGACATCAACGTCACGCGCTCGTACGTGCGGGTCGGTTCGGGCCGCGCGAACAAGGCGATGCGCGACTGGTAGCCGGGCCGGTCTCCACCGCGTTTACTTGACCGACACGGCCACGCGGGTGACGGCCGGAACGTTCGACGCGTTCTTGCCGGCGATGTACAGGTTCTGGCCATCAGTCAGCATGGCGCCGTAGCTCGGCAGTCCGGTGACCTTGACCGGCGTGGTGGCCCACACATCGTTCGCGGGGTCGTAGATCTGGATGGAATCGTTCTGGAGCAGGTAGATGTAGTTGCCGAGCGCCGCGCCGAATACTGTCTCGTAGCTCGTCATGACGGTGAACGGAACATCCTTGACTGGCGTCCAGGTGTTCGAGCTGGTCGAATAGTAGGCCATCTTGGTGGGGGCGCCGGTTCCGCCGATCGCGTAGATCCGGTCCTTGAAGGCCACCAACTGGCTGGAGGTCGTGGCATACAGGGCGTTCGGCGCCGTGAACCACGCATTCTGGCTGACGCTGTAATACTTGAAGAGGTTGCTCGCCGTCCGGCCGCCCACGAAGTAGATGTTGCCGTTGGCGTACGTGACGCCGGCCTCGCCCGCGTTGTCATGGGCCGTCGTCGGATAGTTGATGGTCGACCACGCGTTCGTCGACGCCGTGTACTTCGTGGCGTCGTTGGCGATGTAGTAAATATTCGTGCCGTCGCTGACCAGTTTGCTCGTGTACCCGCAGCCGCAGACGTTCATTGAGGTGGCCAGCGGTGACGAGAACGTGTTGGATGCGATGTCGTACCGGACGAAGAACTGCGTTTTGGCGGTGTTGGAATAATTTCCGAAATAGATGCTGTTGCCGACCATCACGGTCTGCACGGGGTAGCCGCCGATATCGAAGGTGCTGAGCGGCACGCTGAGCTGTGTGGGCGTCAGGACGACGTCGTTCACAGTCTTCTGGGTGGGTTTCGGCGTCGGCGTGGACGTACCCCCACACGCGACCAGGCCGAGCAGCAGTCCACACATCACGATCCGGTTCATTGTCCTTCCCTCCTCAGGGTGGCGAAGTGGTGCCCGGCGAATTCGCGCTGGAGAGTGCGGCCGGGCCGGGTGCAAGGGCTTGCCCTGTCTGCCGTGCACGCGTCCAGTGCTTCGTGTCGCTCCGGCGCCCCAGCTGCATGGCCGGCAACCGAAGTCGATCACCCGACTTTGGGCACCGACACGGCCTCGTGGACGACCGGGCGACACTTCAGGGTAGGAGGCCGTTCATGATCGGCCCATGATCAGCGCACTGGCGCGATACGGCAGCTGCGCGCTCAGCGCCCACCGACGTCAGCCGGTACCAGCGCCAGGCGGTCGTAGCACCGCTTGCCGATGCCCAGCACCCACGTGCGCGCGGACAGGTGCGAGCTGGGCCACGACGAGCAGCCGGCCCGCACGTCGAGGAACGCGAGATACAGCGCCTCCTCGGGGTCCGGGAAGGCGTAGCGGTGCGCGAGGGTCAGCAGCAGTCCGCCGTACATCTGAATGCAGGGCCGCAGGTCACGGCCGCCGCCACTCGCCAGCTGGTCCAGCACCGCCGCGCACGGGTCGTGGTGGGGCCGGTTGGCGTTCTGGGCGGGCACGCCTTCAGTCTGTCGTGTCGGTCCGTCGTGACATGTGGAGGGGATTGAGCGCTTGCGAATACTGATGAGCTTGGACGCTCAAGCGGGCGCGTCCGGAGTTTGATTCAGACCAGAAGGGCGGCGTCTCGCACGCATGTAATTTTATCGTCTGGAGCGTGGTTGTATCCCCTTGTTTTATGCCGTTGACACATATACCCTGACACAATTGCAGAATTTCAGGTGTGCAAAATTCTACCGTCGTGTTCAGCTTGATCTCTCTTTGGTCGCCTGACCTGTGTCCGAGTTTGGGGAGTCGCCGGCCGCTTGTCTGACCGCCGGGACAGCCCACCCTGCCGCAGGTGCGGAGTGGACGCGTAGGCTGTGGACCGTGACCGGCACGCCGTCCCCGACAGCCACTATCCTCACTGGCCTGCTGCTGCCCGGCGACAACAGCCTGCCGATGCTGCTCGACTACCTTCACCAGTGTGGTCGGACCGGCGCGCTGCTGATCCACACACCGTACGGCATGGCGCGCGTGTACTTCGATGAGGGGCAGCTGCACCACGCTGCGTTCCAGCAGCACACCGGCCTGCACGCCATCGCGGTGCTGATGCAGGTACACGACCGGGCAGCCTTCATGTTCCAGCTCGACCAGCGGACCGCCGACCGGTCCATCACCACCTCGCTGGGCCACCTGCTGATGAACGCGGCGCAGATCCTGGACGAGGGGCACGCGCCGCCGCTCGACACGACGGCCACGCCGGACGCCGGCGGCGCGACCACCGCGCAGCCGTCCACCCCGCCGGTGGCCCTGGCACCCAGCGTGCCCGACATCGGGTATGACCTCGTACCGGCCCTGACCGTGACCATGAGCGCGCTCGGTCCCGTGGATGACGCGCACCGGCACCTGCTCAGCCTCATCAACGCGCGGCGCAGTGTCGCGGAACTCGCCCGCGCCACCCGGCTCAATCTCGACGAGGTGACGGCCTTGCTGCGGCCGTTCGTCATGCGTGGCGAGATCACGCTGGGGCCGCCGCTCCTGCACCAGACCTTCTGGATCGAACTGCTGCGCCTGATGAACACCGTGGCCGGCAAGGACGGCGACCGGATCATCGCTGACGCCCTGCGCCGGGTCGACGCCAGCCCCGGCGCCATTCCAATCGCGCGGGGCCGCGCGTTCCTGCAGGGCATCGAGCAGGATCTGGGGCCGGTGGGCTCGCCCCGGCGGACGGCCTTCGGTCGGGGCACCTACCGCCTGCGCATGATGATCCTGAACGCCACCAACACGACCGAGGAGGAGTGGAACACGCCGGAGGTGTCGTGATGGTCCGCCGGACCTGGGGGACCCCGGGCGGCGACGTGGGACAATCGGGGTGGTGACCACGTCTGCGCCCACCCCGAGTCTGCGCGACCTCGCGCGGCTGCGGCGTGTCCGCGACCGGATCGACCGGGAGTACGCGCAGCCGCTGGATGTCGAGGCGCTGGCCCGCGGGGTGAACATGTCGGCCGGGCACCTCAGCCGCCTGTTCCGGCTGGCCTACGGCGAGTCACCGTACGCGTACCTGATGACCCGCCGCATCGAGCGGGCGATGGCCCTGCTGCGCCGGGGCGACCTGAGCGTGACCGAGGTGTGCTTCACGGTCGGCTGCTCATCGCTGGGCACGTTCAGCACGCGCTTTGCAGAACTCGTCGGGGTGCCGCCCAGCACATACCGCCACCAGCACGCGGGCGGAACGGCGGGCCTTCCGGCCTGCGTGGAGCAGCAGGTCACCCGGCCCGTCAGGAATCGAGAAGCGGAGCCGCCCACCCCCGCCGAATAATGCCGGCATGGACCTCACCATTCATTCCACGTTCCTGCCCCACACCGACCCCGCTGCCTCGCTGGCCTTCTACCGCGACACCCTGGGCTTCGAGGTGCGGAATGACGTCGAGTACGGCGGCCTGCACTGGATCACGGTCGGCCCGACCGGTCAGCCCGGCACGTCCGTGGTGCTGTACCCACCGGCCGCCACGCCCGGCCTCACCGACGGCGAGCGCCGCACCATCACCGAGATGATGGCGAAGGGGACGTACGGCACGCTGCTGCTCGCCACCCGTGACCTCGACGCCACCTTCGAGACCGTTCAGGCGGGCGCCACCGACGTCGTGCAGGAGCCGACCGAACAGCCCTACGGCGTGCGCGACTTCGCCGTGCGCGATCCCGCCGGCAACCTGATCCGTATCCAGCAGGTGCGCTGAGCGCCGCGGGGTGGTCGCCTACCATGGAGGCACGATGAGCGACGGGACGATGACGCAGACCACTCCCCGGAGTGCCGCAGACAGCCACGACGTGATCCGCGCCCACGGCGTGCGCGTGAACAACCTCAGGAACGTCAGCATCGAGCTGCCGAAGCGCCGCCTGACGGTGTTCACCGGCGTGTCCGGTTCGGGCAAGAGTTCGCTGGTGTTCGGCACGCTGGCCGCCGAATCGCAGCGCATGATCAACGAGACCTACAGCGCCTTCCTGCAGGGCTTCATGCCGTCGCTCGCGCGGCCCGACGTGGACGTGCTGGAGGGCCTGACCACCGCGATCATCGTCGATCAGGAACGGATGGGAGCCAACGTGCGCTCCACGGTGGGGACGGCCACCGACGTGAACGCGATGCTGCGCATTCTGTACAGCCGGCTGGGGCAGCCGCACATCGGGTCGCCGCAGGCGTACTCCTTCAACGTGGCGTCGGTCAGCGGCGGGGGCGCCGTCACCTTCGAGCGCGGCGGCAAGACGGTCAAGGAGGGCCGCCAGTTCAGCGTGGTCGGCGGCATGTGCCCCCGCTGCGACGGCATGGGCACGGTCAACGACATCGACCTGGGTGAGCTGTTCGACGACTCGAAATCGCTGGCGGGCGGAGCGCTCACCATTCCCGGCTACACCGCGGGGAGCTGGAATTCGCGGCTGTACGCCGCCTCGGGCTTCGTCGATCCGGACAAGCCGATCCGCGACTACAGCGCGCAGGAACGCCACGACTTCCTGTACCACGAGCCGGTGCGGATGAAGATCGCGGGCATCAACATGACCTACGAGGGACTGGTGCCGCGCATCCAGGCGTCCATGCTGTCCAAGGACCTCGAGGCCCTCCAGCCGCATGTCCGTGCCTTCGTGGAGCGGGCGGTGACCTTCAGCACCTGCCCCGAGTGCGGCGGCACCCGCCTGAGCGAGGCGGCCCGGTCGTCCAAGATCCGCGGGCTCAGCATCGCGGACGTGTGCGCCCTGCAGATCAGCGACCTGGCGACGTGGGTGCGGGGGCTGGACGATCCATCCGTCGGGCCGCTGCTGACGTCGCTGCGCCACACGCTCGACTCGTTTGTGGAGATCGGCCTGGGCTACCTTGCGCTCGACCGGCCGTCCGGCACGCTGTCGGGCGGCGAGGCGCAGCGCGTGAAGATGGTGCGCCACCTCGGCTCGTCGCTCACGGACGTCACGTACATCTTCGACGAGCCCACCACCGGCCTGCACCCCCACGACATCGAGCGCATGAACGGCCTGCTGCTGCGCCTGCGCGACAAGGGCAACACTGTGCTGGTGGTGGAGCACAAGCCCGAGGTAATCCGCGTGGCCGACCACGTGGTGGATCTTGGCCCCGGCGCGGGCACGGCGGGCGGCGAGGTCGTCTTCGAGGGCAGCGTGGACGCCCTGCGTGCGAGCGGCACCCTGACGGGACGCCACTTCGACGACCGGGCGGCGCTGAAGCCCGTTGTCCGGACGCCCACCGGCGCGCTGGAGATCCGTGGGGCGACCACCCACAACCTGCACGGCGTGGACGTGGACATCCCGCTCGGGGTGCTGGTGGTCGTGACGGGCGTGGCCGGCTCCGGCAAGAGTTCCCTGATCCACGGCTCGGTGTCGGGCCGCGAGGGTGTGGTCGCTATCGACCAGGGCGCGATCCGCGGCTCGCGGCGCAGCAACCCCGCGACGTACACCGGCCTGCTCGACCCGATCCGTACGGCCTTCGCCAAGGCGAACGGCGTGAAACCTTCCCTGTTCAGCCCGAACTCGGAGGGCGCGTGCCCGGCGTGCAACGGCGCCGGCGTGATCTACACGGACCTCGCGATGATGGCCGGCGTGTCCACGGTGTGCGAGGAGTGCGGCGGCAAGCGCTTCCAGGCCGACGTGCTGGCGTACACGCTGGGCGGCCGGAACATCAGCGAGGTGCTCACCATGACGGTGACGGAGGCGCTGGCGTTCTTCGGCGCGGGGCCGGCGAAACTCCCGGCCGCCCAGCGCATCCTCGCGCGCCTCGCGGACGTCGGGCTGGGGTACCTCACGCTGGGGCAGCCGCTCACCACGCTCTCCGGCGGCGAGCGCCAGCGCCTCAAGCTCGCCACGCACCTGGGCGAGGAGGGCGGCATCTACGTGCTGGACGAGCCCACCGCCGGCCTACACCTCGCGGACGTGGCGCAGCTCCTGGGGCTGCTGGACCGGCTGGTGGACGCCGGCAAGTCGGTGATCGTGATCGAGCACCACCAGGCGGTGATGGCGCACGGCGACTGGATCATCGACCTTGGGCCGGGCGCGGGCCGGGGCGGCGGCCGCGTCGTGTTCGAGGGCACGCCGCGTGGTCTGGTCGCCGCGCGCTCGACCCTCACCGGCGAGCACCTCGCGGCGTACGTGGGCGAATAATCCACGCGATTGTTTGGACGCCTCGGCGCCAGCCACGCCGTCTTGGCGCAGAATCGACCGGTTATGCCGACGTACCGCTCCAGAACGACGACTGAAGGCCGCAACATGGCGGGAGCCCGTGCGCTGTGGCGCGCGACGGGCATGCAGGACGGGGACTTCCAGAAGCCGATCATCGCCGTGGTGAACTCCTTTACCCAGTTCGTGCCGGGGCACGTGCACCTCAAAGACCTCGGCCAGCTCGTGGCGCGTGAGATCGAGGCGGCGGGCGGCGTGGCGAAGGAATTCAACACCATTGCCGTGGACGACGGCATCGCCATGGGCCACGACGGCATGTTGTACTCGCTGCCCAGCCGCGAACTGATCGCGGACAGCGTGGAGTACATGGTGAACGCCCACTGCGCCGACGCGATGGTGTGCATCTCCAACTGCGACAAGATCACCCCGGGCATGCTGATGGCGGCGCTGCGCCTGAACATCCCGGTCGTGTTCGTGTCCGGCGGGCCGATGGAAGCCGGGAAGATCCTGCTGAAGGACACGCTGCATTCTCTCGACCTCGTGGACGCCATGGTGATCGCGGCCGACGACGCGGTGAGCGACGACGAGGTGCTGGCCGTGGAACGCTCCGCGTGCCCCACCTGTGGCTCGTGCTCGGGCATGTTCACGGCGAATTCCATGAACTGCCTGACCGAGGCGCTGGGCCTGTCGCTGCCGGGCAACGGCTCGGTGCTCGCCACGCACGCCGACCGCCAGCGACTGTTCAAGCAGGCCGGGCACGTGATCGTGGATCTGGCGAAGCGCTACTACGACGGCAACGAGGAGGGCGTGCTGCCGCGCAACATCGCCACCTTCCAGGCCTTCGAGAACGCGATGACGCTGGACATCGCCATGGGCGGCAGCACCAACACCGTGCTGCACCTGCTGGCGGCAGCCCACGAGGCCGGCGTGGACTTCACCATGGCCGACATCGACCGGCTGTCGCGCCGCGTGCCGGTGCTGTGCAAGGTCGCGCCCGCCAAGAACGACGTGCACATGGAGGACGTGCACCGCGCCGGGGGCATCATGGCGATCCTGGGGCAACTGGAGAAGGCGGGCCTGCTCAACACCGACGTGCGCTCGGTGCACGCGGACAACCTCACGGACGCGCTGGACCGCTGGGACGTGTCGCGCACGCAGGACGCGGCGACGCACGAGTTCTACCGCGCCGCGCCCGGCGGCGTGCCCACGCAACTGGCCTTCTCGCAGGCGCGGCGCTACACGGCCCTGGACACTGACCGCGAGATGGGCGTGATCCGCAGCGCTGAGCACGCCTTCTCGCAGGACGGCGGGCTGGCCGTCCTGTACGGCAACCTGGCGGAGGACGGCTGCATCGTCAAGACGGCCGGCGTGGACGACAGCATTCTGAAGTTCACCGGCACCGCCCGCGTCTTCGAGTCGCAGGACGCCGCGGTGGACGGCATCCTGGGCGGCGACGTAACGGAGGGCGAGGTCGTCGTGATCCGCTACGAGGGCCCGCGCGGTGGCCCCGGCATGCAGGAGATGCTGTACCCCACCAGCTACCTGAAGTCCAGGGGCCTGGGCAAGGCCTGCGCGCTGGTCACCGATGGCCGCTTCAGCGGCGGCTCGTCGGGCCTGTCCATCGGGCACGTGTCTCCGGAGGCGGCCGAGGGCGGCACCATCGGTCTGGTCGAGACAGGCGACACCATCGAGATCGACATCCCGAACCGCACCATCCACCTCGCGGTGAGCGACGCCGACCTCGCCGCCCGGCGCCAGAAGCAGCAGGAAGTGGGCTGGCACCCGGCCGAGGCGCGGCCGCGCAAGGTCACGGCCGCCCTGCGCGCGTACGCCAGCATGACCACCAGCGCGGCGCGCGGCGCCGTCCGCAGCATCTGAACTGACCTGGCCGGCCCGCCGCCCACGGTGGGTCTCTTCGTGGGCGGCGAACCGCCTTGGGAGGGCGCCCCTAGACCCCCAACAGCGCCTGTATCATCGCCCGGTCTCCGGCGAACTGGGCGGCATCGCCCTCGAAGGCCACCGTGCCGTGCTCCAGCACATACACTCGGTCGGCCACCGCGAGCGCGAGGTCGAGGTGCTGCTCGGCCAGCACGATCGTCTCTCCACCGGCCCGCAGGGACTGCAACACCTCCCGCAGTGCCGAGACCATGGCCGGGCTGAGGCCCTCGCTGGGTTCGTCCAGCAGCAGCACGCGCGGATTCTGCATCAGCGCCCGCCCGATGGCGACCAGCTGCTGTTCGCCGCCCGAGAGGGTGGTGCTGGCGCTCCGCTGCCGCTCGCGCAGGCGCGGAAAGACGCCGTACACGCGCTCGGGCGTCCACGGTCCCGGCCGGGCGGCCACACTCAGTTCCTCCGCGACGGTCAGGCCGGGCAGCATGCGGCGGCCCTGTGGCACCAGCGCCAGTCCCCGCGCGGCGAGCGCGGCCGGTGGCAGGCCGGTCACGTCCTGTCCCTCCAGGCGCACGTGCCCGCCCGTCGGTCGTCGCCAGCCCATCAGCGTGGTCAGCAGCGTGGTCTTGCCCATGCCGTTGCGGCCCAGCACCGCCACCACCTCGCCGGGCCGGACGTCCAGCGACACGCCGCTCAGGGCGCTGGCGCTGCCGTATGCAGCGTGCAGGTCCTGTACATCCAGCACCGGCGGCCGCGCGGCGACGGGTGATGCTGCCGGCCGGTCAGCGCCCCGCGCGGCGCCGACGTACGCCGCCTGCACGGCCGCGTCGGCGCGGATGTGCTCCGGGGGGCCGGTGGCGATCACCTCGCCGTTGCTGAGGACCGTCACGTGGTCGGCGAATTCCAGGCAGAAGGCCAGGTCGTGCTCGATCAACACGGTCGTCACGTCGCGCGGCAGGGAGTGCAGCAGGGCCATCACCTCGCCGCGCTCGTGGCCGTCCAGACCGGCCAGGGGCTCGTCGAGCAGCAGCAGGCGCGGCGACTGGGCAAGCACCATCGCCAGTTCGAGCTGCCGCCTGGCGCCGTGCGGCAGCTCGCCCGCCCGGCGCGGCGCCGCGCCCAGCAGGTTCACGCGGGCCAGCACGTCGTCGGCGCGCTCCGCGAGATCGCCCTGACCCGCGAGAGGTTGCCACAGCTTCCGGCGGCGGGGCGTGTGGGCCAGCAGCGCCAGGATCACGTTGTGCCGCACGGTCTCCTCGTCGAACACGCTGCTGGTCTGGAACGAGCGGGCCACGCCCAGCGCCGCGATTCGCTCCGGCGGCAGGCCGCTGACCACGCGGCCGTCCAGCGTGACTCGGCCCGCGCTGGGCCGGTGCTCGCCGCTGATGACGCGGAACAGGGTGCTCTTACCGGCGCCGTTCGGACCGATCACCGCGTGCCGCTGGCCTGGCGGCACGTCCACGCTCACGTCCCTCAGTGCCGTGACGCCCCCGAACTGCCGGGTGACGCGCTCGGCCCGGAGAGAGATGCCGCCTTGCATGCCGGTCATGGCGCCCGGCGCATCAGCGACCACAGGCCTCCGCGTCCGGCCAGCACCACGGCGATCAGCAGCGCGCCCACCGCGCCCGCCCACAGGTCGGTGCGCGAGCTGACGACGGCCTGAAGGGCCGTGTACAGCACCGCACCAAGCACCGGCCCCCACAGCGAGCGGGCACCGCCCAGCAGCACCATGATCAGGAGGACCGCCGACTGCAACCAGAAGACGTCACTGGGCGTCACGATGCCGCGGTGCACGGCGCCCAGCGCGCCCGCCAGCCCGATGAACGCGGACGCGATCAGCACCGCTCCGAACTGGTACGCGAGGACCGGGTAGCCCAGCGCGCGGGCCCGCGGCGCGTTCTGCCGGATCGCCTCCAGCACGCGGCCGAAGGGCGAGCGGGTCACGCGGGTGAGCGTCCACAGCGTCAGCGCCAGCGCGGCGACGCTCAGCGCATACAGCGGCGTGCCGCCCACGGCCGGCGTGAACGTCAGGCCGTCGGTGCCGCCCGTGACAGCCGTCCACTTCGCAGCCAGAGAGGCGAGCATCTGCGCGAATGCCAGCGTGAGCATCAGGAACCCCAGACCGCCCGCCCGCAGCGCCAGCGGGGCCGTGAGCGCGGAGTACACAGCAGCGCTCGCCGCGGCCACCGCGAGCGTCAGCGGCAGAGGAACGCCGGCGCGTGTGAGCAGTGCGGTCACGTATCCGCCCAGACCCCACATCGCGATGTGCCCCAGCGGTGTGAGCCCCGCGTATCCCACCAGCAGGTCCAGTGCGGCCGCGGCGATCGCCCAGCACAGCGCCTCTGTGGCGAGGTACAGCGGGTAGCCGCCCAGCAGCGGGGGCATGACGAGCGCCGCCCCTGCCAGGGCCAGCAGCACGGGGCGCGGCACGCGCAGGTGCGCGGCGGGTGCGGTGGCCGGCACGCTCACGCGGGCTCCAGGCGGCCCAGCAGGCCCTGTGGCCGCAGCGCGAGCACCAGCACCATCAACGCGAACATGGCGATCTGCACCAGCGCCGGGAAGTACACCGCCCCGAAGCCGCTGACCAGCCCCACCAGCAGCGCGGCCACGAAGGCGCCCTCGACGCTGCCCAGACCGCCGATCACGACCACCGTGAGCGCCAGGAGCGTCATGGTGCTGTCCAGCGTGGGCGTGAGGGCCAGCTGCGGACTGCCCACCGCGCCGCCGAAGGCCGCCAGCCCGAGGCCCGCCGCGAAGGTCAGCCGCGACACCCGCCGGACCGGCAGCCCCAGCGTGCCGCTCATGACGGGATCGGCCGTCACCGCGCGGATCATGGCGCCCGCGCGGGTGCGGCGCAGCACGGCGAGCATCGTCACGAACACCGCCACGCCCAGCCCGATCAGCACGAACGGGTACGCGGGCACGAGCACGCCGCCCAGCGCGACCGGCCCTTCGAAGGGCGCCGGCGGCGACACGCTCTGGATGTCGGTGCCCCACACCTGCCGGATGACGTCGGACACCACGAAGGTCAGCCCCAGCGTGAGCAGCACCTGCCGGAGCGGCTGGCCCTGCACGCGCGCGAGCAGCAGCCGCTCAGCCAGCACGCCCAGCGCCGCTCCGCTGGCCGTGGCGGCCAGCACGCCCAGCCAGAACGGACCGCCCGCCCGCGTCACGCTCAGGCCCAGATACCCGCCCAGCACGTAGAACGCCCCGTGCGCGAGGTTGGCGACCCGCGCCACCCCGAAGATCAGCGAGAAGCCCGCCGAGAGCAGGAACAGCAGCATGCCGTATGCCACGCTGTTCACGAGCTGGAACGCGATCAGCTGCATCACGAACGCGCCCTCCCTGGACCACTTCGTCCCCGGCGGGAGAAGCAGAGTCCGGGGCTCACCGCGGCGACCGTCATCCCCCGAGTATGCCGGGTGGCGGGCGGGACCGGGCTGCCTGGAGCAGACTGGCGCGCACGACAACGGCGTTTCTGACGCGCTGAGGCGTCCTGACCTGAAGCATGGGTCCGTCCCCCACCGCCTCCCCGGCACCACATCTGGCGTGTGTGCTGCGCTCCCCTACCACATGGTGTACAGTGACGGCGCTGTTCCCCGAACAGCCTCCGCAGGAACAGAGGGAAGTCCGGTCACACCTGCACCTCCTCACGGAGCCAGGCTCAGTCCGGCACAGTCGCGCTACGGTTTCAGTCCGAACGCTCGCCTCGCGGAGTTTCGCCTTCTCGTGCTGCTCCCGCGTCAGGAGCCAAGGGTGTCCGCCATGCCGAACTGAGTGTGTTCACGTCCCTGCCGCGCAGCCGCGCAGGACGTCTTTTTTGATGATTGCAACGGGTCGGCGTGGAGGAACGCGCCGGCGACGTGGCCCCCTGGCTTGAGGTGCCGGGCCACGCGGACGCGGGCGCCGTGCGCCCTGGAGGACGAATGCTGTTGGCCTACGACTCGTTGACGGGCAATGTCCGGCGGCTGGCCCTGGACCTCGCGGCCACGCTGGGCGCGCCCTTGCTGGACGTGCGGCACCCGGACAGCGCGGCGCCGGGGCAGCCGTACCTGCTGCTGACCTACACCTTCGGCCGGGGCCAGATGCCGGACTCGACCCGGGTTTTTCTGGAGCAGCACGCGCCGCTGCTGCGCGGCGTGGTGGCGAGCGGGTCGTACCACTGGGGCCAGCACTTCGCGCGCGCGGCGGACGTGATCGCGGCCGCGTACGGCGTGCCGGTGGTCGCCAAGGTGGACAAGGGCGGCAGCGCCGCCGACCGGCAGCGCGTGCTGTCGTGGATCGGCGCGCAGCGGCATGGGCCGCATGACGTGCACGCGGGAGGAATGACGTGGAACGCTGGATCGAACTGAACAACAGGGTGCTCGCCGGAACCGTGGCGCAGCCCGAGCACGACCACGAGGCGTTGCGCGCGTACTTCCAGGACAGAGTCAATCCGAACACGGTGGAATTCCCGACCCTGGAGGAGAAGGTCCGTGCGCTGACCGGTCAGGGCGTGTGGGACGCCGCGGTGTTTGAGCGCTACGCCCCGCACGAGGTGCGAGCGGTGTTCGACCGTGCCTACAGCTACGGCTTCCGCTTCCAGTCGTTCATGGGCGCGTCGAAGTTCTACGGCGAGTACGCCACCATGACCCCGGACCGCACCCGCTGGCTGGAACGCTACGAGGACCGCCTGAGCGTCACGGCCCTCGCGCGCTCGGAGAGTGTCGAGGAGGCGCTGGAACTCGTGCACCACCTCGTGACCCAGACCTTCACGCCGGCCACGCCCACGCTGATGAACTCCGGCAAGGCGAACACCGGCCGACTGGTGAGCTGTTTTCTGCTGCAGGACTGCACCGACAACCTCGACTCGATCACCAAGACGCTGTCGTTCGTGGCGGAACTCAGCAAGGGCGGCGGCGGCATCGGCGTGGAACTCAGCAACCTGCGCGCCCGTGGCGAGAGCCTGCGCGGCATCCAGAACGTCACCAAGGGCGTGATGGGCGTCGCCAAGATGCTCGACAACATGCTGCGCTACGCCGATCAGGCCGGGCAGCGGCCCGGCGCGGGCGCCATCTACCTCAGCGTGATGCACGCGGACTTTCTGGATACCCTCAGCGCCAAGAAGATCGCCACCGACGAGGACGCCCGTCTCAAGACCCTCAGCGTGGGCGCGACCCTCCCCGACATCTTCCTCGAGAAGGTGCGGTCCGGTGAGGACATCTGCCAGTTCTACCCGCACTCTCTGTGGCAGGAAACCGGCCAGGAGTTCGCGGACATCGACTGGACGCGCGACTACGCCGCTCTGGCCGCCAACCCGCGCATCCGCAAGAAGCGGGTGTCCGCCCGCCGTGTGCTGGAGGAGATCGCGGTCACGCAGGGCGAGAGTGGGTACCCCTACCTGCTCTTCGAGGGCCACGCCAACCGCGCCAACCCGATCCCGAATGTGGGCACCATCAAGATGAGCAACCTGTGCTCGGAGATCCTGCAACCCACCCAGCCCAGCTATTTCCACCCGTACGGCCGCGAGCACGAGGACCGCGTCGGGCTGGACGTGTCGTGCAACCTCGCCTCACTGGTGATCGAGCAGACCATGCACAGCGGCGACATCGGGCGGGTGGTGGGGGCAGCGGTGCGCATGCTCGACAACGTGGCGCGCTCCACCAGCATCGCGGAGGTGCCGGCGGTGCGGCGGGCCAACGACGAGATGCGCTCGGTCGGCCTGGGCGCCATGGGCCTGCACTCGTTCCTGGCCGGTCAGGAACTCATCTACGGCAGCCCCGAGGCATTGGAGTTCGTGGACGTCTTCTTCGCGGCCGTGCACTATCACGCCCGCCGGACCAGCATGCAGATCGCGCGCGACACCGGCTTCGTGTTCACGGGATTTGAGGGCAGCCGCTACGAGTCGGGCGAGCACTTCGCGCAGTACCTCGAGCGCGACTTCACGCCGACGTTCCCGGAGGTCGCCGCCCTGTTCTCTGGCCACGTCCTGCCCACCCGCGCCGAGTGGCAGCAGCTCGTGCAGGACATCCGAGCTCACGGCCTGGCCCACTCGTTCGTGATGGCGGTCGCGCCCACCGGCAGCATCAGCTACGTGTCGCATGCCAGCGCGAGCATCATGCCCATCACGGAACGGGTGGAGACGCGCACCAGCAACAAGGCGCGCACCATCTACCCCATGCCGCACCTGAGCGAGCGCACCGAGTGGTACTACGAGGAGGCCTACGACATGGACCAGCGCCGCGTGCTGGACACCGTGGCGACCGCGCAGCGCCACGTGGACCAGGGCATCTCGTGCACGCTGTTCGTGCCCAGCAGCGCCACCACCCGCACCCTGCAGGCGTACTACCTGTACGCCTACCGCCGCGGCCTCAAGACCCTGTACTACACCCGCCTGCGCAAGACCGGCGTGCCGGAGTGCGTCAGCTGCGTCGTGTAGGCCGCCCCACCCTTTCCCTGCGCCCTGGAGGCCTATGACCCACTCCACCTTCACCGCCACCAACTGGTCGGAACCCGAGGACAGCTTCTCGGCCACGTTCTACGAGAAATACACGTCGCAGCTGTGGTTCCCGGAAGAGATCCCGCTCACGAACGACGCCCTGGTGTGGGCGACCCTGACGGACGCCGAGCGCTGGACGTACACGCACGCCTCGGCGGGCCTGAACGCACTGGACACCCTGCAGGGCGAGGTGGGCATGCCCACGCTGCGCGGCGTGGTGGCCGGCCACATCCGCAAGGCCACGCTGCAGTTTCAGGGCATGATGGAAGACGTCCACGCCCGCAGCTACAGCCTGATGAACAAGACCTTCCTGACCACCACCCAGGAGCGCGAGGTCTTCGCGTGGATCGGCACCCAGCCGCACCTGCAGGTCAAGATCACCTTCATCCAGGGTGTGTTCCACGATCCGGACGCCACGGCCCTGGGGCTGTGGAAGAAGCTGACGGTGTCGTGCATGCTGGAAACGGCGCTGTTCTACAGCGGCTTTTTCTATCCGCTGTACCTGGCTGGCCAGGGGCGGATGGTCTCGGCGGGCGAGATCTTCAACCTGATCATCCTCGACGAGGCGCTGCACGGCGTGTACGTGGCCCTGCTGGCGCAGGAGACCTTCGCGGGCCTGTCCGACGCGCAGCGGGCCGAGGCGCTCGCGTGGTACGACGAGACCCTGCACACCCTCTACCGCAATGAGCTGGCGTACACCGACGTGCTGTACGCGGACGTGGGCCTGACGGCGGAGGTCGCGCGCTTCGTGCGGTACAACTTCAACGTGCTGGCCGACAACCTGGGCCTGCCCCGCTCCTTCCCCGACGAGGAGGTGCATCCGGTGGTGCTCAACGGCATCCGGACCCGCGGGACCACCCACGACTTCTTCAGCGCCAAGGGCAGCAGTTACAGCAAGATCGCCACCGACACCCTGCGGGACGCGGACGTGGAGGCGCTGTGGGCGGGCGGCTTCCCGGACCTGGCGCCCACCGCGTGGGGGCGGCATGACTAGGCCCTATGTCCTGCTGACCCAGGACGACTGCGCGGCGTGCGAGCGCCTCGGGCGCATGCTGGCCGGCCCACTCAGGGGCCAGTTCGCGGACCGCATAGAGGTGGTGCACCGCCAGCAGGACGCCGAGGCCTTCGCCGCCCTGTGCGAGGCCAGCCACGTCCGCAGCACACCCGCGCTGCTGAACCGGGCCAGCGGCGCCGCGCTGCGCGACACGGGCAGCCTGGGCGCCGTCCGGGCCTTCCTGTCGGCCGCAGACTGAGCCCGCCAGCCAGGAGGGGGCCGATCACAGTGGCGCGGCCGGGCGGCCGTGGCATAGAACAGGGCGTGCCGAGAGGAGACTCCGTGAACCGAGCCGGCGTGAGCGCCGTTCCCGTCCTGCCTCTGTTCTGCCCGTGCAGGCTGCTGGTCCGGTGCCGCGCGTGACCTGGCAGGTCGACCTGAACGCCGACGCGGGCGAGTCCTACGGCGCGTGGACGATGGGCGACGACGGGCGGCTGTTTCCGTCGCTGACCAGCGTGAACATCGCATGCGGCTTCCATGCGGGCGATCCGCTGACCATCCAGCGCACGCTGCACCTGGCCGCGGAGCACGGCCTGGGCATCGGGGCGCACCCGGGCTACCCGGACCTCCCGGGCTTCGGGCGGCGCGTCCTGGAGGCCACGCCGGAGCAGGTCTACGCGGACACGCTGTACCAGATCGCGGCGGTGGCGGGGATGGCGCGGGCGGCGGGGCTGACGCTGCGGCACGTGAAACCGCACGGCGCGCTGTCCACCCGCAGCTGGACACACGCGCCCACGGCCGCGGCGATCGCGCGCGCCACGCGGGAGTTCGATCCGGCCCTGCCGCTGGTGGTGCTGCCCGCCACGCTGCTGGAGCGTGAGGCGTGTGACCTGGGTGTGCCCGTGGTGCTGGAGACCTTCCCCGAGCGCGCGTACCTGCGCGATGGCCGCCTCGCGCCGCGCTCCATGCCGGGCTCCAGCATCCACGACCCGCAGGAGGCCGCGCGCCGCGCCGTGATGCTCGTCACCGAGGGCCGTATCGAGGCGCTGGACGGCGGCGTGTTCGAGTGCCGCACCGATACGCTGTGCATCCACGGAGACAACCCCCACGCCGTCGAGATCGCCCGCGCCGTGCGCGCGGCCCTGGAGGCTCGCGGCGTCGCGGTCGCGCCGTTCCCCATACCCGGAGCGTGAGCTGGAGCGGCCGTCAGCGTGTCGCTGCGACGTCACGCTCCGGTGGCACTCTGGGACCTCCCTCCACGGCGATGTGCCCGGGCACCGTCCAGCGCACGCGGTTCACCGTCCCGTGCGTGGCAAGCGCTGCCCGGTAGCTCCGCCGTCCGCCCGTGTCCTTCAGCGACCAGCCCGCCTCGTGGATGGCGTGGGTCGGCAGAGCCTCGGGGGACCAGCCAACGGCGAAGCCTTGCCCGCTCAGCTTCTGCCGGGCTTCGAGCGCCGTCCAGGCGTCGAAGAACGCGCCCGTGCGCGCGGCGCGGTCGAGCGAGGCCAGCCGAGTCCGCTGCCCTTCCGTCAGCACCTGGGCGGCCACATCGTCGAGTTCGGGGTACGCCCGCACCTCCTCGATATCCACGCCCACGTCCGCAGCGCACGTGAAGGCCAGCAGGAGCAGTGGGCCGGCGCTCGACACGCTGAACCGCACGTCGGGAGTGCGTGGCACCGGGGTCAGCTCGGGGCGGCCGTGAGGCCCCGTGGTGTAGTTCACCTCCGCGGGCGGCCGGCCCGTGAGGTCGGCCAGCCGGCGCCGCAGCGTCATCCGCCGCCGGACGAAGCGCTCCCGGTCGGGCGCCGCCACGAACTGCCCGGCCCGCTGCCGCTCCGCGTCGTCCAGCCACGACGCGTCGTCCGGGTCCGGTGGGCACCGCGTGAGGTCGCTGAGCTCCAGCCATACCTCGCCCACTGCCGGACGCGTCACGCGGAGTCGTCTGCCCAGGTGCCGCTCCCGGCCTGCGCCGCGATCAGGCTGTGGTGTAGCGCCTCGCCCAGCTGCCGGACGTGCTGGGGACCCACCATCGAGACGTGGGTGCCGCCGACGGTGCGGACGCGGATTGGGCCCTGGATCAGGTCGGCCCACGCGAACAGCGGCTCGATCAGCTTGCGCTGCTCCGCCTGAACGAGCAGCGTCGGCACGTCCAGCGGCCGCGCCCGGTACCGCGCGACCGCCTGCAGGTTCGCTTCCCGCACCGCCTGGAACCACACCGGCAGGCCGTTCCGCTGCGCCCGGCCCGCCTGGTTCGTGAAACGGTCGCGGGCGGCCTCGGTCATCAGCCGGGCGGCGACCTGGATCCGGCGCGCGTTCCAGCGCAGGGCGGCGGCCGGAGAGCGGCGGGCGCGCGTCAGCTCGGTGCGGGCCACACGCTTCAGGCCGCGCAGCACGTGGCGCGGCGTGATGTCCTGCGGCCGCGGCGTCCAGGTGTCCAGCAGCGCCAGCAGGCCTACCGCCTCTCCCGCGTCGCGCAGCTGCTGGGCGAGTTCAAAGGCCACCACGCCCCCGAAGGAGTGCCCGCACAGGAAATACGGGCCGTGCGGCTGCACCCGCCGGATCTCGTGGAGGTAGCGCTCGGCCATCGCCTCCACGCGGTCGAGCGGGGCGGTGACGCCGTCCACACCGACCGCTTCCAGGCCATACAGCGGCTGGTCTGCGCCCAGCGGGCCGGTCAGGTCACGCAGGTCCGTGAGGTGCCCGCCGATGCCGTGCAGGACGAACAGAGGTGGACGGTGGCCGTGCGGGTTCAGCGGCACCAGCAGCGGCGTGTCCGCATTGTCGGTCGCCGCGTCGAGGGCGGCGGCCAGGTCGGCAATCGTCGGGCCGCGGAAGAGGGCTGCCAGTGGCACGCGCACGCCAAAGGCCGGCTCCAGGCGCGCGACCAGCCGCGCGGCGAGCAGCGAGTGCCCGCCGAGGTCAAAGAAGCTGTCGTGCCGCCCGACGTGCTCGACCGGCACGTCCAGCAACTCGGCCCACAGCTCGGCCAGCCGGCGTTCCAGCGCCGTGCCGGGCGGCACCGCGGCCGCGCTGCCCGCGGCGGGTTCGGGCAGGCGCTGCCGGTCGAGCTTGCCGCTCGCGGTGCGCGGAAGCTGCTCCAGCACCACGACGTGCGCGGGCACTGCCGGCGACGGCAGCTGTGCCGCCAGATACGCCCGCAACTCGGTCGGCGTGGCCGGCGAGCGCAGCACCACGTACGCGACCAGCACCGGGTCCTGGCCGCGCGACAGCGTGACCGCGCAGGACTCGACCTGCGCGTGGGTCAGCAGCCGTGCCTCGACGTCCTCCGGCTCGACGCGCACGCCGCGCACCTTCACCTGCCGGTCGAGGCGGCCGAGCACCTGCAGCCGGCCGTCCGGCAGGAACGCGGCGCGGTCGCGCGTGCGGAACACCTGCCCCGGTCCGTGCGGGTTGGGCACGAAGCGCGTGGCGGTGAGGTCCGGCTGGCCGTGGTATCCGCGTGCCAGACCGGAGCCGCCCACCAGCAGCTCGCCCGGCGTGCCCGGCGGCACCTGCCGCAGCGCGGCGTCCACCACGTACACCAGCGCGCCGGGCAGCGGCTGGCCGATCGGCTCGAAGGAGGTGCTGGGCGCTACGGTCCCGTCCGCCGTCACTTCCGTCCACGTTGCGTCGCCCGCCACCTCGGTGGAGCCATAGAGGTTCAGCAGCCGGGCGTGGGGCAGCGTCTGCCGGAACTGCGCCACCACGTCGGTGCCGAGCGGTTCGCCGCTGGCGGTCCACAGCGTCAGGCAGGGCAGCGGCGGGCCGTTCTCCAGCGCCTCGAGCAGCACGCGCAGCAGGCTGGGCACGAGCACCACCCGCGTGACTTCCTCGCGCGCCAGCAGGGCCAGGAAGGCCGGGGGGTCCTGAAGGAGCTGTTCCGGCACCAGCACCAGCGGTACGCCGGCCAGCAGCGGCCCGAACAGCTCCCATACGCTGTCCACGAAGCCCGCCGAGGTCTTCAGGCAGCACACCTCCCCGGCGGCGAAGGGGAACGCGTCCCACATCCAGCGCAGCCGGTACGTCACGCCGCGGTGCAGGCCCTGCACGCCCTTGGGGGTGCCGCTGGTGCCCGAGGTGTACATCACGTAGGCGAGTGCGTCCGGAGCGGTGACCACGCCGAGGTCGTCCGCGGGGTGTGCCGCCCACGCGGCACCGGTGTCGTCCCCGTCCAGCGGCACGACCAGCACGGGCATCTCGCCGGTGGGTACTTGCCCAGCCACTTCCGCCGTGCCGAGCAGCAGCCGCGGCACGGCGTCGTGAAGGAGCTGCGCCAGCCGGGCCGGGGGATGCGCGGGGTCGAGCGGCACGTACGCGCCGCCGGCCTTGAGCACCCCCAGGGTGGCCACCACCGCGCCCACCGAGCGGGGCAGGCAGATCGCCACAGGCGTCTCCCCTTCCACACCATGCGCCCTCAGGTGCCGGGCGAGGCGGTTGGCCCGGGCGTTCAGCTCGCGGTAGGTGATGACCGCGGACCCCGAGCGCAGTGCCACGGCGTCCGGCGTCCGCCGCACCTGCGCCTCGAACAGCTCCGGTACGGTGTCCATCGGCTCGTCGCCCAGGTCGGGCTCGCCGCTCCATGCGGCCAGCTGCGCGCGCTCCTCCCCACTGAGCAGCGGCAGTTCGCTGACCACGCCGTCGGGGTGCCGGCTCACCTCGTCGAGCAGCCGCAGGAAGCGGTCCAGCAGGGCCTGCATGGTGGCCTCAGCGAACAGGGCAGTGTTGTACTCCAGACTCACGCGCTCCTCGCCCGAAATCTCGGTCACGGTGCAGCCCAGGTCGAACTGCGCGCCGCCGCGGTCCAGCTCCACAAACCCCAGGTGCAGGCCGGGCAGGGAGCGCTCCGGCATGGGCACGTTGATCTGGTTGAACATCACCTGCACCAGCGGCGAGCGGCTCAGGTCGCGGACGGGTTGCAGGTCCGTCACCAGCTGCGCGAACGGCATGTCCTGGTGGTCGAAGGCACCGACGGTGGTGTCGCGCACGCGCCGCAGGGCCTCGCGGAAGCTGGGGTCCCCGGCCAGGTCGCTGCGCATCACCAGGGTGTTCACGAACACGCCGATCATGCGCTCCACACCGGGTGTGCTCCGGCCGGCGACCGGCGTGCCGACCGCCACGTCGGTCTGCCCGGTCCAGTGTGACAGCAGCACCTTGAAGGCGGTCAGCATCACCATGAACAGCGTGGCGTTCTCCGCAGTCGCGACGCGCCGCAGGCGCTCCAGCAGTGGGGTGGGTAGGGTGGCCCACACCGTGGCCCCGCCGAAGGTGAGGCTGGGGGGGCGGGGCCGGTCGAGCGGCAGCTCCAGCGCCGGGAGGTCCTGCAGCGCCGCGCGCCAGTAGGTCCGCAGCCGCTCGAGCGTGTCGCCGCGCAGCCACTCGCGCTGCCACACGGCGTAATCGCGGTACTGCACCGGCAACTCCGGCAGCGCCGGAGCCCGGCCGGCGAGCTGCGCCTCGTAGCCGTGGATGAGTTCCTCCAGCAGCACGCCGAGCGACCACGCGTCCGAGTTGATGTGCGGCAGGTCCAGCAGCAGGATGTGGTGGTCGTCGGCCAGATCGAACAGCGTGACACGGATCATCGGCCCCTCGCGCATGTCGAAGGGCCGCTGGAGGCACGTCTGGAGGTCGCGTGTTGCGGCCTTGAGCTGCGCGGCGGAATCGGCGTATCCGCGCAGGGACCGGCGCTCCACCGTGAATTCGGGCGGATTCACCCGCTGGTACAGCAGACCGTCCCGGTCCTCGAAGGTGGTCCGCAGCGGCTCGTGGCGCTCCACGATGTAACGCAGGCTGTCCTCCAGCGCGGCGACGTCGAGCGCGCCGCGCAGGTGCAGCGCTCCGACCACGCTGTACGCTGTGCCGCCCGCGTCGAGTTCATGCAGCAGCCACATGCGCTCCTGTGACAGCGACGCGGGCACCGGGCCGGTCTCCAACCGCGCCGTGAGGGGCGCTGCTGCGGCGTCCGGCGCGTCGAGAGCACTCTGAAGCCCGGCAGCCATGCCGGCAAGGGTAGGTGTGCCGAACAGCGCGGGCAGCGAGACGCGCTGACCGGTGCGGGCCTCGATGCGGGCCGCCACCCGTCCCACCCCCAGCGAGTTGCCGCCCAGCTCGAAGAAGTGGTCGTTCGGCTGTGTGGGCGCCCGGCCCAGCACCTCGTGCCAGATGCCGGCCAGGTCGGCTTCCAGTGCGGTCAGGGGCCGACTGGCAGGCGCGTCAGTGGGGGAATCGTGGAGATGGCTGATCCCGATGATATGCACGGAGGTCCTCCGGAACGGGCGGCGCTCAGCGGGCCGCGGCTGGCGTCGGTGCGGGCGGGGCCACGCTGGCGAGGTAGGCCTCGCGGCAACGGTAGCGCTGCAATTTGCCGGTGTGCGTGCGCGGCACGCTGCCGCTCGCCACGAGCACCACGGCGTGAACCGGCAGTTGGTGGACGTCACCGATGCGGCGCCGCACCGCCGCGGCCACCTCGTTCACGTCCACGTGCAGGTCCGGCCGGACCTCGTGGACCAGCACCAGCTGCTCTTCCCGGCCGACCGGCACCGAGAACGCGGCGCTCGCAGCCGGCAGCAGCGCCGGGTGCGCCTGTTCGGCGGTGTGCTCCAGGTCCACTGCGTAGAGGTTCTTGCCGCGGATGATCAGCATGTCTTTGAGCCGCCCGATGATGAACAGTTCGCCGCCGTGCATGAAGCCCAGGTCGCCGGTCCGCAGGTACGGTCCGTCACCGCCGGCCAGGTGACCACGGAACGTCTGCTCGGTCTGCTCGGGCTGGTTCCAGTACCCGTCGGCGACCAGCGGGCCGCGGTTCCAGACCTCCCCCACCCGGCCCTCGCCCAGTGGCATGAACTGCTCCGGATCGACGATCACGATCTCCTGGCCGGGCATCGGCGCGCCGCAACTCACCAACTCCTGCGCGGCCGCAGCGTCTGCCGCGGGCTGGACCCGGTCCGCCTCCAGCGCCGTGCGGTCTGCCAGGAAGCGGCGCGGCTTGTCTCCCTCGACCTCCAGGTCGAAGGTTGCCATGCCCTCGGACATCCCGTAGGCCGTCCGGAAGGCATGCCTGGTGAAGCCGTAGGGCGCAAATCTCGCGGCGAACTGCTCGAGCGTGTCGGCGCGGATCGTCTCGGCTCCCAGGGGCGCCAGCTGCCACGTACTCAGGTCGAGCCCCGCGCAGTCCTCGTCGCTCACCGCGTCCAGGCACGCCTGGAAGGCAAAGTTGGGCGCGCCGCTGCTGACGGCCCGGTAGTGCGAGATGGCGCGCAGCCAGCGCACGGGCTTTTGCATCACCGCGCTGGTGGGCATCACGATTGCTGGCAGGTCACGGTACATGGGCTGCAGCAGAGCGGCCGTCAGGCCCCAGATGTGCTGCAGCGGCATCCACGACACGGTGGGACCGTCGAACGCACTGTTCAGGGAGGGAATCGCGTCCGTGGCGATCAGGCGAGACATCAGGTGACCGTGGCTGAGCATGACGCCGCGCGGCCGACGTGTCGAACCCGAGGTATACAGCAGCGACGCCAGGGCCGACGGCGCCACCGCCACCGGGACGAAGGTCGAGGAGTCCTCCCCGTCGTCGGGCTGGTCCGTGACCATGACCTGCACGCCGGTGCCGGCGAACAGCGCGGCGGCCAGGGGTTCGAGGCGCTGTTCGGTCAGCACCAGCGTTACACCTGCATCCTCCGCCAGCCCCCGGACCTCGTCATGCGGCTGGTTCGGCCGCGGAGGGCTGACCGGCACCGTGACCAATCCGGCATACAGGGCTCCGAAGAATGCCGTGGCGATCTCCACACCCTCGCCGTACAGCAGCAGGGCGCGTTCCCCCGGCTGGGCCACCGAAGTGAGGCGCTGTGCCAGTCGTCTGGCTCCGAGGTCCAGCGCGGCGTACGTGAGCGGCCGCTCTTCCCCCTCCCCGGCCGGCAGATAGGTGATGCCTCCGTCCGGATGCTGCTGTGCCCGGTACTGCAGCAGGTGCGAGAGGCTCGTGACCTGCGGTGGAACCCGGAGGGACGTGACGGCGTTACTCATAGTCTGCTCAGTTTAGGGAGGCCTCCAGTACAGCGCCTTAACAAGTGTGGGGTGGGGTAACCCACGGTCCGCCCGGAGTACTGCGCACAAGTCTAGAATAGTTTACAGGAATAGATATGATATGTACGGGCAGGTCACCTGGCGGAGGTTGGCTCAGAATATCCTCGCTGAACACGCTGCAATAAACGCCCAGACAATACGCAGCTTGTGCACCAGCACGAGCTTGAATTCGCCAGCTGCGTGACACTGGACTGACATACAGAAAAACGTGGCGAGCGAGCACCAAGCCATTCATATCCAGTTCGAAATACGCGATCTGCGGCTTCTACGTGTTCACGCAACTGCCACTCCCGCTCCCGAGGCAAGGGCCGAACAAAAGTTATGACCCGGAGAGGACCATACGGCACTCTCCGGATCAAATGGACGGGTGACTGGCCTCGAACCAGTCCGGAGCCGACACTGACCCGCTCGCACGCCCGTTTTGAGAAGGTGGGCGCCCCCCTTCTGTCCTGGTAAGACGGGCCAGAGTATGGCTCCAGGGAGCCGGCCAAGCATGGCGCAGCGCTCAACGCACGTTGACCCGGACTTTCCATTGTCTGAGGCGATCCTCAATCATTCTTAAGGACGGTGTCATGGAGTACATCGCTTTATGGTCAGGCAAGCAGGACCTTCTAACGTCGAGGTAGGTGTCCAGCAACAGCCCACAAACGCCTCTCGGTCCCTTATTCCAACAGGCTCAAGCACCGGCGGCGTTCGAGGAAAGCAACTGTATAGCGTGCAAAAACAGAACTGACCACACAGTTCCCGTCAGAGCAGATCAATTCACGACAGAAGCGAGCTGTAGGCCGACCAATTGGCTTGTGCGTGAGACTCCAGGGAGGCTTTGTGGTTGCCGAGAGCAGATGCACCGTCATACCGGCAGTCGGCACCACCGCACTGATTGAGCAAGGGAGTCACGACCCCGCCCTGATCATGGTGTCCGGCGAGATCCGGCACGGCGTAGAACCTTGGCGACCCTGACGGTGTTCCGGTCACACCGTGCCCACACTGGCCTATGGACGACCTGCCGCCCACCTTCTTCCGCCGCCAGGACGAGACTCCAGACGAGCAGTTCTACCGGCACCCACGCTTCGTCACGCACATCGACGACGCGGCGATCGCCGCCGTCACGTCCCTGTACCGCGAGTTCTTTCCGCGTGATGCCCGCGTCCTCGACCTGATGAGTTCCTGGATCAGCCACCTGCCACCGGAGGCGCCCTACCCCGAGGTGGTGGGCGTGGGCCTGAACCACGAAGAGCTGGCCGCCAATACCCGGCTGTCCCGATTCGTCGTCCAGAACCTCAACACCACCGCGCACCTGCCCTTCGCGGACGGCTCCTTTGACGCAGCGGGCATAGCCGTGTCTATCGACTACCTGACCCAACCGGTCGCCGTGCTGCGTGATCTGCGCCGCGTGCTGAGCCCCGGATCGCCTGTGGTGATCACGTTCTCGAACCGCTGTTTCCCGACCAAGGCCGTGCTGGTGTGGCAGCACCTGGACGACGCGGGCCACGTGGCCCTGGTCACGCAGTACCTGGAGCGCGCCGGATACACGGATCTCCGGGCACTGGACCGCAGCCCGGGCGGCGGCGACCCCCTGTACGGCGTGATCGGGTTCGTTCCAGCGCCCTCGGAAGGGTGAGGACAGCAGCCGGCCGTCTCACGCCCGGTCACGTGTGAACCCGCACACTGGGGACAGTGACACCGCATGACTCGAGGTCAGCATGACCCACCGCATCAAACCCGCGCCCTGCCCCCGCTACCAGCAGACCTATCCCGAACACCTCGCCACCGGCGCGGAACTGAGCGCCCTGGGCCTGCGCCCCGGCACCAGCGAACCCGACGCCATCCTGGAATACGAACACAAGGACCGCAGCGGCCTGTGCGCCCTGTACGACCGCCGGCACGCTGTGCCCGCCAATGACCGCCCGGCATAGTGAGCGCATGGCTGCGATCGCCTCACTCAACTTGCACAGGAACGCCACTTGCCCGGGTAGAGATGTGGCACGTTTCTGATTGCAAGCAATAAATGGTCGGAATGTCTCAACAGGAAAGCGTCCGACACAGCGCTACGGTCATCGATGACCATCCACAGCCAATGTTCGACCTCACCGAGGCCTAAATACGTCTCGTCCCAGCTCTACCGACGGGATTCCATTGCGATGTTTTAGTGGCACAGGCCAAGCAGCAATTGAGCAGTTCTGCCATAACTGCATGGCCCTCCCGGGAGTGCTGGTCATATTCGTTCTCACTTGACCCTAAGAACAGCTTAAGATCGGAATGCAGATCGAGTGCGCCGTGATGGGCAGCGGTCTTGAGGAGGCACGCATGAGGAAGCCGCCGACCCATTCCCGCGCCCCCAGTGGTGCTCAGCTGATGCTGGGCGCCGCGCTCGCTCTGGTGCTGCTCACCGCATGCAACACGTCCTCTGGAACACCCCAACCGCAGAAGGCCACCTTCGACCAGAGCGTGTGGGACCAGGCTGTCTTTCTGTAACGCGACCTCCACTCACGTCACTGCCCCGTTCCAGAGGAGTCCGTACATGAAACAGACCACAATAACTGTCCTGCGCTCCCTGCTGGTGTCCATCGCTCTCGCCGCCGCCGTTGCCGTGGCAGTGGACTTCAGCACCCCGCACACGTTCACGGCCGGCACGACCATCAAGGCAAGTGAGATGAACGACAACTTTCAGGCAGCCCAGACCGAACTCCGCCGCCTGGACAGCAAGATCGTGGGCTTCGTGCACACCAGCACGGCGGGGAACAGTGTCAACAACTGGACGTGCATCGACAATCCCGCGACGAACGACAAGCCGAATGCCGTGGTCACTGTCACCCACAACTACAATCCGGGTGGCGATTCAACCAAGTCAAATTACGACACAAACCTGACTGGCGTGTGGTACACGACCAACAAATGGTGCATCTACCACGAGGACCCCAGCAAGGCGATGACGGCAGGCAAGACATACAACGTGGTGGTCGTCCAGCCATGACGCTGTACCGGTCAGGACTCTGAACCTGAGTCTGCCAGGACAACCCACGAGCGCCAAACAGGTGATTCGGGTCGTCCGTGGCGGCCGTTGCAGCTGGTGAAGGCACACCGGGTGGTCTGCCTTGTCTCCACGCAAAGCAGACCGCACCCATCTCCTCTGTGTGCTATGGATCGGTCAGTTCAGGAGCGTGCCGCGAATGCCCTGAGCACAGCGAATGCGGTGCTTGACAGCTTCCGCGTCCAGGGCTCCATGCTCCCTCAGTCCGGCGGCCACAACCTGCACCTCGGACCACGAGCGCCTCAGCAGGGCGCGGGCACGGGCTTCGAGGACGCGCACATAGTCGGGGATGGTGCTCTGCTCCTCGGGTTCGACCAGAGCCGACTGCAGCAGGTCCAGCGCATCGCGCTCAGGCGTTCCCGGGACAACGGGCACTCCAAGCATGGACGCGGCCGCGTGCCGGGCGAGCGCCGTCATGACCACGTCCTCCAGCAGGCTCCGGTTGCGGCGCAGGACGTCCAGGTCGGGCGACAGCGCGTAGCGGACGCCCTGGATGCTCACCTGCACCAGCCGCAGGGGGGCGCGGGCGGTCAGGGTGGCCAGAACCGCTTCCGCGGCGACCACTTGCTCCTGAACATGCATGTCCAGCGCCTGAGCAACTCCGTGCGGGGTGGGTGAGGGCAGTCCAGCCATTAATCCGAGTGTAGCACTCAGGATTCAGCTGGAGCGATGTGGATGTACAGATCGGACCGCCCACACGTCGGTGGGAGGCCCGGTGCCATGAAGTTACTGCTGTGCGCTGGGCTGGGTGCCCTGGGCATCGCTCCGGGGCGTGAAGGTCAGGCACTCGGCCTTCTGGGCGGTCATGCTGACCTCGATCTGGCCCGCCGTGCAGGTCCGGTCCGAGTTGAACCGGCAGCTCGTGGCGTCGCACCGGGAAACGACCGTCGTGTTCTCGTTCATGACCGGAGTGTAGGTTCAGACAGGGGACCCGGTCCGTAAGACAGCGCGTCATGTAAACCGACCAGAGTACTCAACCAGAGCGGTTTACTCGGAATACGTGGGGCTGCGCTCATGGCGTTTCCAACTTCAACACCGGATATGCCGAGATGAGGGCACGAGAACTGCTCCACCTTCGTGCGGGCCGGCAGAAGCTGGAGGAGTACCGGCCAAGCCAGTCCCCCAACCATGGTGGTCGACGGTGCTGACGTGTCCCGATCAATCCTATTTGACTAATCCGAGTGGTTAAGTCAGCATTCTGGCATGTGGGTATCGACCCGAGCCCAGTACGGCCTGCGAGCGATGATCGAGATCGGCCGCCAGGACGGTCAGCCCGTCACGCTGAAGTCCGTGTCCCAGCGGCAGAACATCAGCCTGCACTATCTGGAACAGATCGTCGCGACGTTGCGCCGCGCCGGTTATATCCAGAGCGTCCGCGGCGCGAAAGGCGGCTACCGCCTCAGCCGCTCTGCGGGCAGCATTCACGCCTACGAGGTCGTCACGACGCTGGAAGGCAGTCTCGCGCCCGTGGCCTGCGCCGAGAAGGACCACGTCTGCGACCACGACACCGTCTGCGGCACCCAGGACCTGTGGAAACGGGTGGATCAGGCGCTGCGGGACGTCCTGGGCAGCACGACCCTGGAGCAGCTCATCCTCGAAGCCGAGCAGCTCGACCACCAGCAGCTTCTCCAACTTCGCTGAGCACGTGTGCGGCGCGCAGACAGGGCAGCGACGTCGGGGAAATGCGCCGTCGTCCAGGTGCGATCTGGCACACTCCTCTCCCCTGGTTGCGGGAACCGGCCCGCTTCTGCGTGAACCACTTGCAGCTACTGGCGGCCGACGCCGGCTCGCGCGACCTCGGCCGCCAGCTGGTGAAGGGCGGGCAGATCCGGTTCTGCGACGGCCGCATTGACCCTGCGGGCAAAGTCGTCTGGGGCGCCGGCGCAGGTGGCCGCGCGCTGCACGGCTCCCTTCTCGTTGAGCACCCATACCCGCGCACGCGCACAGATGACCTGGACCAGGGCCATGACCGCCTGGAACACACAGCCCTGGACGTACGCCAGGTCCCCCCGCCCGATTCCCTTCTCGGCGCCCCCCAGCCAGAATGTGGGCGACCAGGCGTACGCCTCTTCCAGGGCGCGGCCGAGGGCCGGTGGGTAGGTGCCGATCTGTGCCTGGAGCGCCCGCAGGCCTCCTGTCAGATCGTCGAGGATCACGCAGGACGCCAGCTCTCCGGCGTAGTGATGGCCGTGGATGCCGTGCGGGTGGCCGGGCTGAACGTGGAGGGTGACGCGGCCCGCGCAGGCATCCTGGACACTGTGTCCGACCCGGCCGAGGTCGCGGTAGATGAAATCAACCCGCTGCCCCTGGATGGTGAGCCACGCCCCGCCGTCCACCCACGGCCCCCAGCCACCCAGGTCACTTGCCGTGGCCTCGCCGGAGTCGTCGAGATCGCGGCACAGGGCAGTGAGGGCGGGAATATCCAGCGGGCTGGCATGATCGTAGTACAGGCCCAGGTCGAGGTCGGACATCGCCGTGGCCGTACCCGTCGCGTGCGATCCACCCAGCACGACGCCCTGTACACCCGGAACGCCGAGCAGCCGCTGTGCCACGCTGGACGCCAGTTCAGGGAAGGGCATTCCTGATTCTAGGCACTGGGCCGTGACAGGCGGGATGTGACCGCCGTTGCGTTGACCTCGGCAGTGCGGCTCGTGTCTGGCTTCACCCCAGACCTCGGAGACGGTGCAGCCGTACCACCCACATGCAAGAGGGGGTGGGTGCACCGTCCAGCGGATGGACCTGGTACTCGGGCCGCCGGGCCGGTTCACGTCCCGGCGTAGGGCACGGTGCTCGCGGCGGTCATCAGTTCCAGCGTGTCCAGCTCGGCCTCCACCTGACGGTACGCATCGTCCCCGATGGTGCCGGTCCGCCGCAGGGTTTCGAGAGCGTCCCGGGAATGCGTCAGCGTCTCGCGGCGCAGGGCGTTGTCCGGTGACCGCGACAGGTCGCCCCCCTGGCGCGCGATGGAGAGGGCGGCCCGGTACTCCTCCCGCAGACGTTCGGCGGCGGGGGTGGTGTCGTGTTCCAGAGCCTTCAGGGCGGCTTTCAGGGCGACGGAGCGGGCGAGGCTGGTCTCGGATTCCACCGTGGTGTCCACCGGAAAGTTCAGCCACAGCAACAGTGGACGCAGCGTGAGGCCCTGGATGACCAGGGTGCCGAGCACCACCACGAAGGCCGCGAGCTGAATGAAATTGCGGGCCGGGAAGGTGTCCGGAAGGGCCAGGGCCGTGGCCAGCGTGACGATGCCGCGCATGCCCGCCCAGCCGATCACCAGCCCGCTCTTCGCGCGTGAGGGCTCCGGGGCAGTGGGCGCGCCGGAGCCGACGTCCGCGGCGCGCCGTCCCCCTGTGAGGGCGTAGCCGACGGCCCACACCAGCCGCACCACGATCACCACGCCCAGAATGACCAGCGCGGCGCCCAGGAAACGCAGGAGTTCACCGTCTCCGAGCGCGTTCAGGATCGGGCCGAGTTGCAGGCCGATCAGCGTGAAGGCCAGGACGTTCAGCAGGAAGGTCACGGCGTCCCAGACGGCGAAGGTGGGCACCCGCAGCTGGGCGGTCTGGGCCACAGCCGGCCGCTGCCCCGCCGCCAGACCGAACACGACCACGGTGACCACCGCAGACAGCCCGAGCCGTTCGGCCAGCACCCACAGGGCGAAGGTCAGCACGAACTGGAAGATCACGGCCGTGGGCGCGTCCGCGATCTTCCCCACCAGCCATGAGACCGGCCACGACAGCCCCCACCCGACCGCCGCGCTGCCGAAGACCGTGAGCAGGAAGGTGGGCAGCACGCCCGCCACGCTGAAGCTGCCCCCCACGACGGCCCCGACCGCCAGGGTGTAGATGAGCAGGGCTGAGGCGTCGTTGAGCAGGCTCTCGCCCTCCAGCACCTTGCGCAGCCGGTGCGGCGGACTGACCTGCCGCAGAATCGCCAGGGCCGCCACAGCGTCGGGCGGAGCGACCAGCGCCCCCAGCGCGATGGCCGCCGCCCACGGCATCTCTGGAAAAAGCACCCGGACGGCGCACGCCACCGCGACGGTGGTCAGACCGACCGCCACCACCACCAGCGACAGCACCGCCTGCCAGTTGCGCCGCAGGTCGCGCAGTGAGGTGTCGTAGGCGGCGTCCAGCAGGACCGGCGCGACGAACAGGGCCAGGATCAGTTCGGGGGGTAGGTCGAGCCGGGGAATGCCCGGCACGAAGGCGACCACCGCCCCGCCCACGGCGAGGAGGGTGGGGTACGGAATGCGCAGCCGCCGCGCGATCACCGACAACACCGTCGCGCCGAACAGCAGGGCCAGCAGGGTCTCGAACAGGTGCATGGGTCCGGCGCCTCCCCGGGAATCGAATCCCCGCCGATGATGTCAGATCGCCGGTTCAGCCGCGCCCCACCCGGCAGCGGCGTGCATAGCTTGACCGGACCTGCATACCGCGCTATGTTTGAGAAATCAAAGGCGGTCTTCGGGCTGCCTTTTTCCATTGTGCGCGGGTGGAACCCGGCGACCGGCTGAGGGAAGCACGAGGACGGAGACGGCTGGGCGGCCCCAGCACGTGTCAGGCCGGTGCCGGATAAGGGATCACGGACCCGCCGGAGTCGTCGGCGCGCGTACGTGGGTTGACCTCAGCCTTCGGGTCACGGACGACACCACGTCAACTGGTCGTGCTGCGCACCTGAACTCGAACGAGGGCTCCTTCACCCCTCGTGGCTTACGTGCGTTCCTGGTCGGCTGCGCCCGTCTGGTTGAGGTCGCGCTCTGCCGCGCGTTTGATCGGGTTGGCCCGGGTCACGGAGGTCTCGACGTCCTGCCCACGGGCCGCGCCTCCGTGGGCGACTGGCTCCGGCAGCAGACGGTTGCCGAGGGCGAGCGCGTCCGCTGTGAGCTGCGGCGCCAGGGCCTGCGCGTATTTCAGGAGGTGCGCCGGACCGCCGATCATCGTCTCGGCGTCCCCGCGCACCAGGGCGTCCACGATGCGCCGCGCGGCCACCCGCCCGTCCAGCGACACGAACGGCAGGTTGTCGAGGGTGGCGAACAGGGCGTATTCCTTGTGCTGCTGCCCCTTCACCTGCGCCTGGCGGGCACTGCCGGTCCGCATCAGGCCGGGGAGCACCGTCGTGACCGTGACGCCCTCGCGGGCCAGCTCGGCGCGCAGGGCCTGCCCCAGCCCCGCCGACGCGAACTTGCTCACGGAATACGGCGCCAGGTGCGGCACGGCCACCTTCCCGCCCACCGAGGACACGATCAGCACCCGGCCCCGCGAACGCCGCAGGTGCGGCAGGGCTTGGCGGGTGAGCCGGAGCGGAGCGTACGCGTTCACCTCCATGATCCGGCGGAAGTCCGCCTCGGTCATGTTCGCCAGCGGTCCCGTCTGGATCAGGCCGGCGTTGTGAACGACCACGTCCAGCCGGCCGAAGGCGTCCACCGTCGCGTCCACGGCACGGACGAGATCGGCCTCGACCGTCACGTCGGCCATGACCGTGTGCACGCGCGGCCCGGCGCCGAGCTGCTGTCCGGCCCGCTGGAGTTCGGCGCCGTCGCGGGCCAGCAGCATGACCCTCGCGCCGCGCTCCAGCAGCTCCCGGGCCAGCGCGAGTCCCAGCCCCCGGGAGCCGCCGGTCACGAGGACCACCCTGCTCCCCAGATCGAACGGCGCGCGCCGCGCCCGGCGCCAGACCGCGGCACCGAGTCCGAGCAGGAGGAGTGTCCGGAGGGAAGGTCGCATCCACGCAGTGTGCCCGCGCCGCGCGCCAGGACGCCGGATTATGAATCCACGCTCAACTCGACAGGAAGACATCCTGCTCCTGCGCCGGACCACGGCCCCATGCCGCGGCCCCTCAGTCCGTGCCGAGCACCTGCGTGTCGAGGAACGCGTTGCGGAACATGCCGCCCGGATCGAGCGTGAGCATCAGATCCCGGAACTCGGCCAGCCGCGGCTGGGCGCCCGGCCAGCGGTGCGCCGGGGTCACATACACCTTGCCCCAGTGGGGTCGGGCGCTGAGGGGGGCCAGGATCGCCTCGATCTCGGGCAGCACGGCCCGGACGGCCGGCTCGTCAAGCCGCCACGTGAAATGCACCGCGGCGCAGTCGTGCCCGTAACACGGGCTGAGCCAGTGGGAATCGGCCGCGACCGTCCGCACCTCCGACACGAACAGCAGGGGCGCCAGCCGGGACCCCACGGCGAACAGGGCGCGCAGCGCGGCGGGGGCGTGCTGCCGGGGCAGCAGGTACTCGCTCTGGATCTCTGCCCCGCTGCTCGGCGTGTGCTCCATGCGGAAGTGCGGCCAGCGTTCGTACCACGGTCCCGGCACGCCGCCCTGGGGGGTGCACGGCGTCGCGGAGGCCCCGGGTACCGGGTGAACGTCGTGCGCGGCCCGCGTCGCCCCGAACCACGTCGGCGGCGCGGGCGCGAGGGGCCGGTCGACCCGCCGTTTCAGCCACGCGTGGTGAAAGGTGTCGTCCTGCCACGTGGTGAACAGGCTGACGCTGTCGGCCGCCGACATCACCTCGTCGAAGTGGGCGGCCACGGGCGCCAGCGGCACGCGCTCGTAGACATCCTGCCGCACGTCGTAGGTCGGCTCGACGGCCAGCGTGAGGGCCGTGACGATGCCGAGCGCGCCCAGCGACATCACCGCGCCGTCGAACACGTCGGGCATGTGGTCGCGTGACACGGTCACGAGGTCGCCCCCGGCAGTCAGCAGCTCGAGCCGGGTGACTGCCGAGGCGAGCACTGCGGCGGAATTCCCGGAACCGTGCGTGCCGGTGGCGCACGCGCCCGCCACCGACAGGTGCGGCAGCGAGGCGAGGTTGGGCAGCGCGAACCCCTGGGCGTGCAGCGACGCCCCCAGGTCGCCGTACCGCACGCCGCCCTCGATCCGCACGGTGCGCTCGGCGGTGTTCACTGCGCCGATGCCGCGCAGCCGCTCGAGCGAGACCAGATCGCCGGCGGTATCTGGCAGCCGGTTGAACGAGTGCCGGGTGCCGAGCGCCCTCACCCGCGAGCCGCGGTGGACGATGGCCTGAAGCTCCTCGACACTGGCGGGGCGGTGGAGGCGTGCCGCGCCGTACACCACGTTGCCGCCCCAGTTGCCCTCGGCAGCGGGCCGCTCCTGAACGATCACGCGCGGGTCCCGGTCATCCGTTCACCGCTCGGGACTGGATCGGCCGCGCCCTGGGGTGGCCCTTGCCGGCGCGGGTCGAACGGCTGGGCGGTTGGGGCATGCGGCAGCCTCCTGCTTTTCGACTTCGCCGTCAAGGCACGTGTGGCCGGCGCGCGGTGGGCCGCTCCGGCGCGTCACGGGGCCGGAACGCCGATCCCGACCAGGGGATCTCCCTCGTTCATGGCGAGGCTCGTCACCACGAACAGCACCACGCCGCCGTCGGGCGCATGGAAGGAACGCGCTGACTGTCCGGTCAGGTCGCGCAGGGTTCCGATCTCATCCCCCTTCGAGACGACGGCTCCCGCCGCGACGTGCGGCGTCCACAGGCCGCTGGCCGGCGCCGAGAGCCAAGCGAGCCCGCTGTGCTCCGTGATCGCCGCCGGGCGCTGCGGCTCACCTGGCCGCATGCCGAGGGCGTGCATCGCGTTGTGCACGCCCTGCACCAGCGCCGTCACGTCGGCCTCACGGCGCTGGCCCTGGCCGCCCGCCTCGGCGATGATGGCGGGACGGCCGTGCGTGCGGGTGACCTCGACGGTCATGCCGCGGCTGTCGCTGGCGATCAGGTGCGGCAGCCCGAACGCGAGCGCCAGCTCACGGGACGGCCCGTGCCCCCGCGCGTAGATGGAGAAGGGCTCCAGGGCCTCCACGAGATCGCCGCCGTGCAGGTCGATCACGGCGTCCGCGCGGGACAGGAACGTCTCGTGCAGCCACGCGGCGAGACGTTCCGCGTAGGTCCCCTGCGCCCGACCGGGAAACACCCGGTTCAGGTTCCGACCGTCCACCGGATTCACGTAGATGCTGCGCGGCCAGAACGCGCCCGGATTCACGATGGGCAGCACGACCAGCGTGCCGCGCAGGGTGTCCGGCGCCGTGTCCGCGACCGCGTAGGCTGCGTCCATGCTGGCGTACTCCGCGCCGTGCACGCCCGCCGTGATCAGCAGGGTCGGTCCGGCCTCCACGCCGCGCACGACGATGTAGGGCAGTCGGGTCTCGGGCGCGAGGGGCGCGTCGAGCACTCCCCGTGTGGCCGTTCCGGGCGGCGTGGACTGGATCAGTTCATGCATGCGGTCACCTGTGGACGCGTGAAGCCCGGGAGCACTCCGGTCGGCGGCGTGGCCGGAAAAACCGGCGTGACGGCCGGGCGGGCGGTGGATACCGCCGCACTCTACGGCACCTCCGGGCGACGCTCCTTCCGTGGGGCCGCGCGCCGGGCCGACAACCGGCGCAAGTAAGATGCGGGGATCATGACGGTCAAGCGACTGGACCACATTAGCGTCGTCGTGGAGGACCTCTCGGCCGCCACGGCGTTCTTCACCGCCCTCGGCATGACCGTCGCCGGCCGGGCTCCCGTGGAGGGACCGTGGGTGGACCGCGTCAACGGCATCGACGGGGTGCAGGTCGACATCGTCATGATGAGGACGCCGGACGGGCACGGGCAGCTCGAGCTGACGCGGTTCCGCCACCCTGCCCTGGCCGAGTCCCATCCGGCGGTCGCGCCGCCCAACACGCTCGGCCTGAGGAGCGTCATGTTCGAGGTGGAGAGCGTCGAGGACGCCCTTGCGCGGCTGCGCCCCCAGGGCGCGGAACTCATCGGCGAGGTGGCCGAGTACGAGGACAAGTACAGGCTGTGTTACGTGCGCGGTCCCGCCGGCATCATCGTCGCGCTGGCAGAAGACCTGCGCCCCCGCATGTAGCTAGGCTGTGATCCTCGGGCGCGCAGAGAGTGTCCGTCTCACCCGGCGTCGGAGGCGGGCGGAGGGATGACGCACAGCCTTCTCTGACCGGCGGTTCCGGCTCAACGGTCGCCGGCGTCGGCCACGCCGTCAGGCACGCGAGACTCCGTCAGACCGCCTCCTCGTCGGTCCTCGACGTGCTGCGCCGTGCTGCCGTTCCAGAGCGTCCAGGCCGGGTTCTTCCTGCGGCCGAGCTTGACTTTGCCGAGACCGGGCGCAGAATGGGCGCAGTTCACACCAGCACACCATCCCGATTCCCGCAGGAGGTAGAGGATGACGGCCATCCCCGACGTTGCGCCCACCACGTCCTACGACATTCCCGCCATCATGGCCGGCCTGTACGGCGACGGCATCATCGGCCTGAAGGGCGCTTTTTCGCGCGAGTGGGTCGCGCATCTCGGCACGGAACTGCCCCGCCTGTACGAGGCGGCGCTCGCCCGCCCCGGCGGCGCGGTGGGACGCGGAACCAACCGGCACTACGTCGAGATCCACCCCGAGGACATCAGCGGGTTCCTGGACCTGGTCACGCACCCGTGGGTGACGACGGTGTGCCGGAGCGTGCTGGGACCGGAGTACAAGATCGTGGAGATCGGCTTCGACGTGCCCAATCCGGGCGCCCGGGACCAGCCGTGGCACCGCGACTTCCGCGCCGGACCCGAGACACTGGTGGACCGCCGCCTGAACTCGCTGGCGTTTAACCTCACCACCGTGGATGTCGAGCCGGACATGGGGCCTTTCGAGATCGCGCCCGGCACGCAGTGGGACGATCCCAGCGCCTTCGACCACGGCATGTTCCCGCCGGTGTCAATGTTCCCCCGCTACGGAGCGCTGGCGCAGCGCAAGCTGCCGAAGATGGGCGACATCTCCGTGCGCTCGGCGCTGACCATCCACCGCGGCACGGCCAACGTCAGCACCAAGCCCAGGCCAGTCCTGGTGCTGGGCGTGGACGCGCCGGGCGCCGGACACGACGAGTTCCACGACCTCCAGTTCACCCGCGCGTACTACGAGCAGTTGCCGGAGGACGTCCGGACGCACCTGATCTGCCGCGTGGTGGAGGAACTCGAACCCATCATGCAGGGGCACACCATCGAGGGCCTGATGATGGGTGACGCCTGAGCGTGCGCGAATTCAACGCGGTGGTGGCCCATTTCGGCGGCGCCGCGCTGACCGGTCGCCTCCAGGCGCTGGAGGGCGGCCGCGGCCTCATGCGGATCGCCCTCGACCCGGTCGGCGGTGACGCCGCCCTGCAGGAGGGCGCCGAGGGCGTGCTGGAGATGCACGACGGCGCCCGATTCCGCGTGAGTGTCCAGGAGAAGCTGGCGGACGCGGGCGAGTGGCGCGTGAAGCTGATCGGCCGGGCGTAACAGAGAGAAGGCCGAGCCCGAAAACCGGCTTCCAGTCATCGACCATGTGAGGCACAGCGCCCTGGAGCGGCCAGCTCTGCCGTGACGGGGCCGCCGCTTCCGTGGTCGGCTGCAAGCCTTCATCAGTCCACTCGTCACGGTCCCATTTCGCCGGGGGCCGTGACCCGTCAGAATGGGCCACACGCATGAACAGGAATCTGGATGGCCCGGGCCGCCGGACACGCCGTGACGTCCGGCTGGTCCGGCGCGGTCGCTGGTCCGACGGCCTGACCATGTCCACTGTTCCGGACGCCGCTCGTCACAAGGATGGTCCATGGCCCGAGTAAAGATCGCGTACATCGGCGGCGGCAGCACCCGCGCGCCCGGCACCCTCGCGTCGTTCATCCGGCAGGCGGGGAATTTCGCCGGCTCGGAGATCGTCCTGCACGACCTGGACGCGGAGCGGCTCGACCTCGTGTGCGCGCTCGCCCGGCGCATGGCGGCCGTGCAGGGAGCGGACCTGACCTTCACGGCCACCACGGACCGCCGGGCCGCGCTGGACGGCTGCGACGCCGTGCTGTCCAGCTACCGTCCCGGCGGCTTCGAGGCCCGCGCACTCGACGAACGCATCCCGCTGTCGCACGGCGTGGTGGGGCAGGAAACGCAGGGTGCCGGAGGCTTTTTCATGGCCCTGAGGGCCGTGCACGTGGCGCGCGGACTGGTCGCGGACATGGAAGCGGTGTGCCCGCAGGCGTGGCTGATGAACTACACCAATCCCGTGAACATCGTCGCCCAGGCGGTCGCGGACCACTCGCCCATCCGGGTCGTGTCGCTGTGCGAGGGTCCCATCGTGTTCCCGCGCGAGATCGCGGCCCTCGCCGGCCTCGATCCGGACCGCGTGCGGGCCACCATGGTGGGTCTGAACCACGCATGCTGGAGCGCGGATGCTACGTACGGCGGCGCCTCCGGCACCGAGCCGCTGCTGCCATTGCTGGCCGCGGCGCTGGACGGTGAATTGCCGGATGTGGGGGCGCGGCGCTGGATCGACCTGGCCGTGACGCTGGGCACGGTGCCCGCGTCGTACATGCGGTACTACTACTTCGAGCGCGAGATGGTCGCCGAGCTGCGCGCCCAGCCCACCACGCGCGCCCAGGACATCCTGGCGGAGGTACCGGAGTACTGGGCGCATTACCGCGAGCAGCTCACGGCCGACGCGCCGACGCTCGACCCGGAGCGCTCACGCGGCGGCATCTTCGAGCTGGAGGTCGCGGTGGACGTCATGGACGCGCTGTTCAACGACCGCGCCGAGGTGTGGCCGTGCAACGTCGTGAACCGGGGCGCGCTGGCGGACCTCCCGGACACGCTGGTGGTGGAGGGGCCGTGCGTGGTGGACGCCCAGGGTGTGCGGCCCGTCGCGGGCCACCGCGTGCCCCCCGCGGCCCGCGCCCTGACCGGCGCGCTGGGCGAGTACCAGCAGCTCGCCGCGACCGCCGCGTGGCGCGGGGACCGCCTGGACGCGCTGCGGGCGCTGGTCAGCAATCCGCTGGTGCGGACGCTGCCGCTGGCCCGGACGCTGTACGACGAACTGGCCGCGGCCCACCGCGCGTGGCTGCCGGACCGGCTGTGGTGACGCCGGGCGTCACCGTTCACGTCGTGCCGGACGCGCCGGCGCTGGCGGACGCCGCGGCCGAATGGCTGGCCCAGCGCATCGCCCGCACGCCAGCCCTCACGGTGCTGGTCGCGACCGGCCAGACGCCGATGGGCATGTACGCGCAGCTGGCCGAGCGGGTCCGGGCGGGCACGCTCGACTGCTCCGGCGTGACGGCCGTGCAGCTCGACGAATACGCCGGCCTGCCCGAGGGCGATCCCCGCAGCCTGCGGGCGTGGATGCTGCGGTCCTTCGTGACGCCGCTGGGCGTGCAGACCGTCGTGCCGCTGCTGGACCCGGCGGCCTTCACTGGCCGGCTGGCGGCGCTGGGCGGGCTCGACGTGGCGGTGCTTGGCCTGGGTCCGAACGGCCACGTCGGCTTCAACGAACCGCCCAGTGGTCCTGACGCGCCCACGCGGGAGGTCGCCCTGACGCCCGAGAGCCTGCGGAGCAACGCCGCGTACTGGAGTGGGCTGACGGTGCCCACACGGGCCGTCACGGCCGGCATGGACGTGATCCTCGGCGCCCGCGAGACGCTGCTCCTCGTCAGCGGAGCGCACAAGTGCGCCATCCTGAGCGAGGCGCTGGACGGCCCGGAGACCCCGCTGGTGCCGGCGAGTTTCCTGCGCCGAACAGCCCTGACCGTCCTCGCGGACCGGGACGCCCGGCCGTGACACCGGTGGCGGACGCCGTGCTGGGCATCGACGCGGGCAACACGAAGACGGTCGCGCTGCTGATCGACCCGGCGGGCCGCGTCCTCGGCTGGGGCCGCGCCGGGCCGTCGAACATCTACACCGGCGTTTCCCAGGCCCTCGAGAGCCTCGAGCACGCGGTCACGGCGGCCCTCGATCACGCAGGCCTGCGGGGCCGCCTACTGCGGGCGGCAGTCCTCAGCGCGAGCGGGGCGGACTGGCCGGAGGACTTCGCGCTGCTGCGCGGCGCCATGGCCCACCGGGGCTGGGCCGCGCAGATGGACGTCGTGAACGACGCGGTGGGGGCACTGCGGGCCGGTTCCGTGGACGGCCTGGGCGTGGCCGTCGTGTGCGGCACGAGTTCCGGCACCGCCGCCCGCGCGCCCGGCGGCCCCGTGTGGCATTCCTCGTTCTGGCAGGAACCCGAGGGCGCCGAGGACCTTGCCCGGCAGGCCCTGCGCGCCGTGTACCGCGCCCACCTGGGCATTGACCCGCCCACCACCCTCCGTGCCCGGGCGCTGGCCCTGTTCGGGGTGCCGGACGTGGCCGCCCTGATGCACCGGGTGACCGGACGCACGCAGGAGCCGGTGCTCCAGCCGGGCCGGTTCGCCCGTGCGCTGCTCGACGAGGCCGACGCGGGCGACGCCACCAGCCGCCGCATCGCCGTGCGGCACGGGGAGGCGCTCGGGGACTACGCCCTCGCGGCGGCGCGGCAGGTGGGCCTGCACGGAGGCTACCGCCTGGTCACCACCGGCGGCGTCATGCGCCACCCCAGCGCCCTGCTGCGCGGCGCGCTGGTCCGGCAGGTGCAGGCGGGCCATCCCGACGTCACGTGGCAGGCCGGCGCCCTGGAGCCGGTGTGCGGCGCAGCGCTGCTGGCCGCCGAACTGCACGGACCACCCGTGACCGCGGAGCAGTACGCCACTCTTGCGGCCACCACCCCGCATGCGGGCGTCTTCGAGACCTGACGCCTCTGCCTGTCGGCCGGCGACAGTCTCGGCCATCCGCCTGAACACCTCTCCAACGCGGTGGATGTCGGTGCGAACTCTCGCAGAGCACGTGGCATGGTGGCTTGCGGTGCTGACCGCCGAACGTCACGGCCTTGTGGACGATCCCATTGCCAGCGGGCAGGGAGGGTTTTTGTGGGCCGGCTCTGCCACAGGCCGAAGGCAATCACTGCATCCCGTAGACCCCTGACGCACCGGGCTCGACTGGACACGCGTCCAAAAACGCTGAATGACCCTCGTTTCAGTTGACCTGCACCGTCCGGGGCCCGAATCCCTTCCAGGGTCTGTCGGCGGTTTGCCCGCTATGGTGAGGCATGACCTCCGAGCCCGGTACCGACCTCGGGCCCCCCTCGTCCCTGATGGAGTACGTGCAGGGCGTCACCGAGGCTCTCGCGGCGAGCTGGACGCAGCGTGCGGTCGTCGAGATCATCCTGTCGGCGGGCCGGCAGGCGCTGGGCGCTGTCTCTGGAACTGTGCTGCTCGTCGAAGGCGCCGGCCGACAGCTGTCGGTCGCCGGCCGTCACGGCCACGGGGACCGCAGCGTGTGGCAGGACGGCCCGGTCGACGGGTATCCCCTGATCTCGGACGTCCTGCGCGGGCGGGAAGCGCTGTATTTCGAGCACCCCGGCGCGTTGCAGGCGGCCTACCCGGACCTCGAACACCGGACTGGCGCGCACGCAGCGGTCGCCACGGCGGCGCTCCCGATGTTCCTGGATGGCCGGCCCCTCGGGACCGTGGTGCTGGACTTCACGGAGCCGCACCCGTTTCCGCCGGCCGAGCGGCGGTTCCTGACCATCCTGGCGGCGCAGTGCGCGGTGGCGCTGGGCCGGGCGGAGGCCGTGCGGAAGCTGGAGGCGCGGGTCGAGGACCGCACCCGGCAACTGGAGGAGGAACGCTCGGCGCTGGAGGCCTTCACCCGCTTCACGGAACTGGTCGGCACCGAGACGCACGTGGAGACGCTGGTCCGGCAGGCCATCACCCTGCTGCACGAGACCTGCGACGTGGACGTCGCCTACTTCGAGCGTGAGGGAGAGCTGTTCAAGGCGACCGCGTGGAGCCACTGGGTGGACGTCGCCCTGCTGGCGCAGCTCCAGCGCGGCTTCCCACTCCAGCACTCCGAGATCGCGCAGGTGCTCCGGCGCCACACGGCAGCGTTCGTGGACCGCTGGAACGAGACGCCGCTGCTGATCGAGCAGACGGGCATCTTTCACGCGGTGGCCGGGTACCCGTACTTCGTGGAGGGAGAGTTGCAGGGCGTGCTCATGATGGCGTCGACAACGACGGCGACGTGGGCGGAGCGCGAAAAGGGCATCTTCCGGGCAGTGGGCCGCAGCCTGGACCTGGCCCTGGGCCGTGCCCAGCAGACCACCGCCCTGCGGGAGCAGCGCGACGCCCTGGACGCGCGGACCCAGGAACTCTCGGTCGCCAACGCGGAACTCGAGGCCTTCAGCTACTCGGTCTCGCACGACCTGCGCACGCCGGTGCGGCACATGTTGGGATTCCTGCACCTCGCCCGCGAGGCCCTGGGCAGCCACCTCGACGATCGGAGTGCCCGGTACCTCGACGTGGTGGGACAGGCCGGCATGCAGATGAACGCCCTGATCGACGCCATGCTGCACCTGTCGCAGGCGGCCCAGAGACCGCTGCAGCCGCAGACGGTGGACCTGGGCGACGTCATGGCGCAGATCCAGACGACGCTGCTTCCCGATCTGCTCACCCGGCGGGTGCAGTGGGAGGTCGCGCCCCTGCCCGCCGTGCACGGCGACCGGGACGCCCTGAAACAGGTCCTGACCGAGCTGACCGAGAACGCGCTGAAGTACACCCAGACCCGCGATCCGGCGGTCATCCGGGTGTGGGCGGAGGACGGCGGCGACCGCTGGGGCGTGTACGTGCGCGACAACGGCCTGGGCTTCGATCCGCGCTACCACAACCGCCTGTTCAGCATGTTCCAGCGGCTCCACACCGCCGACGAGGTCAAGGGCACGGGGGTCGGGCTGGCCAGCGTCCGCCGGCTGATCCTGAAGCACGGCGGTCAGGTGTACGCCGAGGGCCGGGTGGGCGAGGGTGCCACGTTCGGCTTCACGCTCCCCAAGTCCCGGCCGGCAGGGCCGTCTGTGCCTCGGCCCCGCGACCAGCAGGCGTGACGGCCGGCCCCGGTGTGCCACAGTGACGGCGTGCAACGTTCACCGAGGTGCGGGCCATGACCGGGGTCTCTACTAGCCCGACCCTGAGGGCGCTCATCGATACCATCCTCCCGGCCGACGATGCTCCGTCCGGGTGGCACGCCGGCGTGGGCGAGTTCCTGACCGGCATCTTCGGGCGTGACCTGCGGGCACGCCGCGCCGAGTTCGGCCGGGGCCTGGCCGCGCTGGACGCCGAGGCGCAGGCCCGGCACGGGCAGGACTTCGCGGCGCTGGGCGAGGACACGCAGCACGCCCTGATCCACGACCTGCTGGCCGGCACGAGCGCGGCGGACTGGGAGGACCTGAACCCGGCCGCGTACCTCCAGTGGACGATCCAGCTGTGCATGCAGGGGTACTACGGCGATCCCGGCAACGGCGGCAACCGAGATGGTGTGGCGTGGCGCACGCTGGGCTACCACCGTCTGCCGGACGGCGCGCAGTGGCCCGACGTCCGGGCAGAGCGGCCCGCCCTGACGGCGTGGGACGACCTGCACGCCGAGTACGACGCGGTCGTGGTGGGTGCCGGGGCTGGGGGCGGCGTGGCCGCGTGCGTGCTGGCGGAGGCGGGGCACCGGGTGCTGCTGGTCGAGCGCGGCGCGTGGCTGGGCACGCACGACCTGCGGGACGACCACCTGCGCAGCGCCCGGCTGTCGCTGGGCTACGAACCCGCGACCGGCCCGCCCCTGCACGGGAACCCGCGGGTGGCCGGGCACGCGGCGGTGCCGCCCAGCGATCCGCGCTGGCTGAACAATGCCATGACCGTGGGCGGCGGCACGCGCGTGTACGGCGCGCAGGCGTGGCGCTTCTCGCCCGAGGACTTCCGCATGGCCAGCACCTACGGGGTGCCGGAGGGCAGCGCCCTGGCCGACTGGCCGATCACCTACGACGACCTCGAACCCGACTACGAGCGCGCCGAGTGGGAGCTGGGCGTGTCCGGCGACGCGGCCGGGAACGCGTACGCCGGACCGCGCCGGCGCGGCTATCCCATGCCGCCGGTGGGGCCGAACGGCACGGTGCCCGCGCTGACCCGGGGAGCGCGGGCGCTGGGGCTGAGCACCTCGCCCGTGCCGCTGCTGATCAACTCGGTGCCGTATGGCGGGCGCGGCACGTGCCTGCAGTGCGGGGCGTGCGTGGGCTTCGCGTGCCCCGGCGAGTTCAAGACCGACACGCGCAATACGGTGATCCCCCGTGCCCTCGCCACCGGACGCTGCGACCTCGTGACGGGCGTGCAGGTCGAGCGCGTCATCACGGACGCGGCCGGACGGGTCACGGGCGTGGCGCTGGTGACCGGACCCGCGGACGCCGCGCAGCGCCGCACGGTTATGGCGGGGCAGGTGCTGCTCGGCGCCGGCGCCATCGAGACGGCGCGGCTCCTGCTGAACAGCGCGACCGCGCGCGAGCCCCACGGGTTGGGCAACACCCACGACCAGGTGGGCCGGCACCTGCAGGGGCACGTGTACGCCGGCGCCTTCGCAGTGTTCGATGAGCCGGTGCAGGACTGCCGCGGCCCCGGGCCGAGCCTCGCCACGAACGACTACCGGCACGGCAACCCGGGCATCGTTGGCGGCGCGATGATCGCCAACGACTTCGTGCCCATGCCGCTGTACGTGTACACCATGCTCACCGCCCTGAACCCCGAGCTGCCCACCTGGGGCGCGGCGAGCAAACGGGCGATGCGCCACCTCTACCCGCGCCTGGCGCTGGTGTTCGGCCCGGTGCAGGAGGTGCCGAATCCGGATGCCCGCGTGACTCTCGACCCGGACGTGCGCGACGCGTACGGCGTTCCCGCCGCGCGGCTGAGCGGGAATATCCACCCGGAAGACCGCCGCACCGCGCAGTTCATCGCGGAGCGCGTGACCGAGTGGGTGACGGCCAGCGGCGCTCGCGACGTGATTCCGCTGGTATTCGCGCCGGCCGAGGGACCCAGCGGCGGGCAGCACCAGGCCGGCACGTGCCGCATGGGCGACGATCCGCGCACCTCCGTCACGGACGCGTGGGGGCAGGTGTGGGGACACGACAACCTGCACGTGGTGGACGGCTCGCTGCACGTCACGAACGGGGGCGTGAACCCCGTGCTGACCATCCTGGCGCTCGCGTACCGCGTCAGCCGCCACGTGGCCCAGCGGATGGGCGCCGCGACGGGCTGAAGCCCTGCACGCGGGCCGCCCTTAGAGGTACCGCAGCGGGCTCAGCCTTGAGGCATGCACGGCAGGCGGCACTGCGGCCAGCAGGCCCAGCGGGATCAGCCACAGGGCGCGCGAGGCCAGCGCCCAGGTCAATTCGGGTGGGGCAAGCGTGAAGCCCAGCTGCGCGCCCAGGACGTTGCCGCCCACCCCGCTGACGAGCACGGCCAGCCCGAGCCCCAGCAGCACGCCCAGCGCGACGGTGAGGCCCGTCTCGACGAGGACCAGTGTGAAGACCGTGGCCCGTCCGGCCCCCAGGGTGCGCAGCAGCGCCACGGTCTTCGTCCGCTCGACGCCGGACGCGTAGACGCTCAGCCACACGGTGAGCGCGGCGATCCCCAGCACGAGCACCGAGAGCGCCGTGTAGGCCGCCTGCCCCTGGAGCAGCACGTTGCGCGCCTGCGCGAACACCTGCCCCGGGAAGACCGCCATCGCGTCCCGGCCCGCGTTGACGCGCTGGGCGACGGTGTAGATACCCGCCAAGTTCTCGGCGGAGTACAGCACGGCCGTGACCTCGCGGCTCGCCTGGGCTCCCTCGCCGTGGACCTCCCACACCGTCTCGATGGGCGTCAGGACCGCGCGGTCCACCGGGCCGCCCGTGGGAGCCAGGATGCCCGTCACGGTGTAGGACTCGTCGTGGTGGTCGCCCGACTCGCCGCCCGGCCCCTCTTCGTGGTCGGCCTCGTCGCGCAGGCCGTGGGCACCCTTGAAGGTGCTGCCCACGCGCAGACCCGCCGCCTGCGCCACCCGCGCGCCGAGCACCGCGTCGTGTTCGCGCGCGAAGACCTGACCCTGGGCCACCCGGAAGTACGGCGGCAGGGCGGGTTTCAGGCGCTGGTCGAAGAACTGCGCGGTCGTGCCCACGATGGGAAAGCCCGCGTAGTTGTCGCCCAGCGCGATAGGCACGGCGCGGCGCGTGCCCGGCAGCGTGCGCAGGTCCTCGTAGACGCGGTGCGGCACGTTGCCGATGGGCACGTCGAGGTAGAACAGCGTGGACATCACCGCCTGGGTGCCGCTGCCCGGCGCGGTCACGAGCAGGTCGAACACCTGCGCGGCGTCCTGCGCGCCCCGCTCGACCTGCCGGGTCACCAGCGGCACCACCAGCGCGGTCGCGGTCGCCAGGGCCACGGCCAGCACCGTGAGCAGCAGCGCCCCGGCGCGCGCCCGCAGGCCGCGCAGGGCCGTCCACAGGGCAACCCTCACGCGGTCACCGCCGTGTTCAGGTGCAGCTGCTCGCCGAAGTCCTGCGCCACCAGCGGGTCGTGCGTGACCACGATCAGGGTGGCACCCTGCTGCTGGGCCGCGCCGCGCAGCAGATCCAGCGCGACCCGGGCCCGCTCGCGGTCCAGGTGCGCCGTGGGCTCGTCCACCAGCAGCAGACCGGGGTTGTGCGCGACCGCGCGGGCAATCGCCACGCGCTGGCGCTCGCCGGTGGACAGTTCGGCGGGCCGGTGGCGCAGACGGTGGCCCAGGTCAAGCCGGGTCAGGGCCGCGCGGGCGACGTCACGCGGATCGGCCACGCCGGAGACCCGCAGGGCCAGCTCCACGTTCTCGAGGGCGCTCAGGCCCGGCATCAGGTGGAAGTCCTGGAACACGTAGCCCACAGCCCGGCGGCGGTAGGCGTCGCGGCCCGCCTCGGTGAGCGCGCCCAGCGACTGCCCGCCGTAGCGCACCTCGCCCGCGTCCGGAATCAGCAGGCCGGCCAGGACATGCAGCAGCGTCGTCTTGCCGGTTCCGCTGGGTCCGGTGACGGCCAAGTGGGTGCCCGGCGCGAGGTCGAAGTCCGGGTACGTGAGCACGGCGTCCGGACCCCGCGACACCGTCAGGCCGCGCACGCTCAGAGCAGCGGCGCGGATGGGACCTGCGGGGGTCACGCGCTGTCGACGCGGTCGGCGTACAGCCGCACCAGGCTCACGAAGCCAGTCTCGTCGTCCTTCTTCACGCCGATCTCCAGACGGCCCGTGACGGTCAGTCCGCGGGTGCTGGGATCGAGTTCGCGTCCCGGCGGCATGATCACCAGCACGATGTCGGCGGGCCAGTCGGCGGCGGTGGTGCAGAACGGACAGGTGCTCATCGGCTCACGCGTCAGCACGAAGAAGTCCAGCTTGGGCTTGAGCGGCGGGGCCATGTATCCCTGCATGCTCACGGCCTGCCCGGCCAGCGACTTGATCTTGCCGCTGTACTCGACGCCGCGCACGGTCACGCGGCCATACAGCTCGCTGAATTTCAGGCTCGCGGGCGCGGCGGCCCCGGCACGCCCCAACGCGGCCAGCGCGGGCACGGCGCCCAGGATTTTCACGACGGTTCGGCGGTTCATCACCACTCCTCTTGGGTCGGCGCTCCGGACGGCGAGCGGCGAACGGCACCCAGTGTCCGCCCGCCGCGTCTTGGCTGTGTCAGCCCGGCCGTCTTCACATCAGACCACAGCCGGGCGGGGTGGTGACCTGGGTCATCCCCCGCCCGGCCCGTGCGCTTACTTGCTCTTGGTGGCGTCCAGGCCCAGCGCCTTGGCGACGCCGAAGAAGATGTCGGTCTGGTCCATCATGCCGCTGAAGTTCTCCGCGCCGGCCCCGAAGGCGAAGAGCGGGAGGGGATCGGCGGTGTGCACGCCCTGGTTGCTGGTGGGCGGCAGGTTGCCGGTGCGCTGCACGCTGCCCTCGGCGCAGATCTTGGGGTTCGGGACGTAGCCGGCGGCAGTGCCGGTCTGCCCGTTGCTGACGGTCGGGTCGAGGAAGATGCGGCGACCCAGGTACGTTTCGCAGTAGTCCGGCACGGCCGCGAAGCCCACGGCGTAGGTGCGGTCGGTTTCGGGCAGCGGGAAGCCGTTGGCGTCGCGCTTGTCACCGTAGGTGGGGAAGCCGGCAGCCTCGTACACGCCCACCGCCTCGCGCTTGCCCGGGCCCTTGGTAGCGTCGTAGCCGCCGTACACGCTCAGCGAGTGCGCGTGGTCCGCCGTGACCAGCACCAGCGTGTCGGGGTGGGTCTTGGCGTACTCCTTGGCCCACGCCACAGCGCGGTCGAGTTCCAGCACGTCCCACACGGCACGCTGCCAGTCGAGCGGGTGCTCGTACTTGTCCACCATGCCCGCCTCGACCATGAGGAAGAAGCCGTTGGGGTTCTTCTCGAGGGTCTGCACGGCCTTCTGGGCGCTGTCCCACAGGTAGGGCATGTCGGTGAAGTCGCCCAGCATCTCCTTGCTCTTGTACTGCGCGCGGTCGAGGTAGCTGGGCACGTTGTCGATGTTGAACAGGCCGAACAGCTTCGTGGCGTTCGCGGCGTTCAGTTCGGTGCGGTTGGACACGAAGGTGTAGCCCATCTTCTGGCTGCCTTCGATCCAGTCGGTGGCATCCTTGCGGCGGCTGCCCGGCGCGGTGCTGGGGATGAAGTCACGGCTGCCGCCGATCAGCAGCACGTCCGGCTGCACGTCGCCCTTGAAGTACTGGTCGGCAATCGCGGAGTAGTCGCCGCGGCGACGGGTGTACGACGCGAAGGCGGCCGGCGTGGCGTCCACCCCGAAGGCGCTCGACACGATACCCACGCCCTTGCCCATCGCGCGCCGCAGCATCGCCGAGATGGTTTCCACGCGCGGGTTGTCCAGCGTGTCGGCGGTGTTGTCCGGGTACACGTTCAGAGCGTTCACCTGGATCTTCTGCCCGGTGGCAATGGAGCTGGCGGTGTTCGCGCTGTCGGCCAGAGCGCTGTCGTAGGAGCTGGTGTTCACGCTGGCCATGCTGCTCAGGTCGCTCATCATGGCGAGCTTGCCGGTGGGCATGCCGTTGGCCGGGTTGTACGGGTGGGCGATCAGGTTCGCGGCGTTCACCGTGTTCCAGCCCATGCCGTCCCCGATGAACAGGATCACGTTCTTGGCCTTCGCGGCCGCCGGCGCCACGGCATTCCAGCGCACCGACTTGATCTGGTCGCCGGCTCCGTCGCTGTAGCGCACGGTCAGGATGTGCGACCCGGCGGTCAGGCTCTGGGTCCGCAGCGTCCACTCCACGCTGGTGGGCTTGGTGGTCGTGCGCGTCAGGCCGTCCACAGTCCGGCCGTCCAGGGTCACGGTCGCCGTCTTGAAGTCCTTGACGTCCTCGGCCTCGATACGCAGGTCGAAGTGCTGACCGGCGAGCAGGCGGGCGCCGTCGTAGGGGTACACCTGGAGTTGGGCGGCGGTCGCAGCGGTGCTCAGCACCAGGGCGGCAGTCAGCAGGGCATGTCGCATACCCGGACAGTTCACTGGGCCTGTGTCAGCTTCATATCAGCCTTACCATCCTGGGATAAGGGCGGGATGTGCGCCCGGTGCCGCACGGAGGTCCGTTTCGCCCTTCCCGTCAACGTCCGTAAGACGCCGCTTGGGAACCGTCTGGTCGGGGGCGCTTGTCTGTCACGTTCGACGGGCAGGCATGAATCGTTCCATGACGTGGCACGGCTCGGCACGTTGAGCAGATCACCTGAATGTCCGTCCCGTGCAGTGAAGAGGCGCGATGACTGTGTAGACCGGCCCGTAGCCCGCTCTTTTGAAACGCGACGCCTCCATGATCTTGGGTGTCCCAACACCTGTCACAGCAGGCCACGGCGGAAGATACGGGTTCAGGAGGTACGCGCATGAGCGATGACAAGAGCGTGGGCGAACGTCTGGGCGACGCTGTGGACGCCGTGAAGCACAAGGCGAACGAGGGTGCCGACCGCGCCCGCGCCGAGGAGCACGACTACAGGGCAGAAACCAGCGACAACCCGCTGGAACGTGCCGTGGAGAAGGGCAAGGGCCTGGTCGACCGTGGCAAGGCCGAGATGCACGAGGCAGCCAGCGAACGCAACGCCAAAGAGTCCACCCGCTGAACAGTCCAATCGCGGTGCTCAAGTCGAGCGACATACCTTTCGCTGTCTGGGTCGTCACAAAGATGCTGGGCGCGTCTTGGAGATGAGCAGGGGCTCCTCAGCACAATTGGGGCACTAAGGCGTTCCGGCTGTGAAAAGTGCGCGGACAGTACATCGGGCTTTTTCGTGTCAAGTAACACATTGACGTAACTGCAGTGCAGATCCGCCTTTCACGGTTGCGGACCACATTGCCTCCGGCTGCGGTCACTTGAGCCCTAGAGCTGGCGCCGACTGTCATGTACCTGTAGAGATACTTCCAGTGGGAGTCTTCGGCTGCGGACCCTGCACCGCCGTACGCTCAGGGGAAGACGCACGTGCTCTACCCCGACAGCTTTCGGTCATCGTGGGCTTCGGGTCCGTGTGCACCACCACACCTGACGGAGAGGATCTGTGAATCTCTGTCCGTGCGCCACTCCCAAGATGCCCCCAGAGATGGCCCCTCCGGGGGCGCTTCTGCACGCCCGGTCACACTGCCCTGCTAGGGTGTGGCGATGGCCCTCAAACAGGAGCGGTTCAGCTTTCCCAGCAGCGCGTTCATCACGGCCTTCCTGGACATGCACAAGGTCGAGTGGGCGTGCTACCTGGACGAGGAGCAGGGGGAGTACTATCTGCGGGCCGAACACGCCCACTGGACGGTGCAGACGCCGCCCGCACCGACCGTCACGCACGACATGGGCATGCAGTTTCTGGAACTCGTCCGCAACCGCCTGGGCACGCGCCCGTAGGCTGCGCGTTCCCACCATGAAAAAGCCCCACCGGTGTGGGGCTGCCTGACCGCCTTCACCCGGGCGGCTTGTGTTGTTGGTACGAGGCCAGCGTACGCAACGAACGTTTGCTCCGCGTCAGCCTTTTGTCGGGAGGACGCGGGGCCGATTGGACTGGGATCACGCGCTGGACTGTACGCCGCTCGCCCTACTCCGTGTGCGGCACGGGGTTCCCGACGCCACCACTCCGCTCTCCCAGGTCCGCCGGGAAGGCGCAGCCTCATCCGCACCGATCTGAGGGACATCCGGCCGTCACCAACCGACCTGCTGCACCGGCCTGGCCGGGCGGAATCCGGCGCCTGACACCTGACTCTCACCACATGAAAAATCCGCCCCAGCGGGCGGACCGAACTCTTGAATTGTTGGGAAACTGAGCTAAAGGATGCCCCTTGCCGCCCTCTATGGCAAGGGACAGATGCCGCCCGGCTCAGCGTGGACGAGACTGGGGTTTAAACGCGACAGAGGCAACGAGTTGCATCGGCCGGATCGACGAGACCACCCCGGCTCTGGGCAATCGGGGGTCCCAGTCGTGCACTGCAGCCCAGTCCAGCGTCTTCTGAGCGCTGTGGCAGGTGGCCTACCGGGTGGCACCCTCGTCGGTCATCTGCTGAAGTTCGGCGTATCCGGAGGGGATCGGTGGGGCCAGGACCGGCTCCTGCCCGAGTGGCCGGTTGACCATCGTGGTGAATTCCCCCCGGCCGTCCAGCGAGGGACCGCTCGTCCAGCGGCCGGTGGGCGCCTCGACCCCCGCGACGCCAGTGCTCAGGAAGGTGTAACTGAGTCCCTCTACCTCCTGCGCCTGGTCAAAGGTGTTGGGAATCGGCAGGCTGCCCGGATGCCCGCCGAGTTCCTCGATCACCGCCAGCCACTGCTGCTGGTGCATGGTGTCGCGGGTGATCAGAAACCGCAGCATGTCCTTCATGCCGGGATCGTCCGTCATGTCGAACAGGCGGCACGCCAGCACCCGCCCGGTGGCTTCCGCGGCCACGTTGGAGTACATGTCCGCGGCGAGGTTGCCGCTGGCGTAGACGTGCGAGCCATTGAAGGGCACCCCGTTGGCGTCCGCGGCCAGCGCCGACATGCCGGCCGACAGGAACTGGCGCGGTTCCATGCCGCCGAGCGTGGCGGCCAGCAGTGGGTCTGCCTTGGCCATCTCCTCCTGCAGGTAGGCGGGCGAACCCTCGAGGTTCATGGCGACGGCCGTGGCGAGCATCTGGATGTGGCCGATCTCCTCGGTGCCGGTTTCCATCAGCATGTCCCGGTACTTGGCGGGACCGCGGGCGCCGAAGGACTGGAAAAGGTACTGGAGGCACACGCGGATCTCGCCCTCCACGCCCCCGATGGCCTGCTGGAGCATCTTGGCGAAGACGGGGCTGGGGGTATCGACGCGGACGGTGTACTGCAACTGCTTGTCGTGGTAGAACATTCGCTCTCTCCCGTAGCCGTGGCCTGTCCCGGTGGTGCCAGGACGCGCCGCGCTCTGCTGAGGCGTGTGCCATCACACAACGGCAGGCGGTGTGTCGAGACCGCCTGCCGTGTTGCCTGCCTCACGTGTGTCGGTGGGCGTCAGCGCCCCTGGTTACCGCCGCTCTGCCCGCTCTGGCCGCCCTGACCACTCTGGCCACCCTGGCTACCGCCGCTCTGGCCGCCCTGACCACTCTGGCCGCCCTGGCTGCCGCCGCTCTGGCCGCCCTGGTTCCCACTTTGACCGCCCTGATTGCCGCCGCTGGTGTTGCCGCTGTTCCCCTGAGTCATGGTCATACCTCCGCGAGAGCGAGGACCTTCATGCCACTCGGCACAGCGTTCACCATGCGCCAGAACGGTGTCCCGTCCGGTACCGGTCGAACCAAGCAAAGTGCGGGCGATTGCAGCCTGGAGTAAGCAGACGCCGAAGGTACCTTGACCCGCCGCACAGCCGTGGCCCAGGGATCCGGTCTGGCCGTGGATACGGCGGAGCCCGAACTCGCCGTCAAAGCGGGGTGGAGGCTGTGCCCGCCCAGGTGAACGTCATGGTGTTCGGCGCCCCCTTGCCCGACGTGGCGGTGCCGCTTCGTCCAGCGGGCACTCTCCCCCACCCGCACAGTCACGTCGCCCGGAGCGTAGGCGGAGCCTCGGCCCAGAAGCACACGAACACTCTGACCAGGGTGGCCTCCTGCACCGTCCCTTCTTGGAGTAACCCGGCGTGCGTATCCAGTTCGGCCGCGACCGGCACGAACGGCCGCCATCCTCGGTCGCCCGAAGTTCTGGCCCCACCTGCCACTCGGGGGAGCGCTCCTGCCAGCGGCCTCCTCGGCAGGAGCGTCAGGGGTCCGCGAAGGTGGCGATCACGGGCGCGTGGTCCGACGGGCGGGTGTGCCCCCGCGGGCCGACGTCGATCTCACAGCTCTGGCATACCGCCGCCAGCGGCGCCGAGACCAGAATGTGGTCGATCCGCAGGCCCCAGTTCCGGGGGAAGGCGAGGGCGCCGTAGTTCCACCAGCTGAACACCCGCTCCGGCTGGGGGTGCAGACGGAAGGCGTCATGCAGGCCGGTGCCGAGCAGCCCGCGGAAGGCGTCGCGTTCCGGCGCGCTGACGAGCACCTGGCCCTCCCAGCGCTTGGGGCTGTGCACGTCGCGGTCTTCCGGGGCAATGTTCAGGTCTCCCATCACGGCCACGCGGGTGTGCTCGGCCAGTTCAGCCTCAAGCCACGCCCGGGTGGCCGCCAGCCACTCCAGCTTGTAGGTGAACTTCTCCGAGCCCACCTGCTGCCCGTTGGGCACGTACACGCACACCACCCGGACGTCACCCACGGTGGCGGCCACGACGCGGCGTTGAGGATCGTCCAGACCGGGAACACCCACCTTCGGGTTGTCCAGGGGCCGGCGCGACAGCAGGGCCACCCCGTTGTAGGTCTTCTGACCGGCGAAGACGCTCCCGTACCCCAGAGCCTCCAGCGCCGCCACGGGGAAGCGCTCGTCGACCACCTTGGTTTCCTGGAGCGCCAGCACGTCGGGCTGGTGGAGGTCGAGCCACTCCAGCACCTGCGGCAGCCGCACGGTCAGCGAGTTGACGTTCCACGTCGCCAGCTTCACGGCGACCCGCCTGGAGCGTACGGTGGCAGGGCAGGAACAGTCACGGTGCGCCGATGATGGCATGACCCGGGCGCCTTCACCGCTGCGCCGGGAGGTCCATCAATGGGCGTGCACGATGGCGACGAGCTGGCCCGGCAGGTTCGCCCGTTCGATCTTGGTGATGACGCGCACGTGGCTCCCGATCCGGATGCGGTCTCCGACCTTCGGGGACGCGTTCGAGTCCTTGAACACGTACCGGTGGTGCGAGCCGGTGGTCCGGAAAGTCAGACGTTGGCCAGGGTTCAACAGATCGCTGGCGATGTAGGGCATGGCGTCAGTGTGATTCATGGTGCCGGCCCCGGCAGCGCAGTTCAAGCAACGATGGACTCATGAATGGCCGTGCACGCGCTGGCCCCGCCGTCATGGCCTGGGCGGGCTGGGCTGGTGCGTGCTGTGGTCGGCCCAGGGGTCGAGGATGCACTTGATGCAGCCGTCGTGCTTGTGCTTGAAGATGTGGTAGCCGTGCGGCGCGTCTTCCAGGCTGAGGCGATGGGTGATGATCCTGGTCGGGTCGATCCGGCCGTGCTGGATGTGGCCCAGCAGGGTGTCGAGGTAGCGGTGCACGTGCGTCTGGCCGGTCTTCAGGGTCAGGCCCTTGTTCATGAAGGCGCCGAGCGGAATCTTGTCGGCCAGGCCCCCGTACACGCCCGGCACGCTGACGGTGCCCCCCTTGCGGCACGCCATGATCGCGGCGCGCAGGGCGTGGGGGCGCTCGGTTTCCAGCACGCGGGTGGTCTGCTTGACCGCGTCGGCCACGCCCAGCAGGCCGTGCGCCTGGGCCTCGAGACCCACGGCGTCCATCACGCTGTCGGGGCCGCGACCGCCGGTCAGCTCCTTGAGACGCTCGAAGACGTTCTCCTCCTCGTAGTTGATCGTCTCGGCGCCGTAGGCGCGGGCCATCTCCAGCCGTTCGGGGAACCGGTCGATCGAGATCACGCGTTCCGCGCCCAGCACGAACGCGCTGGCGACGCCGAACAGCCCGACTGGCCCGGCACCGAAAATGGCGACCACGTCACCGCCCTCGATCTGGCAATTCTCGGCCGCCATGTAGCCGGTGGGCAGCACGTCGGTCAGGAACAGCACCTGTTCGTCGGTCAGGTCGTCCGGCACCGTGTAGAGATTGGCGTCGGCGAAGACGGTGCGCGCGAACTGCGCCTGTCCGCCCGCATACCCGCCGGTGATGTGCGAGTAGCCGTAGATACCGGCCGGCGCGTGGCCCCACATCGTCTCCGCGAGGGCCGGGTTGGGGTTGGAGTTGTCGCACAGCGAGGTCAGGCCCTGCTTGCAGTACCAGCACACACCGCACGAGATCGGGAAGGGCACGATCACCCGGTCACCGACCTTCACGCGGCGGACCTCGGGACCGACCTCCACGACCTCGCCCATGAACTCGTGGCCGAGGATGTCGCCGTGCACCATGCTGGGGACATAGCCGTCCATCAGGTGCAGGTCCGAGCCGCAGATCGCGGTGGCGCTCACGCGCACGATGGCGTCGGTGGGCCGCAGGATCTCGGGGTCGGGCACGGTCTCCACACGCATGCGGTTGACGCCCTGCCACACGACGGCCTTCACGAGGTTCTCCGGTTGTCGTACATCTTGGCCTCCGCCTTCGCCGGCCCCTTGCGGGCGCTGGACTGGCCCTCGGTGGTGGGTTCGTGCCCGACCTCGAGCACTCGCTTGAGCCGCCGCAGGTCCTGGGCGACCTGCATCTCGGGGTCCTCGCCCAGCAGCCGGGCGACGGTCGCGCCCAGGCTGCCGCCCGGCGGACGGTATGTCAGCGAGACGTGGAGTTCCGTGCCGCGGCCCTGCGGCGCCGGCCGGAACTCGACCTCGCCCTCGTTGGGTACGGTGGCGCCGGCCAGCGACCGCCACGCGATGCGGCGACCAGGTTCGTCGGCGGTGATCTCGGCGTCCCACGCGACATGCGTACCGGCGGGCGCCCGGGCGACCCAGTGCGAGCGCCGGCCGTCGCCGTCCTGGGTCGTCACCGAGTCCAGGTGCTGCATGAAACGCGGCAGGTTCTCCAGGTGACGCCAGAAGCTGTACAGGTCGTCGGCGCTCATGCCGATGGTGATCGCCTTCTGGACGCGGATGTGGTCGTCCTCGGTGCGGCGCACATGGGTCAGGGCAGGGCCGAGGCCCTCTCCCATCGCCGCGCCGGCGAGCAGAAGGGCGCCCCCGGCTCCGAGGAACACCCCGACGCTTCCGCGCTGGCGCACGCTCAGGGCGATGAGGCCGACGGCCAGCCCGCCGAACAGCAGGCGGTCGGCCGGACTGGAGTTCTGGGGGCTGTCGCGTCGGGCTTGGTCGTGGGTCGTCATGCTCATGTCCTCCCTGTCAGGCCGCGTGGGCGGCGATCCGGCGCGCCGGCGAGGGCGACGCGGCCTGGCTCAGCGCCCGCGCCACCAGGACGTCCAGCAGTGTCACGCCCGAGAGCATCAGCAGGCTCCGGGTCAGCCGCTGGTGGGCGTGCGGCTCGTCCGGCCGGGCGCGGCCCACGGTGGCGAGGTCCAGCACGTCGCCGGCCACCCGCGCCCACACCCACGGCGCGGCAGCGGCCGGCTGGGTCAGCAGGCCCAGCCCCGCGATCACTTCCCGCACCCCGTAGGCGCGGACGAGCCCGCCGTGGGTCTGAGCCGCGCGGGCACCCACGAACCGGCCCACGTGACCGGGGGCCAGCAGTTCCACGGTTCCGAGGCCGAGGCTGAACCAGCCCAGCCCCCTCGCCACCTGTTGTGCGTTCATGTCGCCTCCCGTGCGCCCGCCGCCGTCCAGTCGCCCTGCCCGCTCGCCCCGTACCCGGCACCGTGGACCGGGAGGGAGCGGTCGGCTGCAGGGTGGGCCGGCAGCGTGGTGTCACACGTCACCATGCCGTCCAGGGCGGGTGAATTGCCTTTAGACAACTTCTCGCACGGCATCCGAATCGGCTGAACGCGTCTTCATGGGCGTCCAATACACCGGCGCACATGGAGCCTGCACACCGCCCCGAAGTGGACTGGCCGCGGTGGACTCGCCGCGCAGCATGTCAGCGTGGCAACGTCCCGTCGGGTGCGGTTCGACCGGCACGCGCCGACGCGGGGCGGCCGGGGGCAAGGTGGGCACGGCTGAGTTCATGGAGCGCTCACCCACAGCGAACGGCGGGAGCACGCGTGTTAGCCTTGAGTTGTCCCATTTTCTCCGTCCCAGTCGCGCATGGCCCGTCGCCCCGCGCTGGAATTCCGTCCCGTTGCCGCCGTCCGTCCGGCGTGGATGCGCGGAGCCGCCACGCGCAGACGCCCGGCGGAACGTGAACGGGCCAGCCCCTGCCCCTCGCCACCTCAGGAGGTTCAGCGATGCGTACTCCCGGCCGTCCGTCTCCCTTCCGCCGTTTCCCGGTGTGGCCGGGCGTGGTGGCGCTCGGGCTGCTGTCCGGCTGCCACACCGTCACGTCCCCGACCGTGAGGCTGACGTACACCAATCCGCTACAGGTCGTGAAGGCGGACGGCACCCGGGTGCAGTCGTGCGCCGACCCGGCGGTGATCCAGTCGCGTACGACCGGCGACGCGGCGTGGTACCTGTACTGCACCACGGACCCGCACAACGCCGCCGATGTCGACGCGCAGGGCAACCTGACGTTCCACCTGATCTCCATGGCCCGCTCGACGGACCTGGTGCACTGGACGTATATCGGGGACGCCTTCGCCCAGAAGCCCGCGTGGGTGAAGGACGATGCCGGGCTGTGGGCTCCGGACGTCGAGTACGTGAACGGCAAGTACCGCCTGTACTACACCGCCAGCGACACCAAGGCGGGCGGCAGCGCCATCGGGGTGGCGACCAGCGACTCGCCGGCCGGGCCGTGGACCGACAGCGGCACGCCCGTGGTCGAACCACAGGCCCCTCCCGGCGGCACCCCGACCGACCGCCGCTGGGTGTTCGACCCGGACGTGATCGTGGACGACGCCGGACAGGCGTGGCTGTATTACGGCAGCTACTTCGGCGGCATCTCGGTGCGCCGGCTGAGCGCCGACGGGCTGAGCACCGACCCCGCCACCCAGGTGGAGGTCGCGCTCGACAACCGCTACGAGGGCGCCCAGGTGGTGCGGCACGGCACGTGGTACTACCTGATGGGCTCGGCCACCAACTGCTGCAACGGGCCACTGACGGGCTACAGCATCTTCGCCGGCCGCTCGGCGTCCCCGACCGGGCCGTTCGTGGACCGGGACGGCGTGTCGCTGCTCGATCCGCGGGTGGGCGGCACGCCGGTGATCAGCATGAACGGCAACCGCTGGGTCGGCCCCGGCCACAACGCGGTGTTCACGGACGCCGGCGGCCAGGACTGGACGCTGTACCACGCCATCGACCCGAACGACGCCTACTTCACGCCGGGCGGGGTCAACAAGCGGCCCGTGCTGCTCGATCCCCTCGACTGGATCGGCGGCTGGCCCACGGTGCGCGCCGGCAACTGGGCGTCCGACGGGGCGATGCCCGCACCCGCTGCCCAGCCCGGCCAGGTCAGTGCGTACACGCCCCAGCTGCCCACACCGGATGAGCTCGGTGCTCCGCTGGCCGACTCCAGCGACGACTTCGACGGCGCGGCCCTGGGCGCCCGCTGGAGCTGGGTGCGGCCGCCGGCCGCGGGGGTGGCCGGCGTGGAGGGCGGCGCGCTGCGCTTCGCCACGCAGGCGGCGGACCTGTATGTGGACAGCAACTCCGCCTCCGTGCTGACCGAGGCGGCCCCGGCCGGCGACTACGCGGTCGAGGTCAAGCTGACCATCGACCTGCCGGACCAGGGCTGCTGCTACAACTACGCGCAGGGCGGCGTGCTGATCTACGGCAACGACGACAACTTCATCAAGCTGGGCGTGGTGTCCATCTGGAACACCCGCCAGATCGAGTACGCCAAGGAACTCAGCCCGGTGCCGGCCCACTACCCGCGCTACGGCAACACGGTGCTGTCGGCCCCCGGCCCCGACACGTGGCTGCGGATCGTCCGGCGCGCCCGCCCGGCGCCCTCGACGGAGGAAACGTACACCGCGTATTCCAGCCGCGACGGCGTGACATGGACCCGGGGCGGCACGTGGACCCACACGCTGGGCCAGGCCCGGATCGGCCTGTTCTCGATGGGCGGCAGCGGCTTCACCACCCGCTTCGACAGCGTGCGCGTCTCTACGCTGAAGTAAACGGCGCCGAGAGGGGGTGGCCGGGGAAAATGTTCCCGGCCACCCGCCTGTTTTCAGGTCCAGCACCGAGGTGCCGGTGCCCACACGCCGTTGGGCGCGTCACACCGTGGCCTCCGACCTGCATCCGGTCTGCAGCGAGGAAGTCTGACGCGTCCTAGACAGTCCGGCCGCGCTCGGGGGTGGGCGGCCGCCTACTGTAGAATGACGTCAGTCACAGTTCTTGAACACGCAACCTCTCGACCCTGACGTGCGGCCGGCCCGCACGAGGAGTGACCCATGGTGAATTCCCCACGTGCGACGATGCGGCTTACGTTCTGGACGGCGGCGCTGTCCCTCGGCATGCTCGCCGGCGGCGCGGCCTCCGCGAAGACCGTGGCCATCCTGACGCCCTTCCAGCAGTCGGTGACGACCAACCAGATGATCGCGTCGTTGCAGGCCCAGGCCAGCAAACGCGGGTGGAAGACGAACGTGGTGGACACCAAGGGCGACGTCGGACAGCTCGCCAGCCGCATGGAGGACGTGATCGCCGCGAAGGCGGACGCGATCGTGATCGTCAGCACCGACCCGAATCAGCTGAAGAACCAGATCCGCGCCGCGAACGACGCCAAGATTCCCGTCTTCGGCCTCGACAGCGGCTACATCAGCGGCATGGCCATGAACGCCACCAGCGACAACACGGCCATGGGCAAGACCATCACCGAATACCTGTTCAAGGCGATGAACGGCAAGGGCAACCTCGTGGTGCTCACGTACCGGCCGCATCCGGGTGTGCTCAAACGCACCCTGGCGCTTGACGCGGCGCTCAAGGCCGCTCCGGGCATCAAGGTCGTGACCGAGCAGGAAGTGCAGGTGCCCGGTCCCATCGAGAACTCGCGCAAGCAGATGGAGAACATCCTGCTGGCCAACTCGCGCAAGGGCGCCATCACGGCCGTGTGGGCCGGCTGGGATGAACCGGCCATCGGCGTCGCGCAGGCCCTCCAGGCAGCCGGGCGTGACGACATCATCGTCGTGGGTATCGACGGCACCAGCCAGGCCGTGAGCATGATCCAGAAGGGCTCGCCCATCAAGGCGACGCTGAAGCAGAACTTCCCGCAGATGGCCGTGCTGGTCGCCCAGCAGATCGAGCGGGTCTTCGGCGGCCAGAAGGTGAGCGCCACGGAACTGTACGCGCCGGCCACGCTCGTCACCCGTCAGCCCTGACCCGCAGCCCAGACCCGGCCGTGTCCGCTGCGCCCCTGCTGACGCTGCGCGGCGTGACCCGCACCTTCGGCGCGCACGCGGCGCTTCAGGCCGTCGACCTCTCGCTCGGCGCCGGGGAGGTCCACGGCCTGGTGGGCGAGAACGGTGCGGGCAAGAGCACCCTGATCAAGGTGCTGAGCGGCCTGTACCCGCCCAGCGCGGGCGAATTGCTGTGGGACGGCGTGCCCGCACACGACCCTGGCCCCGAGGGCGCGCAGGCGCGCGGCATCCGCGTGGTGCATCAGGAGCGTCAGCTGGTGCCCGGGTTCAGCGTGCTCGAAAACCTGTACCTGGGGTCGGCGTACCCGCGGCGCGGCTGGGGCGTGGACTGGAGCGCCATGCGCCGCGCCGCGCGTGCGCTGCAAGACGAGTGGGGCGTGCACGTGCCGCTGGACGAACCCGCCCAGCACCTCACGCCCACGCAGCGCACCATGACGGAGGTGCTGCGGGCCGTGATGGTCCGCAGCCGCCTGCTGATCCTCGACGAGCCCACCGCGTCCCTGACACACCACGACGCGGAACTCCTGTTCACCCTGATCCGCCGCCTGCGGTCGGAGGGCACGGCCGTGCTGTACGTGTCGCACCGGCTCGCGGAGGTGCTCGATCTGGCCGATCACCTCACCGTGCTGCGCGGCGGACGGGTGGCCGCGCGGTTCCGGCGGGGCGAGGCAGACGCCGCGCGGCTGGTCGAGGCGATGTCCGGCCCGGCCACCACCCGTCCCGACCGGAGGACAGACGCGCCGGCCAATCACCCCACACCGGGCGGCCAGGCCCTGCTGGCGGTGGAGCACCTCGCCACGCGGGACGGCCGGGTGCGCGACGTGTCGTTCACGCTGCGCGCCGGGGAGATCCTCGGGGTGTACGGCCTCGGGGGAGCAGGCCGCACCGAGCTGCTGGAGGCGCTGGCGGGGCTGCGGGTCCGCGGCCGCGGAACGGTGCGGTGGGACGACGGCGCCCGGCCCGTCCTGATTCCGGAGGACCGCCGCCAGCAGGGCCTGGTGGGCCACCTGAGCGTCCGTGAGAACATGACGCTCGCGACGCTGGCCGACCACACCACGTGGGGCGTCGTGCGGCGCGCGCGCGAGCAGCGGGCGGTGGCGCAGGGCATGGGCGCGCTGACGATCCGCGCGAGCGGACCCGAGCAGCCCGTGGAGGAACTGAGTGGAGGAAACCAGCAAAAAGTCCTGTTCGCGCGCGCCCTGGCGGGCCGCCCCCGCGTGTGGCTGTGTGACGAGCCCACGCAGGCGGTGGACGTCATGACGCGCCGGGCCATCCACGACCTGCTGCGCGAGCAGGCGCGCGCAGGCGCGGGCGTGGTGTTCGTCACCTCGGACCTCGGCGAGCTGCTGGACATCGCAGACCGCGTGGCGGTGCTGCGTGCGGGCCGCACGGTGGCCGACCTGACCGGCGAGGAGCGGCGCGAGGACGCGGTGCTGCGCGCGTGCTACGGCGAGGGCGGGGCGGATGCAGGAGAGTAAGCGGGCGCCCGCACTGCGGGTCACGCACTTCACGCGCCGCTACGGCACCGCCGTGGCCGCGCTCGCCATCGTCGCCGTCTTCAGCGTCCTGAGCCCGGACGCGTTCTTCAGCGTGGAGAACGCCCTGAACATCACGCGGCAGATCTCGTTCCTGGTGATCATCGCCATCGCCGCGACCTTTGTGATGGTGGTGGGCGAGTTTGACCTCTCGGTGGGCGCGCTGGCCAGCCTGGGCGGCGTGGTGGCCGCGCAGCTCGCGGTGGCGGGCATGCCGGTGGCGGCGTGCTTCGCGGCGGCGGCGGCCGCAGGCGTGGTGACCGGGGTGGTGAACGGCTGGCTGATCACCCGGTTTGGCCTGCTGTCGTTTATCACCACGCTCGCCATGGGCACGGTGCTGGGAGGGCTGGTGTTCTGGATGACCGGCGGCAGCACCGTGTTCGAGAACATCCCCGACGCGTTCTCCGCGCTGGGGCGCGCGGCCGTACTGGGCGTGCCCGCGCTGTCGCTGGTGATGCTGGCCGTGGCGGTGCTGGCGTGGTTCGTCCTGACCCACACGCCCTTCGGCCGGCGCCTGTACGCCGTGGGCGGCAACCGGGCGGCCGCCCGCGTCGCGGGCATCAGTGTGGGGACGCATACGGTCGCGGCCTTTGCGGTGTCCGGCCTGCTGGCGGCCTTCACCGGGGCGCTGCTCGCGTCGCGCCTGGGCTCGGCGCAGCCCACCGGGGGCAACGGGCTGTTCCTGCCCGCGTACGCCGCCGCGTTCCTGGGCATGACCGCGTTCAAGGACGGCGTGCCGAACGTGCCGGGCACCGTGCTCGGCGCTCTGATCATCGGCGTGCTGGCCAACGGGCTCACCATCCTGCAGATCCCCACGTTCCTGCAGGACGTGATCACTGGCCTGATCGTCATCCTGGCGGTGATCGTGCAGCGGCTCGGCGCGGGGCGCGGTGAGCGGTGATCCGGCCGTGACCCGGCGTGGAGCGGCCCCGTGACCGACCGTCCACACGCCGTCGCGGCCGTGGACGTCGGCACCACGGCGGTCAAGGGCGTGCTGCTGGACCGTACCGGGGCGCTGATCGCCGCGCACGAGGTCCCGCTCGAGACGCGGCGGCCCGTGCCGGAGCATGTGGAACAGGACCCGGCGGCGTGGTGGGCCGCGCTGGTCGAGATCTGCGCCGCGTGGCGCGCCCAGGGCGCCGATCTGGACACGCTGGGCGCCCTGAGCCTGAGCGGCCAGATGCAGGACGTGGTGCTGACCCGCGCCGGCGTGGCCATCCATCCGGCCGTGCTGTACTCGGACACCCGCGCCGGGGCGGAGGCGGCCGAGGTGACGGCGCGGCTCGGCGTGGACGTGGCCGCGGCCACCGGCAATCCGTACGGAGCGGCGTCCGTGCTTCCCAAGCTGCGCTGGCTGGCCCGCCACGTGCCGGGCGTGCTGGCCGGCGACGTGCACCTGCACGTGGGCGCGGCCGGAGTGCTGACCGGGCGGCTGTGCGGCGAGCACGTCACGGACCACACCACGGCGGCGACGACGGGCCTGTACGACCTCGGGCGCGCCACGTGGTGGTCCGAATGGCTGCGCACCCTGGGGCTCGCAGTGGTGCTGCCGGACCTGCGCTGGCCGCACGAGCTGGCCGGACGGGTGCGCGCGGACGCGGCGGCACAGACGGGCCTGCCCGTAGGCCTGCCGGTCCTCACCGGGCTGGGCGACGCCGGGGCCACGACCCTGGGGGCCGGCGTCCTGGGCGAGGGCGAACGCTACGTGTACCTCGGTACCAGCGGGTGGGTGGGGGCCGTGCGGCGCCGCACGCCGGAGCCCGCGGGTGCGGGAGTATTCCGCCTGCCCCTCCTCCACGCAGACGACGTGCTGACGGTCGCGCCGGTCAGTAACGTCGGTTCCGCGCACCGCTGGGCCGCCGACACCTTTGCAGACGGCGACTACGCCCGGCTCGAGGCCCTGGTGGCCCGGGCCGCACCGGCCACGCTGCTGTGCCTGCCGTACCTGGATGGCGAGCGGTCACCCGTGAGCGACCCGCACGCCCGGGGCGTCTTCGTGGGCGTGGGCGGCCACAGCGCGGCGGGAGACCTCGCCCGCGCGGTGCTGGAGGGGGTGGCGTATGCCCTGAAGGCCACCAGCGGCACGCTGGGCGTGGTCCGTCCTTCCCTCGGCGGCGTGGTGCCGGTGCTGGGCGGAGGTGCCCGCAGCGCGGTGTGGTGTCAGATCCTCGCTGACGTGCTGGACGCGCCGGTCACCGTGCCCCCGGACGCCGCCCTGCTGCCGGTGCTGGGCAGCGCGTATTCAGCCTTCGCGTTTCTCGGCTGGGCACCGTCGTTCGCCGCGTACCGCGCCCAGGTGCTCGACCAGCGCGCCGGCACCCGCTTCACGCCGGACCCGGCGCGCGCCCGGCAGTACGCCGCGCACTCCGCGCGCTGGTCGGACCTGTACCCGGCGGTACAGCCCCTGTTCCGCCCCTGAGCACAGGGCACGGCCCGGTCATCCTGTGCAGATTCATGGGAAGGAAAGCCAACATGACGGCAGCCGCTGAAACAGCTCAAGCCTGAGCGGGGGCAGCTCTTATGTCGGCCCCGCACGCGCCCCCTACGCTGCACCCGGGCCGTGGGCTGGGCCTGGCCGGCGCCGACCGATGGGAACGGCGACTGCCGTCCTGCCAGGGCCGGCACACCTCTCCCGTCATCACCTGACCGAGTCACCGAACAAGGAGCGATCCCATGGGCATGCTGGACAACAAGGTCGCGTTCATCACAGGGGCCGCGAGCGGCATCGGGGCGAGTACGGCGCGGCGGTTCGCGCAGGAAGGCGCGCGGGTGGTCCTGGCCGACGTGCAACCGGAGGAGGGCGAACGCGTGCGCGCCGAGATCGAGGCAGCGGGCGGGTCCGCGCTCTACGTGGAGTGCGACGTCAGCGACGCAGAGGCTGTCCGCCGCGCCATCGATCAGGCTGTGACCGCCTACGGACAGCTCGACATCGTGTTCGCCAACGCGGGCATCAACGGCGTGTGGGCGCCCATCGACGAACTGCAGCCCGAGGAGTGGGACCGGACGCAGGCGACCAACCTGCGCAGCACATATCTCACGGTGCACTACGCCGTGCCGCACCTCAAACGGGCCGGCGGCGGCAGCATCCTGATCACCAGCAGTGTGAACGGGACCCGCACGTTCTCCAGCGCGGGCGCGAGCGCGTACAGCGCCTCCAAAGCCGGGCAGGTCGCGTTCATGAAGATGATCGCGCTGGAACTGGGCCGCCACCACATCCGCTGCAACGCCGTGTGCCCGGGCCTGATCCACACGCAGATCAGCCAGCGCACCGAGCAGCGCGGCACGGACAAGATCGGCATCAAGGTCGAGCTGCCGCTGGGCAACCCGGCGCTCAACGAGGGCGAGGGCGAGCCGGTGGACGTGGCGGACACCTGCGTCTTCCTCGCCTCGGACCTGGGGCGGCACGTGTCGGGAGTCGAGATCTACGTGGACGGCGGGGCTTCCCTGCTGCGCTGAGAGGATGATCGCCTTGGCCTGACAGCCAAACCAGGGGCTGGAGTGGTGCGGGGGGCGGCCCACGCCGGGTTCTACGGGCCCACTGGGGCCGCCCAGGCCCATGACCCCCTTCCCGACTTGTACGGGGGCGGCCTCCCTGCGTGGCCCAGCCTGCGGCGGCCCGGGGCTCGGAAGCGGGTCGCTCCAGTGTGCACCCCGGGAACCGGCGGAACCAGGGGCCGTCCCTTCACGCCGACGGGCCGCCGACGTCCGGGCGCCGTCTTCCCCTGTTCAGTGGCCGCTTCACGAAGAGGGCGTCTCGACTCCCAGCGTCAGCGCGGCGGCTCCCAGCAGGGCGGCGTGTTCAAAGCGCTCGCTTGGGCGCAGCAGGCCGGCGGGCAGGTGGGCGCCGGCAGCGGGGGCAAACACGTCGAAGGCGCGGCTGAGATTTCCACCGAGGACCACGGCCTCCGGACGGAAGTGCTGCACCCACGGCCGGAGCACGCCACCCAGCGCGTCCCCAAAGGCGGCGAAGGCGGCGCGGGCGGCTGGGGACCCGGCGCGGGCCGCCGCCGCGAGCGCCACCGGGGCCTGCTCCTCCCCGGTGTGGAGCCGCGCCAGGTGGGCCAGGGCGCGGCCGCTCACGATGTCCTCCGCGATCCCGCCGGCCACCGGCGTGTTCCACAGTTCGCCGTCCGGGGGGACGTCCGGGCCGGTCGTCACGATCCGGCCGTCCGCGACGAAGCCCGAGCCCAGGCCAGTGCCGAGGGTCACGCCGATCATCCGCGCGCAGCCGCGGGCCGCGCCGGCCCACCACTCGCCCAGGGCGAACACGTCGGCGTCGTTGCCGAAGACGACCGGGCCGGGCGGGTGACCCAGCCGCGCCCGCAGCGCGTCCCGCAGGGGCACGCCGTGCAGGGCGGGGAACTTGTGGAGCATCAGGGACCGCCCGCCCACCAGATCAAAGGGACTGGGCACCGCCACGCCCAGGGCCAGCGGGCCGGCGGCGCCGGCGGGCGTGACCTCGCGCAGGGCGTCCGCCCACGCGTCCAGCAGCTCCTCCGCGCCGCTGGTGTGGGGCAGGTCGCGCCGCGCGGTGGTGACCACGTCGCGGGACACGGGATCGACCAGCCCGGCCGTGACGTGGCTACCGCCCACGTCGAGCGCCAGGACGTGGGGGGGCGTCATGCCGGAGGACCCGATGTGCCCGCCGGAGTGGACTGGCGCAGGCGCAGGGTGAGGATCTCGAAGGGCCGGACGTCCAGGTCGAGCGGCGCGGGGCCGGTGAGGACCGGGCCGGCAGGGTCCTCCAGCAGCGTCACGCGCTGCGCCGACGCGAACCCGTTCAGGTCGAGGGTGGCCACGCCGCGCTGCCCGTGCGGTTCATACACGCGCAGGATCACGCCGTCGCCGTCCTGGCTGCGTTTGAGGCTGCTGAGCATCAGGGGCAGGCCGCCCAGGACCGGCGGGGCCGCCAGGGCCACGGTGCCGGGGTGGGCCAGCAGGGGGCTGTTCACGTCGAAGGCCTCGCGGGTGGTGTGCGCCGCGCGCCAGTCGCCGGCGTGCGGGTACAGCGCGTACGTGACCTCGTGCCGGCCCAGGTCCGCCTGCGGATCGGGCCACATCGGGCCGCGCACCACGCTCAGGGCGAGCGCACAGCCCAGGACGCTGTGGCCGTAGCGGCCGTCGTTCAGCAGCGACAGGCCCGCGCCGGGTTCCGAGACGTCGATCCAGCGGTGGGCGCTCACCTCGAAGCGGGCGGCGTCCGCCGGGGTGTTGCGGTGGGTGGGCCGGGCGTGCGCGCCCATGGCGGTCTCCGCCCACGCCTCGTGCGTGCGGACGTTCACGTCGCTGTGTGCCCGCAGCAGGGTGTGACGCTCGTGCCAGTCCACGTGCAGGTGCACGTCCAGCCGCCGCTGGCCGGCGCGCAGCACGAAGGTCTGCGTGATCCGGCTGTCGCGCCACACGCGCGTCACCCGCACCGACGCCTCAAGCGGCCCCGCCTCGACCACCTCGACGGTGCACAGGCCGTCCAGCGCCTCGGTGCGCGGAGCGTCGTCGGGGGCGGGCACGCCGCGCGCCACGTCCCACGCGTCCCACGCGTACGGCAGGTCCACGGTGGCGGTGAGGTGGTGCCCGGCCGGCCCGAGGACGTCGCGCCCGGCCACACGGTCGTACAGCCGGGTGACGTGGCCCTGCCCATTGATCTCGGCACGCAGGGCGGCGTTCACGAGGACGGCCCCCTCGCCGGCCGGCACGGCCGTGACGGTGCCGGCGGGTGCCGGGACGACTCCGGCGTCTGTGACCGCCACACGCAGCGAGCCCAGGGCCGGCACCAGCACATCCGGCGCGTGCACCAGCGTGCCGCCGGACACCGACTGCGCCGGCAGCAGCGCGCCCTGACCCTCCAGCGTGACGGCCGCGTGTACCCCCGGCAACACCACGCTCAGCGGGCGCGGCCAGGACGCGGGATTCACGACCGTCCACACGCCGTCCTGTGGAGACCAGTGTGCGGCTGCCAACGCGGCCGCCGCGGCGCACACGCCCTGGAGTTCCGGCACGGTGTCGCGGTAGACCTCACGGATGCTGGACCCCGGCAGGATGTCGTGGAACTGGTTGAGCAGCGTGGTCTGCCACAGCGCCGCGAAGGGCTCAGGCTCCGCCGGGACCGCGCCCGCCGCCCACGCCAGAGCAGCGACCGCCTCGGCCTCCAGCAGACGGTGCTCGGCCTGCCGGTTGAGGCGCTTGACGCGCGCCTGCGAGGTCAGGGTGCCGCGGTGCAGTTCCAGGTACAGTTCGCCCACCCACACCGGCAGGCCCTCCTGCGGCAACGCCCGGAAGAAGTCGTCTACGCGCGTCATGTGCAGTTCCGGCAGCGCCGGGAAGTCCCGCAGCAGGTCATAGGCGTCCAGCATCGGGGCGCTGGGGCCACCGCCGCCGTCGCCGTAGCCGAAGGTGTACAGGCCCTGGGCGGGCCGCTCGCCCCACGCGCGGGCCGTGCGGCCGCTGTAGCGTTCCCAGCTGCCGCGCAGGTCGGTGGGCAGGATGTCGCCGTTGTACCCGCCCAGGCCGGGGCGGCTGCCGCCGGGGTTGTTCACGCTGTGCGCGAGCACGCGGCTGCCGTCCAGGCCCTCCCAGGTGTACAGGTCGTGCGGGAAGACCGTTTCCTCGTTCCAGTTCAGCTTGGTGGTGAAAAAGCCCGTGATGCCCGCGGCGCGCAGGAGCTGCGGCAGGGCCGGCGTGAAGCCGAAGGTGTCGGGCAGCCACGCGACCTCGCAGGTGCGTCCGAACGTCTGGCGGAAGTACGACTGGCCGTACAGCAGTTGCCGCGCCAGCGACTCGCCGCCGGTCATCTGCCCGTCGGGCTCGACCCACATGCCGCCTACCGGCTCGAAGCGGCCCTCGTGCACCCGCGCCGTGAGCTGCGCGAACAGCTCCGGGTCGTCGTGCTCCATCCACGCGTACAGCTGCGCGGACGACTGGTTGAAGATGAACGACGGGTCGCGCTTCATCAGCTCCAGCACGGTGTGCAGCGTGCGGCGGCCCTTGCGGCGCGTCTCGTGCACCGGCCACAGCCACCCCAGGTCCAGGTGCGCGTGTCCGCTCAGGCCCAGCCGGCCGCGCGGCGGGAACAGCCCGCGCAGGGCCGCCAGGCCGCGGCGCAGCGCCGCGCGGGCCGCCACGGCACGGTCCAGCGCGGCGGAATCGGCCGGGGTCACGGCCGGCAGCTCGGCCGGCAGCGACCACAGGCCCTGCGTGAACGCCTCGCCGCCGCCCAGGTCGCGCAGCCGCGCCAGGTGCGCGTCGGCGCCTGAGGGCCAGTCGAGCGTGCCCAGCACGTCGTCCGTGAGGTTCAGCAGGCGCAGGGCGACCTCGGTATCCGGGTGACGGCCGTGCGGGTCGTCGCCGCGTTCCAGCGCGCCGCGGCCCAGGGTGCGGATCGCGGCGGCGGTCACGCTCAGGTCGGTGTGGAGGGCGTGGACCTCCGGCTGCGGCACGCACAGCCGGGCGCGTTCCAGGTGCGGGCGGGGTGTGGGCGACCCGAACAGGCCGCGTGGCACCGCCTCGACCGTCACCGTCAGGGTCTGCCCGGCCCGGGCGGCGGCCGTGAGGGGCGCTCGCCGGTGGTACGGGTTCAGGCCGCCGCAGTACACGACCTCGCCGTCCAGCGCAGCAGTGAGCAGCCCCTCGCCGCCGACGTCGAGCAGCACGTCCAGCGGCTGACCGTCCAGCGCCGGCGGCACGGTGGTGCTCACGGTAAACAGCACGGGCTGCTCGGCCAGCGTGTCCGGATCGACCGGCCACGGCTCGCCCTCGCGGATGGGCAGAGGTTCCTGGCCGGGCGCGGTGAACGACCAGCCGTCCAGCGGGAGCGAGCGGGCGTCCTGCCACGCGCCCAGACGGGCCACGTGGGCCTCGAGTTCGCGCAGGCGCCGCTCCAGGCGTGTCAGGGTCACGCCGGCTCCTCCAGGATGTCCACGCACCGCAGGACCGTCTCGGCCAGCAGGCTGTTCGCCCACGCGAACCACGGGCGGGTAAAGGTGCGGGGGTCGTCCGGATTGAAGCTCTCGTGCATCAGGCCGGTGCCGGCGGTCGTGGCGGCCAGGGTGTCCAGCAGGCCGCGGACCTCCTGCCGGCCCCCGGCCGTCCCGGGCGCGGCGGTCAGGGCCTGCACGCACAGCGCGATCGGCCAGATGCGCCGCCCCGGCGTGTGCGGACTGCCGATGCCGGCCGCGTGCGTGCCCGCGTGGTAGTGCGGGTTCGCGGCGCTCAGCAGCATGCGGCGGGTGTTGAGGTACGTGGGGTCGTCTGCCGGGGCGTAGCCCAGGTACGGCAGCGCGAGCAGGCTCGGCACGTTCGCGTCGTCCATCAGGACGTGCCGGCCCAGGCCGTCAGTCTCGTAGGCGTACACCCGGCCGTATTCGGGGTGCACCACCACGCCGTGCGCCTCGATGCCGGCGCGCACCGCCGCGCCCAGCGCGTCCGCGCGCGCTGCGAGGGCCTCGTCCGCGTAGACCTCACGGGCGAGTTGCGCGGCGTACCCCAGGACCACGGCGGCGAACATGTTCGCGGGCACCAGGTACGGATACGTGCAGGCGTCGTCACTGGGCCGGAAACCCGACCAGATCATGCCGGTCGGCGCGTGCGGCGCGCCACGGCCGCCACGCACCAGGGTGTCCGTCGGCAGCACGCACGCCTCGGCGGGCCGCTCAAAGGTGTACGCCGAGCGCGCGTCGTGGTCCTGCTCGGTCTCCATCACGTCCAGAATGGTGCCCAGCGTGGGCCGCAGGTCGAGGGGCAGCTCCCCGGTCACGCGCCAGTAGCGCCACGCAAGCCACACCGGAAAGCACAGCGAGTCCAGCTCGAACTTGCGCTCCCACACCCACGGCCCCGGCGGCGGCACGTCGAAGGAGTACTCGGAACCGGGCTCGCGGTTGAAGGCGTTCGCGTACGAATCGACCGTGAGCAGGTGCGCGTGCTGCCGGATCACGCCCGCCACCACGCCGCGCACCTCGGGATCGTCCGCGCACAGCGGCAGGTACGGACTCACCTGCGCGGCCGAGTCGCGCAGCCACATCGCGGGGATGTCCCCGGTCTGCACGAAGGTGCGGCCGTCCGGCAGCGCCTCCACGGTGGTTTCCCAGGTGTTCGGGTAGCACGCGGCGAACAGGGCCGCCACGGCCGGCGTGTGGCCCAGGCGGCGCGTCACGTCGGCGACCACGGCGCGCATCGCGGGGGTGGGGGCCTGGCGGGGGGCCGGCATGGGCACGTCGTGGATCGGGGGCTGGACGGGAGCTGGATGCTGGTTCACGGATGACCCTTCGTGGTGCGTGGAGTGCGGATGACGGACGCGAACGCGCGTGCCCACTGCCCGTTTCCGGTCAGCGGGCACGGCGTCAGGGGGGAGGTCCGGGGCCGGTGAAGAACGTTCCGCGCAACGAATTCACCGAACCGGGAGAATGGAGCCGGGAGCACCGTGCGGCTGGGGGGAAGCGGGCGTGGTCCCGAGCAGCGTACCGCGACGCTCGGCGCTTACTTGCAGGTGGACTTGTAGACGTACTGCGAGTAGGCCGGCAGGCCGATGTTGCTGGCGGTCAGGCCCACGCCGCCGGTCGGGATGGACTTGGCGACCGGCTGGCCCATCAGGGCCTTGCGGGCCATCTGCACGGCCAGGGCACCCATCTGGGCGGGCTTTTGCGCCACGATGGCCTGGATCTGGTTGGCCTTGAGGGCGTCCACCAGCGCCGGGGCCGCGTCGAAGCTCACGACGCTGATCTTGTCGCGGCGCTCGGCGGGCAGCTGGCGGATCGCGCCGGCCGCGACCAGGGCCTCGTTGTTGGCGATCAGGAACATGCCGGTGATGTCGGGGTTGGCAGCGAACGCCGCGCTGAAGGCCGACGCGTCCTCGCTGATGCCCTTGTACACGATCTTGATGTTCTTGTGCTTGGCCTTCATCTCGTCGATGAAGCCCTGGATGCGGTCGGCGACGGTGGTGATGCCGGGCGTGATGGGGGGAATCAGGGCCGTGCCCTTCTCGCCCATCAGCTTGGCGAGGGTGCGGGCCGCCTCGGCGCCCAGCGCGCGGTTGTCCGAGGAGATGTTGGTGACCACGAAGCTGGAGTCGGCCAGGCGGGTATCGACGCCCAGAATCTTGATGCCCTTGTCGCTGGCGGCCTTGAGGGGCGCGTACAGGGCGCGGCCGTCGTTCACGGCGATGGCGATGGCCTGCACGCCGCTGGCCGTCACGGCGTTCACGACCGGGGTCTGGAGGGTGGCGTCCCAGCGCGGCGCGCCCTGCACCGTGAGTTCCACGTCGCCCAGCTTGCGGGCGGCCTCGACGGCGCCGCACTGCATGGAGGTGTAGAAGTTGTCGGTGGTGGTGCCCAGGATCAGGGCGATCTTGTACTTGCCGCCGATGGGCGCGGTCTGCGCCGAGGCGGGAAGGGCGCTCGCGAGGAGCAGGGCGGACAGACCAGCAGTGAACACGTGACGCATACGGACTCCTTGTGTGGCCTGATCAGGCCGGGACGGGGGGAAGCGGGTGAAGGGTGAAGGGGCCGGGCGGCGAGTCGGGGGGGGCGGTCAGCCGCCCTCGGTGCGCCCGCGGCGCTTGACGAGGTCGATGTACACGACGCCGATCAGCACGACGCCGACGATGATGTACTGCCAGTACGGAACGACGTGCATCATCACCAGGCCGTTGGAGAGCACGCCGGGGATGAACACCCCGATGGCCGTGCCGACCACGGTGCCGGTGCCGCCGAAGAGGCTGGTGCCGCCCAGCACGACGCCGAGCAGCGCGGTGAGGTTGTCGTTCTGGTGCGCGGCGAGGGTGGTGGAGCCGAAGCGCGCCAGGCTCATGAAGCCCGCCAGCCCGGCCCCCGCGCCGGAGATGAGGTACAGCGTGATGGCGACGCGGTCAACGTTGATGCCCGCGCGGCGCGCCGCCTCGGCGTTCGAGCCGATGGCGCTGGTGTACTGCCCGAAGCGCGTCTGCGACAGCACGAAGGCACCCACCAGCACCGCCGCCACGGCGACCAGGATCGGCACCGGCAGGCCCAGCACGCGGCCCTGACCGAGCGTGTCCAGCATGACCTGCGGCACCGAGTACAGATCGACGCCGCCGGTGATGACGTACGCGGCGCCCTGCGCGACGCTGAGGGTGCCCAGCGTGACGATGATGCTCGGCACGCGCGCCTTGACGATCAGCAGGCCGTTGATCAGGCCGGCGAGCAGCCCGGTGCCCAGGCACACGATCAGGCCGCCGGCGACCGCCAGCCAGCCGCCGGTAGTGCCGCCCAGCAGGCCCATGGCCTTGGTGCCGAGCACGCAGGACACCACCAGCACGGCGCCGACCGACAGGTCGAAGCGGGCGCTGGTCATGATGAAGGTCAGGCCCACACCCAGCAGCACGATGCCGGAGTAGTCCACCAGCAGCGTCTGGAGGTTATAGGGCGTGGCGAACTTGCCCGGGAACAGCACGGTGAAGATCGCCATGACGGCGAGCAGCGTGCCGGCCGTCAGCATCGCCTGCGACGACAGCAGGCGCCGGGCGGTCACGGCGGCGGGCGACGCCGACTTGGTGGCTGCCGACAGACTCACGCGGCCCCCGGGATGCTCAGGCCGGTCATGGCAGCGACGACGTCCTCGATGGTGGTCTCGCTCTTGCGGAACTGCGCGACGCGCTGGCCCAGGCGCAGCACCTCGATGCGGTCGGCAACCTCGAACACGTGCTGCATGTTGTGGCTGACCAGCACCACGGCCACGCCCTGCGCCTTGACGCGCAGGATCAGGTCATTCACGTGCCGGGACTGCACCACGCCCAGAGCGGCGGTGGGCTCGTCCATCAGCACCATCTTGCTGGCCCACACCATCGCGCGGGCCACAGCCACGCCCTGGCGCTGTCCACCGGACATGCCCAGCACCTTGCCCTGGGGGTCCTGAATGTTCACGCCCAGCCGGGTAAAGGCCTCGATGGTGCGCTGGCGCATGACCTTGCGGTCGATGACGCCCAGGCGGCCGAGCAGGCCGGGACGCAGCACCTCGCGGCCCAGGAACAGGTTCGCGGCGGGGTCCATGTCCGGCACCAGCGCCAGGTCCTGAAACACCGTCTCGATGCCCAGCGAACGCGCGTCGAGCGGCGACGTCATCTGGACCGGCCGGCCCTCGAAGTACACCTGGCCCTCGTCGGGCTGGATGGTGCCGGTGATGGCTTTGACCAGCGTGCTCTTGCCGGCGCCGTTGTCACCGAGGAGCGCGACGACCTCGCCGGGGTAGACCGTGAAGTCCGCGCCGCGCAGGGCCTCGACGTGGCCGTAGCGTTTGGTGATGCCGCGGGTCTCGAGCAGGGGCGTGGGGGGCTGGACAGACGAATGGGTCATGGCGCTCCTTGCGGACAGGCCAGCAGGTGGCGTCCGGACGGCGATCGTGGCGTGGCGGCAGGTCCGCCCCTGAAGTTCCCGACGGGAACAGTTGTGACAACGTTGACATGATGATAGGAGGGCGACTCGGCCGTGTCAAGCGGCGTCAGAGCGCAGAGGCCAGTGGGTTCGTTTTGTCGTCTGAGCAGTCTTTCTCTGGCATACGGTCCCGGCCAGCCCGACTACGAGCACTCGCCTGCACCGCCGGGTGGTCTAGACCTGCCCGGAGCGTGCCGCAGCGACAAAAATGACCTGCGGGTCAGGGATTATAGCAAAATGTACATCCTAGCCGGCAAATTTCGCATCACCGCGTTGCTGTAACTCAGACAACGTTGTCGCAAATCGGACATGACACTGCGAATGTCCAGCCCCCACCGGCCGCACTGTCTACACTTCGGCGTATGACCGCCCGCCCCACCATGCACGATGTCGCCCGGCTCGCCGGCGTGAGCATCAAGACCGTGTCCAGGGTGGTGAACGACGAGCCACGCGTCGACCCGGGCACCCGCAGCCGCGTGCAGGCGGCCATCGACCACCTGGGGTTCCGGCGCAACGAACAGGCCCGCAGCCTGCGGCCCGGACAGTCCACCGCCCTGATCGGCCTCGTGACTGGCGACATGGGCAACCCCTTCTACTCGGCCATCGCGCGCGGCATCGAGGACGTCGCCCGGCAGCACGGACACCTGCTGCTCACGGCCAGCAGCGAGGAGCAGCCGGAACGCGAACGTCAGGTCATCGGCGCGTTCCTGCAACACAACGTCGCGGGCCTGATCGTGGTGCCCACGGTGCTCGCCCACCAGACGCTCACACCCGACGTGCTGGAGAGCCTGCCGGTCGTCGCGGTGGACCGTCCGCTGAGCCCCCCGTCGGCCGTGGACACCGTGCTGCTGAGCAATCGGGACGGCGCGCACCGGGCCGTGCAGCACCTCCTGCGCGACGGCCACACCCGTATCGCCATGATCGACGGCGACCCGGAGGTCTACACGGGGCGCGAACGCACCGCCGGGTATCTCGACGCGCTGCGCGAGGCGGGGCTGTCGCCGGACCGGGCGCTGATCCTCCAGGGGTACCACGGCGACCGGCAGGCGGAAGCGGCCATGCACGCGCTGCTCGACCTGCCCACGCGGCCTACCGCCGTCTTCGTGACCAACAACCGCATCGTGGTGGGGGCGCTCAAGGCCATGCATGACCGCCGCCACTGGCTGCCGCTGGCCAGCTTCGACGATTTCGAGTTCGCGGACCTGCTGACCACGCCCATCACGGTGGTGAGCTACGACCCCATCGAGATGGGAAAACAGGCCGGCGAGCAGCTGTTCCGGCGCATCGGCGGCAGCACCCTGCCCCCGGTGCACACCCAGATCCAGGTGGCGTTGCGCACGCCGGCAGACCTGCGGCCGGGCGCCGGCCCGTCGTCCTGAAGCGGGCTGGCCTCTCCCCTGCTGGCGAGGACGGCTGGCCCACCGCCCATCTGCCCGCCGCCACCGGGAGTTGCCCGCGTCCACGCGCGCTGCGGTACCCTGGCGGCATTCGCAGGACACCGGCCACGGCAGCACCACCCCGGACCGTTCCCCATCACTCCGGGGCGCGGGTGGCTGCGCTGCCGCGCCCCATTCCCGTTGGAGGTCACCACGTGCAAGGAATCATGCATCCACGTCGGCTCACCCGACCATTCCACCGCTCGCAGACCGTCCGGTGGTTAGCTCGTGCCCTTGCGGTCGCGCTGGCCGTGGTCGGCCTCGCGGGGGCGGAGGGGGGTCAGGTTTCGCTCCAGCCAAAGGAACCCCTCCTGCGGACGCCGTGGACCGCGCAGGTGTCCACCACCCGGCCGCTGCCGGAGTATCCCCGGCCGCAGCTCGTGCGCCCGGAATGGCTGAATCTGAACGGCCCATGGCAGTTCCAGGCGGCCGGTAGCGGTGACGCCGTGCCCGTGCGCCGCACGCTGCGCGAGACCGTGCTGGTGCCGTTCCCGGTCGAGTCCGCGCTGTCCGGCGTGGCCCGCCACGAGGCTGCAATGTGGTACCGGCGGACGTTCACGCTGCCGGCGGGCTGGACCGGGCGGCGCGTCCTGCTGCACTTCGGCGCGGTGGACACGGTCGCGGCCGTGTACGTCAACGGTCGCCCGGTCGGCACGCACCGCGGCGGCTACGACGCCTTCAGCTTCGACATCACGCCGCAGCTCGTGCGCGGCGTGAACGAGGTGATCGTGCACGTGCTGGACGACACCGGCGAGGGCGGGGCTCCCGTCGGCAAGCAGCGCCTGGAGCCGAGCGGAATCTTCTATGCCGCCAGTTCCGGTATCTGGCAGACCGTATGGTTGGAACCCGTCGCCGCGACACATGTGTCGCGGCTGACCCTCACGCCGGACGTGCCGGGCCGCGCCCTGCGCGCGACCGTACAGGGCACCGGGCAGGGCCGCGTGCACCTGACAGCGAAGGCCGGGGCGACGGTCGTGGGGACGGCCACCGGGGAGCTGGGCCAGGAGATCCGGCTGCCCGTGCCGGCCGCGCACCTGTGGTCGCCGGACGATCCGTTCCTGTACACTCTCACGGTCACTGTGGAGCAGGGCGGCAGGACCGTGGACCGCGTGCAGAGCTACTTCGGCATGCGCTCGATCGGCCTGGCGACGGTGAACGGCTGGACCCGGCCGGTGCTCAACGGCAAGTTCGTGTTCCAGCTCGGCACGCTCGACCAGGGCTACTGGCCCGACGGCCTGTACACCGCGCCCACCGACGACGCGCTGAAGTTTGACCTCGTGAAGCACAAGGAGCTGGGCTTCAACATGGTGCGCAAGCACATCAAGGTCGAGCCGCAGCGCTGGTACTACTGGGCCGACAAGCTCGGTCTGCTGGTGTGGCAGGACATGCCCAGCATGATGACCGAACTGCCGGTCACGCCGGGCGCGGCCAACGAGTTTGTCCGCGAATACCGGCGGATCATCGACCAGCACCGCTCCTCGCCGGCCATCGTGACGTGGGTGAATCAGAACGAGGGCTGGGGGCAGTTCGCGCAGGCGCCGCTGGCCGAGGCCGTCAGGCGCTGGGACCCCAGCCGACTGGTCAACAACATGAGCGGCATCAACTGCTGCGGCGCCCGCGACGGCGGCAACGGCGACCTGGCCGACTGGCACGTGTACGTCGGGCCGAGTTCCCCGTCGCCCAGCGCGCGGCGTGCGGCGGTGCTGGGCGAGTTCGGCGGGCTGGGCCTGCGCACGCCCGGCCACGAGTGGTCGCCGGCGACCAGCTTCTCGTACGAGATGCAGGACACCGCCGCCGACCTGAACCGCCGCTACCTGGGCCTGATCGGCAGCCTGCGGCCCATGATCGCCAACGCGGGCCTCAGCGCCGCCATCTACACCGAGATCACCGACGTGGAGGGCGAGGTCAACGGCCTGCTCACCTACGACCGGCAGGTCCTGAAGGTGGACGCCGCGCGCGTGCGGGCCGCGCACCGCGCGCTGATCGCCGCGTCCGGCGCGCCGTCCACCCGCGTGCCCATCCGGCCCGGCCCCGTGGCCCTCGGGGTGCCCGGCGGAGCCTCGTTCCTGCTGTACACCGCCGATCCCCTGCAATACGGGCCGCTGCCGGCCAGCGCCAGCGTGACAGACCTCCTGGGCGCGACGCTGGTATCGGTGCCGGGCCTGGCCGACCCCACGTGCACGTCCTTCCGGTCCGCCCGCGATCCGCAGAGCTACCTGCGCCACCGGGAGTCCCTGCTGCACGTGGAGGCCGACGACGTGACCTCGCTGGGCTTCCGGCAGGACGCCACCTTCTGCCCGCAGCGGAGCGCCGACGGCGCCGGCGTCACCCTGGTGTCCTACAACTTCCGCGCGGCCGCGATCCGCCGCTACCAGGGCACGCTCTGGCTCGCGGACCCGGGCGGCACCCAGCCGTGGGACGGCGGGAGCACGTACACCCGGGACGTGACGTGGACGATCGGCGCGCCTCCCAAGCCGTGACCGGCCGCCGCCCGCGGTGTGGGCCGGGCGCCCTCCGCTACAGTGCGGCGAGCACACGGGCTGCCTGGGAGACGCCGGCGCCCGGCGGGAGGTCGCAATGCGGGTTGTGGTGATTGGCGGGACAGGACACATAGGCACCCACCTGGTGCCGAGGCTGCTGGCGCTCGGCTGCGACGTGGTCTCGGTGAGCCGGCAGCAGCGCGAGCCGTACCAGCACGGCGCCGCGTGGCGGGCCGTGGAACAGGTCGCCATCGACCGCGCCGGGGCCGAAGCGGCGGGCGAGTTCGGCCGCGAGATCCTGGCGCTGCGGCCGGACGCCGTGATCGACCTGATCTGCTTCACGCCGGACAGCAACCGCCACCTGGTCGAAGCGCTCCGCGGCCATGTGCAGCACTTCCTGCACTGCGGCACCATCTGGGTCCACGGCCCGTCCGCCGAGGTGCCCACCCCAGAGAGCGCGCCCCGGCGCCCGTTCGGCACGTACGGCACCGACAAGGCCACCATCGAACGCGAGCTGCTCACGGAGGCCCGGCAGCGCGGATTTCCCGCCACGGTGCTGCACCCCGGCCACATCGTCGGGGTCGGCTGGGCACCCCTGAATCCGGCCGGTCACTTCAACCCGGAGGTCTTCACGACGCTCGCGCGGGGCGACTCCCTGAGCCTGCCGAACTTCGGGCTGGAGACGGTGCACCACGTCCACGCCGACGACGTGGCCCAGGGCTTCGAGCGGGCGCTGACCCACTGGCGGGCGGCGGTGGGCGAGGCCTTCCACGTCGTGTCCCCCGCCGCCCTGACGCTGCGCGGTTACGCCGAGGCGGTCGCCCGCTGGTTCGGGCACGACGCGGCCCTCACGTACGCGCCCTTCGAGGAGTGGCGCTCGTCGGTCGCGGCCGGAGACGCCGAGGCCACGTGGGAGCACATCGCGCGCAGTCCGTCAGCCAGCATCGAGAAGGCGCGCCGGGCGCTGGGGTACGCGCCGCGGTACTCGTCGCTGGAGGCGGTGCGCGAATCGCTCGACGCCCTGATCGCCGCCGGCGTGGTCACGCCCTGAGCTGCCGGACCACCGGGTATGCATCCCGGCCGTGCGAGCCTGCCACGGGGAGGCCGACTGAGACGGGAAAAACCTCGCCCGCCGGTTGGAGTTGCATTTCCGTGAATACCGAGCTATTGTAGAGAAATCAAAGCGGCCTCTCGGCCGCTTTTTTCGTGCCGCTTGCCGGAGATGGTCGCGGCGGCCGTCAAGAGCGAGACCGCGAGCCCCAGAGCACTCGGGGAGAACGGGGAGAGTCCGGCCTTCTCCACCTGATCAGGCCGCTCAGTGTGGGCCGCTCACCCGGCGCCCTGCTGCCGGAGCCGCCAGCGGCGCAGGAGTTCTCCCAGGGCGGTGACGATCAGGACGCCGGCCATCACCGTGACCGCGCTGCGGACGGTGGGGGGAAAGCCGCCCAGCGAAGCGAGCAGCGTCGTCGCGGCGGCGGGCGGGTGCGACGCGCGGAGCAGCAGGCCCACCAGTACCGTCAGGATGATCGCCAGGGCGGACGCCCAGACCCGCGGTGACGTCAGGGTGTGCGTGGCCAGCACACTCGGGGCGCTGGAGGCGCCGAACAGCCACACGGCCAGGAAACCCGCCAGCAGGCCCATCGCGTGACCGACAACGCTGTTGTACGCCCGCGCACTGGGCTGGTCCGGCGTCTCGGTCTGCAGGAACGCGGTCGGGCCCAGGCTGGGAAACAGCAGCGGCTGATGCGCGAGCAGGCCGATCCCGCCCACGACCAGCAGCAGGGCGCCGGCGGCCAGGGGCGCCCAGACCACGTCGGGAATGGCCGCCCGGTGCTCGTCGGGCTTGCCGGTCATGACGCTCCGCCTTGCCGGCCCGCCACAACCTGCGCGTGGTTGAGGGCCGCGACCAGGGCCACGCCGCCCAGAATGTTGCCGCTCAACGTGGGCAGCATGTAGTCCAGCACGCACTTCCCGAAGGTCAGGGCGCCGGTGGACACGAGGTACAGCACCTCCACCGAGCCCGCGATGATGTGACTGAACTCGCCGAGGCCCACCAGGAAGGTGATGATGACGATGATGCTCACCCGGGCCATCTCGGCGGCCGGCAGCAGCCAGACCATCAGGGCGATGAGCCACCCGGCGAACACGGCCCGGATCAGGATGGTTCCGGGCGGATGGTCGGCCGCCGCCCGGCCGAGGTCCGCGAAGGCGGCGCGGGCGGCAGGATCGAACACTTCCGTGTTGCCGGCCACCCACGCGAACACTAACGCTCCGATCAGGTTGGTGAACAGCACGGTGAGCCACAGACGCAGCACCTGCCACGCCCGGTGGCCCGTGAACTCGTGCAGCAGGGGCAGCACGGGCGTGAGGGTGTTCTCGGTGAAGAGCTGCTGGCGACCCAGCACCACGATCAGAAAGCCGACGCTGTACCCGAATTTGGAGACCAGCGGCCGCCACGACACGTCCGGCAGATGGCGCTGGAGCAGGCCCTCGGCCACCAGCGAGAACCCCATCGAGAGGCCCGCCGCGAGCCCCGACCAGCCGAGCGCGGCGGTGGAGCGGCCGAGTTCCTCCTCGCCCTCCTTGCGGATCGCCTCGTGGACCACGGTGGGCGAGATGGCCTGGCGTTCCCTGGCCTCGGCCGCCGCCTCGTCACGCTGGTTTCCGGCCGGAGGCTGGTCCGGCGTCACGACGCGACCACCAGGGCCTGGGGCGCGGCCTGCTTGATGCGGGTCAGCAGAAATGCCGTCTGCCGCTTGGTGTCCCGGCCGCACTCCTGGCACACACGTTCCAGCTCGTCGTCGCGCAGGGCCTGGGCGGCCTGTTCCAGCACCGTCCAGCACAGCTGCACCTCGTTGGTGAGCAGCCACAGGTCGTGCAGGTCGCGCAGCAGTGCCAGGCTCCCGCGGCGCGGTCCGTGGAACAGCGCCTGCTCCATGTGGGCGGGCTCGGCGCTTCTCCGTTCGCCGTACTTCTGCACGAGCGGAGCAAGGTGCGTCAGGTGCTGCCGGGACCACGACGCCATAAGCTGGCAGGTCTCGGTGATGTCTGGTTCGTCGCGGTGGTGGTCGGCGACCTTCGTCAGGGCGTCCACCAGGTGCTGCTCGCTGCCGTGCGCCAGTCCCAGGTAATTGCCGACGTGCATGTCAGCCGTCCACCCTCTGGCCCGTCGTGGGCCGCGGCGTGTGTGGCTGCGGGGCAGGAGCGGCGGGGGCCGGGCTGCCCACCAGCCGCTGTACGGCGTCCACCGCGCGGCCCAGCAGGCCCGGGGGCGGGGTGGCGGTGTACCGGCTGATCCGGACAGCGGCGTACTTGAAGTGCGGCTGCTTGCTAACAGGGTCCCACTCGGACAGGGTGAGTTCGTTGGCGGCGCGCGGGCGGCTGGGGTCGTCCCACGAGCCGTAGTGCCACGGGATGAATACCAGACCCGGCACGATGTGTCCGATGCGGGCGCGTTCGATCACCACGCCGCGCCGGGATTCCACCAGCACCCACTCGCCGTCCTCGATCCCGGCCGCCGCCGCGTCCTCGGCCGACAGCTGCACGAAGGCGTCGGGCGCCGCGCGGTTCAGCTCCTCCGAGCGCCCGGTCTTCGTGCGCGTGTGGAAGTGGTACACCTGCCGGCCCGTCGTGAGCCACAGCGGGTAGGCCTCGTCGGGCACCTCGTGCGGCTCGCGGTAGTGCGTGGCCTTGATCACGGCCCTGCCCTGCGGATCGTTGGCGCGGTATTCCTCCGGGCTCACCGCCGCGCCCGTGTCGAGGTCCTGCCCGTAGGTCTCGGCGTAGTCCGCGCTCGTCGGGAACACGCCGTCCTCGTACAGGCGCTTGGTACCGTCCGGGTGCTGCTCGTTGACCGGCCACGGAATGCCGCTGCCGGCCAGCAGCTTGTCGTAGGTCAGAGCGGTGTAGTCGCAGGGCCGCCCGCGCGTGCACGCCTTCCACGCCTCGAAGGTGCTCTCGGGGTCGTGCCACTTGATCAGCGGCTGGCCGTCCCCGTCACGGAAGTCCATACGGCGCGCGTAGTCGAGGAAGATGTCGAGGTCGCTGCGCGCCTGCCCCGGCGGTTCCACGGCCTTGCAGGAGATGTGCACGGTGCGGCTGACGTTGGTGAAGGTGCCGGTCTTCTCGCCCCACAGGGCAGCGGGCAGCACGACGTCGGCGTGGCGGGCGGTCTCGGTCAGGAACGCGTCCTGCACGATCACGAACAGGTCGTCCTTGTCCAGGATGCGGCGGACCCGCCCGAGGTCCGGCATGGACACGGCCGGGTTGGTGGCCTGGATCCACAGCATCTTGATACTGCCCTGCTCGCAGTACCGCCAGATCTGCATGGCGTGCGTGGGCGGACTCCAGTGCGGAATCACGTTCACGGGCACGTTCCACAGCCGCGCGAGCTGCCGGATATGCTCGGGATTGCTCCAGTTGCGGAAGCCCGGCAGGTCGCCGTCGGCGCCGGTCTCGCGGGTGTTCTGCGCGGTGGGCTGCCCGTTCATCTGGAGGATGCCGCTGCCGGGCTTGCCGATCAGGCCGCGGATCAGGTGCAGGTTGTTCACCTGCACGGCCGCCGCAGTGGCCTGCATGGACTGGTACACGCCCTGCAACACGGTGGACACCAGCGTCTCGGTGCTCGCCAGGATCTCGCCCGCCGCGCGCAGATCGGCGGCCGGCACGCCCGACAGCTCCTCGACGTACTCGGGCGTGTAGGTCTCGACCGTGCTCTTCAGCTCGTCGAAGCCGACGGTGTGCGCCTGCACGAAGGCCGTGTCCACCCGGCCCGCGCGGATGATCAGGTGCAGCAGGCCGTTCAGGACGGCGACATTCGTTCCGACCCTCGGCGCGAGGTGCACCGTCGCCCGCTCAGCGGTGAAGGTCTGGCGCGGGTCGATCACGATCACCCTGGGCGGATTCGGCGCGGCGAGGCGGTCGAGGATCCGCATCCACAGCACCGTCTGCTGTGACGCGACGTTGTGCCCGACGTGCAGCAGGCAGTCCGTCACGTCGAGGTCCTCGTAGCTGCCGGGCTGGCCGTCGGACCCGAAGGATTCCTTGAGGGCGGCTGCGGCCGTGGCGGTGCACAGGCGGGTGTTGCCGTCCATGTGCGGCGTGCCCAGGCCCGCCTTGCCGATCACGCCGAGGGTGTAGTACTCCTCCAGAAACAGCTGTCCGGAGGTGTAGAAGCCGATGGACCCGGCGGTGTGCTCCTTCACCAGCGCCCGCGATCGCTGAACGATCAGGTCCATCGCCTCGTCCCAGGTGGCGGCCTGGAGCTGCCCATCACGCCGGATCAGGGGAGTCGTGAGGCGGTCCTCGCTGTTGTTGGCGACCCAGCCGTGCAGGCCCTTCGGCCCGAGCCGTCCCCGGTTGGTCACGTCCGTGGCGAGGCCGCGCACCCCCACGATCCGGCCGTCCTTCACGCCGATGTCCAGGCCGCAGCCGTTGGAGCACAGCACACAGGTGCCGCGCACCCAGCGCTCCGGCGTCTGGGTCACGCGCTCGTCCACCCGCGCGGGCCACGGCTGACCGGCCGCGTGCGGGGTGCGGTCGCCCCAGATGTCCTCGATGCTGTTTCGCGTCTCGCTTGGCATGGCTGGCGCCTCCTGCCCCATTCATCCGCGCTTGGCCGGCTGCAAGATGAGAATGACGAATCGCTCTACGTCGAGCTTGCGCGTGCTGGAGCCGCGATTTCAGCGTGGCGGACGGTGGATTTTGGAACGACCGTCCGGAGTGGGGGGTGGGTTCCGGCCCCACCGCGATCAACGCCGCTCCCGCGCCGAAGGGGGCGGCCGGGCCAATCTGATCGCCGGGCGGTGGTCAGGCACTCACCACGGACACCGGCCCTGCGGATCAGGTCGGCTCCGGCTCGAAGCCGGGAAGGTGGTCCAGGTCCAGCTGCTGGTCTCCGCCGACGCGCAGCAGGTCCAGGTCCACGCGGTTCTGGCGGCGGGCGGCCACAGCGGCGAACGCGCCGGGCGTCAGACTGGACAGCGCCCTGAACTCCCTGATCAGGTGCGCCTGGTCGAAGAACCCCAGGTCGAAGGTCAGCTCGGCCATGGGGACCGATGGGTCGGTGCGAATCCGGGTGTTGGCCTCGTCGAAGCGCACCACGCGCGCGAGCGTCTTGGGGCTCACTCCCACCTGCTGCGCGAACTGGCGTTCCAGCGTGCGCGGGCTGACGTTCAGTTCCTCGGCCAGGTCAGCCACCCGCGCCGCACCGAGGGAGTCGTAGATCCGGCGGGCTGCCACCACGCCTGCGCCCGGCTCGCCCTGCCGGGCCGTCACGGACCGCAGATGAGCCTCCAGCGCGCCGCGTGCCGCGGTCCACTCGCCCTGCCGCACGAGCGCGACCACCTCGCGTCCCCACGCACTGGCGCTGAGGGCTGCGTCCAGGGCCTCCGGCGCCGTGTCCGGGCTCCACGCCAGCAGTTGCCGCGCGCCCCACGGGTAGAGTTCGGCCACCAGCACGCGCAGCCTGCCCTGCCCCACCGTGCGTTCGGGGTGCCGGGTGAACGGGGTGAGCGCGACCGGCGGCAGGGGCCGCAGCGCGCCGGGGTGCGGGCCGAGCATCAGCGTCTCGGCGGAGAACATCAGGCGCATGGTGCGTTCGGGCAGGGTGTAGTTCTGCTCCGGCCACGCCAGGTGCACGTCCTCGAGTTCCCAGTACCCCTGCACCACGTCGCGCAGGTGCGGATCTGGAGCGTGATGCCGGAACCGCATGGAGCCAGTGTGACAGGCCGTCCGGACGCGACCGTGGCCGTGACGACGGGATGACCCCAGGTGGGTCAGCGCAGAACCGGCGTTCAGGAGACCAGCACGGCGACCAGTCACGCGCCTCAGAGCCGACACTCTGTCACTTGACAGTCTGTCAGGATTGGCGCAGACTGGCCCAGATGACAAAGTGTCACCACTCCGACTCCTCCCTGCCCGAGGCCTGACCATGCCACAAGACGCTCCCCGGCGCCGCACGCTCCGCACCGACTACGCCGCCCTCACGCCCAGCGAACGCTCGCTGTGGCGCTACCCGCTGATGTGGGCATCGGCCTTCGCCATCCTGTTCATTCCCGTGATTTACGTGGCGATCTATCTCGCCAGCGTGTGGGACCCCTACCAGAAGCTCACCGACCTGCCCGTCGCCCTCGTGAACGCGGATGCCGGCACCACCGCGCGGGGCAAGACGTACCACCTCGGCCACGACCTCGTGACCACCCTGCACAACGACCCGCCGGTCAAGCTCATTCCCTACCCCAGCGAGCAGGCCGCGCAGACCGCCGTCCGGCGCGGCGACATCTACTTTGCGCTCACCATTCCCCAGGACTTCAGCCGCAAGGCGGTCGCCGGGGACAGCGCCGAGCACGGGCAGCTGCGCCTGTACAGCGCGCCAGGCAGCAGTTACTTCGCCAGCCGGGTGGGCAGCAGCGTCGCCAAGGAGATCGCCACCACGCTGAACGAGACGCTGGGCAGCACCCGCTGGGAAGTGGTGCAGGCCAGCCTGGACAAGGTTCAGACCGGGTTCGCCGACATCCGCGACGCCACCCGCCGCCTCGGGGCCGGGGCCGGGCGGCTGGCAGACGGCGCGGGCGACCTCGCCAGCGGTGCCCAGACGCTCGCCAGCGGCGCGCAGACGGCGCGACAGGGCGCCGAGCAGCTGACCCAGGGCACCCGGACCCTCTCGACGGGCGTGACCCGCCTGACCACCGGCACCACGGCGCTCTCGACGGGCCTGCGGCACCTCGAGGCGGCCGCACCCGGGCAGACGCAGTTGCGCCCCCTTCAGACCGGCGCGGCGCAGGTGGCGACGGGCAGCACCCAGCTCGCCGGGGGGCTCGCGCAGCTCCAGGTGGGGGCACAACAGGTCGCCACCGGAGCGGACACGCTCGCTGGCGGCATGGCCCGCGAGGCCAGCGGCACCCACGCACTCGCCACATCGCTGCCCAAGCTGTCCAGCGGCCTCGGGCAGCTGAAGGCCGGCGCCCAGCAGCTCAGCGGCGGCGCCGCGGCCGTGGCCACAGGGGCCGGACAGGTGCACACCGGCGCGCAGGCGCTGGCGCAGCGGCTGCCGGCCATCCAGACCGGTCTGGGGCAACTCCAGGGCGGCGCGCAGCAGCTCAGCAGCGGCGCCGCCGACGTGGCTGGGGGGGCCGGGCAGGTGCAGGGCGGCGCCCAGCAGCTGGCGACCCGGTTGCCGGCCCTCCGCTCGGGTCTGGAGCAGCTCGCCACCGGGGCCGACACCGTGGCGGACGGGGCCAGCAGCCTGACCACCAGGCTCACGCAGGCGGACGCCGGCGCCCAGCAGCTCGCCGCGCAGCTGCCGGCCCTCCAGACCGGCGTGCAGCAGCTCGCGGGCGGCGCGAACGACGTGAACACGGGTGCCGCGGCGCTCGCGCAGGGCAGCCAGCGGCTCGCGGACGCCGTGAAGGGCCAGGCGCTGGTGCCCGGCACGCTCAGGCAGGGCACGGTGGACCTTGCCACGGGAGCGGCGCAGCTCCACACCGGCACCGCGCAGCTGGTGACCGGCGCCGGACAGGTGAGCAGCGCAGCCGGCGCCGCGGTTGAGGGCGCGCAGCAGCTCGCGGCCGGCACCCGTCAGCTCGTTCCTGGCGGCCCCCAGCTCGAAGCGGGCGCCCGGCGCGTGGCCGAGAACGCCCGCACGGCGGCCACCGGCAGTGCGGCGGCCGTCAGCGGGGCGGCCGAGCTTGCAAACGGAGCCGGACAGCTTCAGGAGGGCGCGACCACCCTGCAGACCGGCGCGGCGACCCTCGCGGACAAGCTGGGCGAGGCCGCCCAGGGCAGCGCGGCGGCCGTGAGCGGCGCGGCGCAGCTCGCGCGGGGCGCCGCTCAGGTCGACGCCGGGGCGCAGCAGGTGCACAGCGGCGCCGCGACCCTCTCGCAGCGGGCCGGGCAGGCGGCCACGGGGGCGCAGCAGGCCGCGGCCGGTGCCCAGCAGCTCGCCACCGGCGCCGCGCAGCTCCAGACCGGTGCCCGCCAGCTCCAGACGGGCAGCGCGGCGCTGGCCGGCAAGACCGCCGAGGCGGCGACCGGTGCCCGGCAGCTGGCACAGGGAGCGCAGGCCCTCCAGGGCGGCGTGACCACGCTGGTGCAGGGGAGTGTCAAGCTCAAGAACGCCCTGGGGAGCATCACCCGGCAGCTCCCGGCACAGGCGGACCTCGAACAGCTGAGCGGCGGGGCCGCCACGGTGGCGAGCAGTACCGCGCAGCTCAGCGGCGGCATCACGTCGCTGGCCTCGGGGGCCGCGCGCATCTCGGACGGCGCCACCACCCTCCAGGGCGGCGCGGCGCAGCTCCGGGACGGCCTGAAGCAGCTGTACGACAGGGTGCCTGCCACCATCGACCAGCTCGGCGGCGACCCGCAGGGCCTGTCGGCCAGCGTGGTGGTCGTCGAGCAGACCACCGCCGCCGTCCAGAACAACGGGTCGGCGTTCGCGCCGTACTTCATGGCGCTGGCGCTGTGGGTCGGCTGCACGCTGACCACCTTCATCTTCCCATACCTGCTGCTGCCGGAGAGCGGCCGGGGCACGTCGCAGCTCGCCCGCGTGCTGCGCAAGCTGGCGGTGCCCGCCGCCTACGTGATCGCGCAGGCCCTGGTGGTGATCGTGGGCGTGCACCTGCTGGGCGTCGGGTTCCTGCACCCCGGACTGGTGGTGCTCACCACCGTGCTGGGCAGCGTGACGTTCATGCTGCTGGTGCTGGCCCTCAACCTGCTGCTGGGCGGCGCCGGGCGCCTGCTGGCCCTGGTGCTGCTGGTGGTGCAACTCGCCGCGTCCGGCGGCAGCTACCCGGTGGAACTCGCGTCGCCGTTCTTCCAGGCGATCCATACCCTCGTGCCGGTGACGGACGTGATCGGCGCCCTGCGGTACGCGATGTTCGGTGCGTACGAGGGGCAGTACGGCGTGTTCATCCTGCGCATGCTGCTGGTGGGGGCGCTGGCGTTCGGGGCCGCGCTGCTGGGCCGCCGGTTCTGGCAGTACACCCCGGACGACCGCTTCCGCTCGCCGATCATCACGGACGTGGGCTGAGCGCCGCTCCACCGACCTGAGCGGCAGACCGTGCTCCTGCGAGGGTGGGGCGCGGTCTGTCTGCTGTGGGTCGCCCCCGATTCCGGTGCTGTCACGCCGCCTCGGGGTGTGGGGCCGGCCGGGCCGGCAGCAGCACCAGGGCGGCCACCCCGCCGAGCACGGTGATCGACCCGGCGAGCACGAGCAGCGGCACCGGCCCGGTGCCCGCCCCGGCGACCGCCGCGCTCCCCGTGGCCAGCACGCCGACCAGAGCGTTCGTGGTGCCCAGGGCGCCGTACACCCGGCCGCGGTACACGTCGGGGGTCGCGGCCTGCACCAGCGTGGAGATCGCGACGTTCGCCACGACCATCGGCACGCCCAGCAGCGCCATCAGACCCAGGGCCGTGGGCACGGTCGTGCGGGTATACAGCGCGAGCATCACGGCGCCCACCGCCAGCGTGCCGCCCACGATCAGTCGCCGCAGGGGCACGCGGTCGACCGCCCACCCGGCGACCACCCCGCCCAGCAGGGTGCTGAGGCCCATCAAGGTGCCGAGCAGCCCGACGGTGGCGGCGTCCGCGTGCAGCACGGCCTGCATCCACGGCATGTACGCCGGATCGACCAGGGTGCCGCCCAGGCTGGTCAGGCCCAGCACGACCACCAGCGCCACGATCACGCGCTCACGCCGCACGATGCTCAGGCCCTCCCGCCACTCGCGGCCGAGGTCCCACCACGTGCCGAGCAGCGTGGCCGGCGCGTCCGGAGCCGGGGCCAGCCGGGGCGCAGGCACCTCCGGCAGCCGGGCGAAGCACGCCGCGGCCACGAGGAAGGTGAGCGCGTCGAACACGACGACGCCGCGCACGCCGCCCCACGCGGCCAGCACGCCGCCCAGCGGCGGCCCCAGCAGGCGGGCGACGGTGCTGCCGACCGCGAGCGTGGCGTTCGCCCGGCCCAGCCGCTGCTCCCCGACGAGGCCCGGCAGGAGCGCCGCGCCGGCGGGCAGCGCGACGAGGCTGAGGGTCAGCTCGGCAAACGTCACGGCGTAGGCCACCCACAGCCACCCGGGCCGCTCGGCGAGCAGCAGGAGCAGCATCACGCCGCCCTGCAGGACCTGGCTCACGAGCAGCACCCGCCGGCGCGGCCAGCGGTCGGCCAGCACGCCCGCGAACGACCCGAACAGCAGCCCCGGCAGGTACGACGCCAGCGCCAGCAGGGCCGTGGCGGTCACGGATCCCGTCACACGGTACGCGAAGTACCCCAGCGCCAGGCTCAGGGCGCGGTCGCCCACCTGCGACACCACCTGCCCGGTCCACAGGGCCAGGAAAGAACGCTCGCTCAGCAGCCGGAACACGGGGTCTCCATGCCCCGCAGCGTGCCCGCTACCCTGGTGAACATGACACGCCGCGATTCACCTAGCCCGTGGCAGCGGCTGGAGACCCCGGAGGCCGCGCGGGTGCTGGCCGACGGCTACCTGCGGCAGTTCTTCGAGCCGTTCATCTGGCGCGAGCGCCGCGTGTCCGACGTGGCGCGCGAGGTGGGCGTGTCCACCAACGCGATGCTGTACCGCGTGCGGCAGTTCATGCGTCTGGGCGTGCTGGAAGTCACGCGCACCGAGGCGAGGGCAGGCCGCGCCGTGCGGTACTACCGCGCGACCTCCAGGGGCTACTTCGTGCCGTTCGCGGCGACGGACGCGCCGTCTGTCGCGGCCCTGTACGAGACGTCGCTCGACCACGCGCGGCGCTCGGTCCTCGCGGCGCTGACGCAGGCGTGGAGCGCGCTGGCAGACGATCCCCGCTGGTTCGGCCTGTACACCTACGGCGACGAGGACGGCCTGCACAGCCACGTGCTGCTGCCGTTCCCACCGGACCTCACGCAGCCGAAGTCCGGCCGCGGCCTGCTGGCGCCGCTGCTGGACGAGGGGCACCCCGCGATCTGGGACAACGCCACCACGCTGCGCCTCGCCCCCGCCGACGCCAAGGCCCTGCAACGCGAACTGCACAACCTTCACCAGCGCTACCGGGCGCGCGCTCAGCCGGCCGGGCAGCCTCACCTGCTGCGCGTGACGCTCGCTCCCCTCGACGACGGGTGACCGCCCGGGCGGATCGGGGGCGGTCCGTGGCCGGGCGGTCGTGGGGTAGGGCGAGCGGCCGTTACAGCAGGGGTCGGCGGGCGCGGGCCGCCACGAGGCCCATGACCACCAGCAGCGCCGCGGCGAGCGCCACGCCGGCCGTCACCAGCGCCACCTCCGGCCGGGCGAGGTACACGCCCAGGAAGGCCCACAGCAGCACCAGCGCAAACGCGTAATCCCGGAACCGCGCCAGGAACACGCTGCCCAGCGCCGCGGCCACCACGACCAACACGGCCGACCACGTCGCCGGCGCCAGGCCCAGCGCGCCGGCGGTCACGCCCGCACTCACCAGGGCCGCGGTGATGTTCGCCATGGTCGCCACGCTGATCCACGCCAGATACAGGCTGGTCGGCACCTGCAGCGTCCAGACCTCGGCGCCCTGCGGAGGCAGGGCACGCACCGTGCGGTACAGCCAGATCAGGCTGGCCAGCAGCCCCAGCATGATCACCACGCTCAGGCCATAGTGCAGGCTCTGGAACGCCAGGAGCCACGCCACGTTCAACACGTTGCCCAGCAGGAACGGCCAGAACACCCGGTCGAGGCGCGGACCGCGCTGGGCGGGCAGGGCCTGGTACACCGCGAAGGCCGCCAGCCCCAGGAAGATCGGTCCCCACACGGCAAACGTCAGGCCGGCGGGCGTGAAGGCGTTCGGCAGCGCGTCGCTGATCTCCTTGTTGGAATTCCCGAACAGCGGCAGGGCGGTGCTCAGGTAATTCATCACCAGGGTCAGGACGGTGGCGGCCAGCAGGATCACCTGTCGGGGAAGTCCACTCATGGGGCCACGGTAGGAGCGCTCCAGAGCGCCGGCTGTCATATCGCTGACTGAATCCTTGGTCAGCTTCGGCGAGCGCCTTGGGACATTCTTAGGACGTGTGGCCGGTCGGGCTGGACCACCGTCAGCCCGTGGCGGTCCAGCCGCCGTGCCCGGTCTCCTCCCGGCGGCGTCCGATCACCTCGGCGGCAAGGTCCAGGGTGGTGAGGACGTCCTGCACCAGACACACGGTGCCCTCGAAGTCGTGCGGCTTCTGGAAATAAGCGCGGGCGCCTGCCTGCTGCGCCTCGTGCCGGTCCTTCGGAGAGGCGGACATGGTGAGCATGACCACCGGCACGTCCGGCCACGCGCTGTCGCCCCGCATGGCCTGCAGGAGTTCCAGACCCGAGACGGCGGGCATGTTGATGTCCATCAGCACGCCGGCGGGGCGCCGCGCTGCCGGATCAGCCAGGCGACACAGCACGGTCCGGCTGTCGTCGATCAGCTCGAGTTCGAAGGTCGGCGCGATGACCTGGAAGGCCTCGCACAGCAGTTCCTGGTCCAGCGGACTGTCATCGACCAGCAGCAACAGGTGGGGAGGAGTGGTTCGGGCGCTGGACATGAAGTTCGCATGTTGTAGCAGGGCGCGCCGGCCGCGATGATCCCGGCAACATGAAGACGCCCTCCAGATGTCTTCATGTTGAAGGGATCGCTGCGGTCACAGGCCACCCGTGACGCAGCGCGCCTCAGTCCTGCGGGGGCTCCTCGGTCCACCAGCACGCCTGCCAGAAGCGGACGAGCGCCGAGATCTGCGCCTCGAAATCGTCCAGGCTGGGCACCTTCTGCATCACCGCGCTCGCCCGCAGCGCGTAGGCCCGCGCCCGGTCCGCCGGGTTATGCGACGTCGTCAGGATCACGACCGGGAGGTGCTGCAATTCGTGGTCGGCCTAGAGCTGGGCGAGCACGTCGAAGCCCGATGTCCCCGGCATGTTGATGTCCAGCACGATGACATGCGGCCGTGGCCGCCGCCGGTCGTGCAGCGCGTCCAGGGCCGACTCGCCGCTGTCGAAGGTGGTGACATTGACCGCGTCTCCGTGCTCCTCGAACGCGAGCCGGGCGAGTTCCAGGGCGTGTTCGTTGTCGTCGATCACCATGACGCGCAGACGGTCGGCCATTGAGAGCGGAGTATAAGTCCCGCCCGTCCGGACGGCAGCGGCCCCGGGTGGCCCGGCCGGCCGCTCCGGCGCGGTGGGGGTCAAAGCTTACCGCCGCGCCACCCTGACGGCTGTTAGGCTGACATCATGCCGCACAGGAGCACGTCCCCCGGACGCTACGCGATCGCTGCGTTCGATGCCCTGTCGGCCCACGTGGCGATTCTGGACGTGAACGGCATCGTGCTGGCCGTCAACCGCGCGTGGGACGCGTTCGCACACAGCAACGGCGGCCACAGCGAACTCGGCACCAACTACCTGACGGTGTGCCGGCTGGTGCAGGGCCCGGACCGCGAGGACGCCCTCGCCATCGAGCGCGGCATCCGCTCGGTGCTCGACGGCAAGGTGGACACCTTCGAGTGGGAGTACCCCTGCCACGCCCCGACCGAGCAGCGGTACTTCGTGGCGCGCGTGACGAGCTTCGTGCAGGACCGCGAGACCTACGCCCTGGTCGCTCACGAGAACATCACGCGGCGCAAGCTCGCGGAACTGGAGGCGCGCGACCTCAACCGCACGCTGGAGGCCCGCGTGCACCAGCGCACCGTGGAACTCGAGACCAGCCAGCGAGCTCTGGAAGCGCAGAACCGCGAGCTGGAGATCAGCAACCGCGAACTCAGCCAGTTCGCCGCGGTGGCCTCGCACGACCTGCAGGAACCGCTGCGGACCCTGAGCCTGCACGCGGACATCCTGCTCGAGCGCTACCGCGGCCAGCAGCTCGACGAGCGCGCCGACCGCTACCTGATGCACATCATCGCGCAGGCGGGCCGGGCCCGGCGGCTGGTACAGGACGTCCTGACCATGGCCGACATCACGGCCGACGTGGCGGTGGAAGCGGTCGACCTGGGCGCCCTGCTCCCGGACCTGCTCGACTCGCTGAACTGGCCGGACACCTCGCCAGTGCGCTGGAACGACGTGCCGCCGGTGCGGGCCAACGTGGCGCAGATGCGTCAGGTGCTGGCCAACCTGCTCGGCAACGCCCTGAAGTTCAGCGAGGGCCGCGACCTCGACGTGACCGTCACGGGCCACGCGTCGGCGGGCACGGTGACGGTCGAGGTGGCCGACGCGGGGATCGGGATCGCCGAGGAACACCGCGAGAAGGTCTTCGAGATGTTCCGCCGCCTGCACAACCGCACGCCCACCAGCGGCAACGGCATCGGCCTCGCGGTGTGCCGCAAGATCATCGAGCGGCACGGCGGGCACATCTGGATCACGGACAGCGACCGGGGCGGCACCAGCGTCAAGTTCACGCTGCCCGCCGCGGTCCCGGCCACCGCGACGCCGCGTCACTCCATGAGCTGATCGATGCGCGGCAGCACCACCGCGCCGCGCCAGTAATCGCTGACCCGCTGGATCAGCGCCTTCAGATCGGCGTACGACGCGGGCTTCACGGCGTACCCGCTGGCAAAATTATGGTACGACCGCTGCACGTCCCGGACCCCCGCGGACGTCGAGAGGACCAGCACGGGAATGCTGCGGTACCCGTCGTGCGCCTTGGCCCGCTGCAAGAAATCGTGCCCGTTCATGACGGGCATGTTCAGGTCCAGCACGATCAGCTGCGGCCGCGGCACGGCCGGATCGACCGCGCTGCGCGCCAGGTGGTCGAGCGCTTCCTGGCCGTTCAGGGCACGGGTGATCACCACCTCGGGGAAATCCTCGCGGAAGACCTCTTCGAACAGTTCGGCGTCTGCAACCTCGTCATCGACCAGCAGCAGATGGAAGGGCCGTTGCGGCATCGTCCTCAAGATAGCAGGCCCGTGCCACTCCTCCCATGCTGGATGTGGGCACCATTGCTCGGGACGCCCCGCCGGGTGCGCGGAGCACTCGGCCTTGGCTAGCCCACGGCGGAGCGGGGCGGGGTCAGGAACTCGAAGACGTGGCCGTCCGGGTCACGCACCGCGAGCCGTCCGGGCGCCGTGACCCGGCTCAGCCCCTCGGCGCTCACCCGCCGCTCGACGTCGTCCACGTGGGCGTAGAACTGCACCAGCGCGTGGTCGCCGCCCAGCATGTCGGCCAGACCCACCTGCGGGTCCCACGCGTACAGCCAGCGCACCGGCGTGCCGTTGCCGTCCGCCTGCGCGTGCGGGCCGAGCGTGAACTGGGCGAAGTTCCGGTCGCCCTGCTCCTTGGCCAGCGCGAAGCCGTAGGCCCGCGGCAGCCGCGCCTTCATGTCGTCGTAATCCCCGAAGATCAGCGCGACCTCCCGCAGGCCCAGCACCGGCAGGCTGTGGGGGCCGGGCGTCAGCGGCTGCGTAGGCGGCGGAAACGCGGGCTGGCGCGGATCGGTGGTGTTCACGCCGCGCAGCTCCAGGCCGTGCCCGAAGGGATCGAAGAAGTACGTGGTGACGTCCGGCACCTCCGGGGTGCCCAGGTCGATCTCCTGCCACGGCAGCCCGTGGGCGTCCAGCAGCGACTGGGCACGGCGCATGTCGTCCGGCTGGATCTGAAAGGCCATGTGCAGGTGGCTGGCACCCCGGGCCCGCAGCGGCGCCAGCGCGGGGTCGTTGGCCTGCCGGGTGGTGGGCTGCCACAGCGTGAGCGTCTGCTCAGTGTTCACGCGGAGGGTGGCGACGTGCCGGTCCGGGTCGTGGTGTTGCAGGCTCAGGCCAATCACCTGCGTGTAGAACCGGATGCCGCGGGCCAGGTGGTTGACTTCCAGGGTCACGCCGGCCAGATCGAGGATGGGCGATCCGGCCCCGGCGGGCAGGGAGGGTGTGGTCATGGGCCACTGTACCCGCGTGCGGAGGCTTCCAGCGGCGTGCGTCCTGACCCCGTGTCAAGGTACCTCCGCATGGGCTGACCACAAGCTCAACAGTGGCCTGGCGCGGCTCCAACCCACCTCACCCCCGCTATGCTGCGGGAATGGCTGTCACCTCGTCCAACGATTCGACCGGTGCCGAGACGGACGGGCACCGCGCGGAGTCTCGGGCCGCCGCCTTCGTGCATACCTGGGGACGGGTTACCGACGCGCTGGGCAGCGCCACCACGCCCGAGGGTGTGATCGACGTCGTGGTGCAGGAAGCCATCCGCGAACTCGGCGCCGACGCCGGCTCGGTCTTCCTGCCCGCCGAGGACGGACTCAGCCTGGAGATCCGCGGCAGCACCGGCTACGACGAGCGGCGGCTCGACGGCTGGCAGCGCCTGCCGCTGTCGCGCCACACCCCCACGACCGACGCGTTCCTGCACCGCCGCCCGGTGTTCCTGGAGACGGTCGAGGACGCCGTCCGGGCGTACCCGTGTCTCGGGACGGTGCTGTCGGGCGTGACCGGCAGCCTCGTGTCGTTGCCGCTGACGGTGCGGGACGACATTCTGGGCACGCTGGCGCTGACGTTCTCGCAGGAGCGCACCTTCGACGACCTAGACCGGACGTTCCTGACGTCTCTGGCGGGCGGCTGCGCCCAGGCGCTCCAGCGCAGCGCGGCGCTGGCCGCGTCCGAGCAGCTCAATGACCGCCTGACGTTCCTGGCAGACGTCAGCGGCGTCCTCAGTACGTCGCTGGACCTCGACCGCACGCTTGCGAGCGTCGCGCGCCTGACCGTGCCGCGGCTCGCCGACTGGTGCGTGATCTACCTGCCGGTCGAGGGCGGCCCCCTCGAACCGGTCACGGTCATGCACCAGGACCCGGCCATGGTGGAATTCCTGCTGGACTTCACGCGGCGCTACCCCACCCACACCACGCCGGACTCCGGGATCGGCCGCGTGTACCTGACGGGCGAGCCGGAGCTGGTGCCCACCATTCCCGACGAGGCCTACGACCAGCTGCCCACCGAGAACGGTTACCGCGACGACGTCCGGCGGCTCCAGCTGCGCACCGTCCTGACCGTGCCCATGAAGGCGGCGGGCCACGTCGTGGGCGTGCTGGGCATGGCGCGCTCCAGCCTCGACCGGGCGTACACCGAGGACGACCTGGCCTTCGCGCTGCAGGTGGCCGGCCGGGCCGGCAAGGCCGTCGAGAATGCCCGGCTGCACCGCAGTCTGGACGCCCTGAATGCGCACCTCGAGGAGCGCGTGCAGCAGCGCACCGAGGCCCTGGTGGCCGCCAACCGCGACCTGCAGGCCTTCGCGCACTCCGCGTCGCACGACCTGCGCACCCCGATCCGCCACATCGCGTCCTTCGCGGAACTGCTCGCGCGGCGCCTGCCGGTCGAGGACGAGCGCAGCCGCAGCGCGCTGACTCAGATCGAGACGGCAGCCCGTCGCCTGAGCGATACCGTGGACGGCCTGCTGATGCTCTCCACCAGCGGCCAGCAGCCCCTGAGCGTGGTGGCTGTGGACCTGGACGCCCTGACGCACACGATCACGGCGGAACTGAGCGCGGACCACCCCGGGCGGGTGATCGAGTGGGTGGTGCGGCCGCTGCCGACCGTGCTGGGCGACGCGAGCCTGCTGACCCTGGTGTTGCAGAACCTGCTCGGGAACGCCGTGAAGTACACCCGGGAATGCACGCCGGCCGTGATCACCGTCGAGGCGGCGACGTCGGCGGACGAGGTGGCGGTGACCGTCCGGGACAACGGCGTGGGCTTCGACCCGGACTACGCCCACAAGCTGTTCGTGCCCTTCGCGCGGCTGCATTCGCCGGACTCGTTTGCCGGGACGGGCCTGGGGCTCGCGAACGTGCGGCGGATGGTCGAGCGGCACGGCGGGCGGGTCTGGGCCCACAGCGGAGGCGGCACGGGGGCGCTGTTCGGCTTCACGCTGCCCGTCGTTGCCCAGCGCTGAGCACCGCCCCGGAGTCAGGGGGCCGGGAGGACGACGACGCGGTTGCGGCCCGCCTGTTTGGCCTCGTACATTGCCTCGTCGGCCCGGCGCAGCGAGGTGGACACGTCCGCGTGCGCCATCGCCACGCCCACACTCAGGGTGACCGGGATGCCCGGCAGCCACTCGGCCCACGCCCGCTGCTCGCAGCGCTGCCGGATCACCTCCAGACGGGCGGCGAGGTCGTCGGGCGACCCGGCGACGCTGGCCACCACGAACTCGTCCCCGCCCAGGCGCGCCACCACGCAGCCGTCGTTCTCCAGCGTGTGCAGGAGCGCCGCGACCTCGCGCATCACACGGTCGCCGGCGGCGTGCCCGGCCCGGTCGTTCACCACCTTGAAGTGATCGACGTCCACGAAGGCCAGCGCCAGTGGCAACTGCTCTGCCAGGCGCCGCGCACACCACTGCAGGAAATGCCGGCGATTGCGCAGTCCGGTCAGCTCGTCGGTCAGGCTGAGGTGGTGGAGTTCGTCGTGCAGGCTCCGGAGCACCTCGGTCTGGTCCCGCAGGCGCTGCGCGGAGCGCCGGGCCTCCTCGGTGCGGTGCACGGTCTCCAGCGCCTTGAGCTGCACCTCCCGCTCCAGCCGGTGCCGGGCCTGGACGGTGTCCAGCAGCTCGCGCATGGTGGCGTACGCGGCGGCCAGGTCTCCCAGCGCTGCGTGCGCGTGGGCCCGCACGTCCAGGACGTCGTCCAGCATGTCGCGGCGGGTGATCAGCCAGACGTGCAGGTCGTCCAGGATGGCCAGCGCGCCCGCCGGGTCGCCTGCCATGACCAGCACCTTGGCGTGGAAGAACCGCAGGTACCGGGCGCTCTCCAATGGCAGATCCGGGTGCTGCTCCAGCGCCGCCGTGAAGGACGCCAGGGCCTCGGCAGTCCGGCCGCTCTCGGCCAGCCGCAGCGCCCGCTGGCTGACGATCCCCACCCAGTACGGCCACGCCCGCGCCCGCCGCACGAGGTCCTCGGCGTGGAGCAGCAGCGCCTCGCTCTGCACCGCGTCACCCTGTTCGCGGTACGCCACACTGAGGTTGAAGGCGCTCAGGCCGAGGTGGGCGCCGTGGTCCGGCCCCGCCGCCCGGAAGACGTCGTACGCCGCGCGGTAGCGTTCGGCGGCGCGCTGCGGGTCGTCCCAGACCAGCAGCACGCCGATGTCGTTGTGGGCCAGGCCCTCCATCTCGGGATCGGCCGCCCACTGGGCGAGGTGGAGCTGCTGCTGGAAATACGCCAGGGCCGCGGCCGGCTGGCCGGTGTGCAGCATCACCACGCCCCTGAGGTTCAGCATCCGCGCCAGCCAGCGGGGGTGGAAGGGCACCAGCGTGGCCGCGGCGCGGCCCAGGGCGGCCAGCGCCTCCGCGTACGCACCGTCGCGCCACTCCACGTAGGCCGAGAGCACCGCGACCCGCCCGTCGGTGTCGCTGCCCAGCCGCTCGCGCAGCGCGTGGGGAGTTCGCAGCCGCTCGTGCCACAGCGTCTCGGAATCGCTCTTGCAGCGTGCCACACGCGCAGTGTGCCCGAAAACCGCGACCTGTCAGCTCCGACGGCCCAGAGGTCTGGGCCTGGACCGACGACCGGACCACACGGCTGCGGCCGCAGGGCCCAGAATGGACCGAGCTGGGCCGTGGCGACGACCCGCCGCACCGACATCCACGAGCACGGCCAGGAGGACGGTCACATGGAGTACACGAAGCTCGGCACCACCGGCCTGGACGTCTCGCGGATCTGCCTGGGATGCATGGGCTTCGGGGACCCCGAACGCTGGATTCACAAGTGGGTGCTCGACGAGGAGCGCAGCCGCCCGGTCATCCGCCACGCCCTCGAACTGGGCGTCACCTTCTTCGACACTGCCAACGTGTATTCCCTCGGCCGCAGCGAGGAGATCGTGGGACGCGCGCTGCGCGACTACGCCCGGCGGGACGAGGTCGTGATCGCCACGAAGGTCCACGGCACCATGCGCGACGGTCCCAACGGCGGCGGGCTGTCGCGCAAGGCGATCCTCAGCGAGATCGACCACAGCCTCGCGCGGCTGGGCACCGAGTACGTCGACCTGTACCAGATCCACCGCTGGGACCCGCTCACGCCCATCGAGGAGACCATGGAGGCCCTGCACGATGTGGTGCGGGCCGGGAAGGCGCGGTACATCGGGGCGTCGGCCATGTGGGCGTGGCAGTTTCAGCGGGCGCTGCATGTGGCCGAGCGGCGCGGCTGGACACGGTTCGTGTCGATGCAGGATCACCTGAACCTGCTGTACCGCGAGGAGGAGCGCGAGATGCTGCCGCTGTGCCGTGCGGAGGGCATCGGCGTCATCCCGTACAGCCCGCTGGCGTCCGGCCGACTCACGCGCGAGTGGTCGGCGGACCGCACGCTGCGCTCCGAGACCGACCAGATCGCCCGCAGCAAGTACGACGCGACGGCCGACACCGATCAGCAGGTGGTGGAGCGTGTGGCAGACCTGGCCCGGAGGCGCGACGTGCCGCGGGTGCACATCGCCCTGGCGTGGCTGCTCCAGAAGTCGCCGGTGACCGCGCCGATCATCGGGGCGACGAAGATCAGCCACCTGGACGATGCCGTCGGCGCTCTGTCGGTGACGTTGACAGCGGACGAGGTCGCGTATCTGGAGGAACCGTACGTGCCGCACCCCGTGGTGGGCCACCAGTAACGGCGGACCTGGCGGCTGCCGCGGGTCAGCGCCGGGCGGCCACCACGACCTGCGTGACCGGGTCGTGGTCGAGGTCCGGCATACCCGAGACGATCACGGCCGCCCGGTCCCACGGCCGTTCCCGCGCAACGAAGGGCTGCTCCTCGGCCATCCACTCATCCCAGAAGGCGGCCGCCTCCGCAGTGCCACCGTCCCGCAGCAGGCCGCGCGTTCTGGCCTTCTCGACGTCCGACTGTACCCACACCACGACGTCGATCCACGGCATCAGGTCCCGGCGGGCTGCGCCCACGCCCTCCAGGATGACCAGCGGACATCCGGCCGGCACGACGATGGCGCCCTCGCGGCCACGGTTAGACCACGCGGGCGGGCGGTAGTGCACGGCCTGACCGGCATGGACGGGAACAAGCACGCCGTCGCGGGCCAGGTCAGCCCAGTCGAAGAAGGCGTGGTGCCACGCGAGGTCGTCCGTGTGGACCACGGCGGCGCCGGGAACCGCCCGCCACAGCACGTCTGCCAGGGTTGATTTGCCGCCCGCGCTGCGCCCATCGACCGCGATCACGGCGGGCCGGTCGTCCGGGAACGTCGGCTGCCACGACGCCAGCAGGGCGTCCACGGCCACGGCGGTCCACGGTCCGAAGGCGGGTTCTTCCGGTGGCAGCTTCATCATGGGTGTCCTCTGTGGGCCTCGAGACAGGAAAGCCGGTCAGGAGCCGTGGGTAAAACCGTGTACCTCTCTGAACGCTACTGCACTGGCACCGTTCATACCGCGCCGACAACGTTGACCCGCACTTCATAGGGTGGGCGCGCGTACCGTCGCGCCGCGCGATCCGACGTGTGATGGCCGCACCGCTCCTCCACCTCTCGTGGAGCGCTGCACAGGAGTCGCCATGAAAATCCACAACGTGTTCTACCTTCTCGGCTTCGGTTCCATCCTTCTCAGCGCCAGCCAGTACTTCAAGGGCGACACCTCCGACAACGAGCGCGACGGCCTGTTCGTCGGCCACTGGGCGCCGACCTTCTTCATTCTCGGCAAGATCCTTGAGGACAAGGAGCAGGCCGGGCGCAAGCTCACCGAATAAGGACACGCGGGCGCGCACAGCGTGCCCGGTCTATCACGCGCCCGGCTGCAACGCCGGGCGCGTCGTCATTGTGCGTGAGGTGCGGTAAAAGCCTTTGACGTGGCGGCGACGCTCACCTGCGACGGGACCGGGAGCGGTGTGAGAGGCGCCGGGTGGGGCGGGCGCGGTGCCGGCCCCGAGAAGGACCCGCTACCGGCACGGGCGCCCGGGACGCCACGTGACCCACCACCCGCGCCATCACGGCCGAGATCGCGGCAGGCCACACCCACCACGGCAGCTCTTCCGCCAGCCGGAGGGCGTCCAGTCCAGCCGCATGCAGGGCGTGGTGCCCGGCAGCGACCAGGATTATCTCCAGTCCCTCCATGCCGCGAGTATCGTCGCCGCGACTGACAGGGGCATGACCGGCGAGCTGCATGAACGCGGTCTGGCACGGCGTTCACCGTCTGGACGGTCACACCGCCATTCGCCCGGCAGGACCCGACGACCCTCCACATCAACAGGCCGGTTGACATCTACCTACATGTAGGTAGACAATGCGCGGCGTGACCGGTCACCTCACCACCCGCGACCGCATCCTGGACGTGGCGCAGCACCTCGTCCAGCAGCGCGGCTTCTCCTCCGTCGCGTACCGCGACATCAGCACCGCCCTGGGCATCCGCAACGCCAGCATCCACCACCACTTCCCCAGCAAGACCGACCTGGGCACCGCGCTGGTGCAGCGCTACCGTGCCCGGACCGAGGCCCTGCTCGCCCACCTGAGCGCCGCCGAGCCGTCTCCCTACCAGCGCCTGTTGCAGTACCTCACGGCGTATCAGGACGTCGTCCGCGATGACGGCCGCATCTGCCTGTGCGCCCAGCTCGTCGCGGAGGACTGCGTGCTGCCGTCTGCCGTCCAGCACGAGGTCGGCGCGTTCTTCGCGCTCAGCGAGGACTGGTTGACCCGCACCCTTGACGAGGGGCAGCGGCTCGGGGAAGTGCAGTGCCCGGATTCGCCCGCCGACACCGCCGTGGGCCTCCTCGCCACCATCGAGGGCGCGATGCTTCTGGCCCGCGCCGCCCGCTCTCCCCAGCGCTTCGAGCACCTCACCCAGCGTGCCCTCGCGGCCCTGCGCGCCCCCACCCCCCGGAGTCCGTGATGTCCCACCCCACCGCCGACCGCGCCCGCCAGCTCCTCGACCTTCACACCCAGCCGGAGATCCTGGTGCTGCCCAACGTCTGGGACGTCGTGTCCGCCCAGGTCGTCGCCGCCACCCCCGGCGTGCACGCGCTCGCCACGGCCAGCCACTCCATCGCCTCGACCTTCGGCTACCCCGACGGCGAGCGCATTCCACTGGACCTGCACCTCGACATGGTCCGCCGCATCGTTCAGGCCGTGAGCCTCCCGGTGTCGATGGACATGGAGTCCGGCTACGGCCACCCGGGCGACACCGCGCGCCGCGCCATCGAGATCGGCGTGGTGGGCGGCAACCTGGAAGACGGCATGCGGCCCCTCGGAGAAGCGGTGGCCGCGGTGCAGGCCGTCATGGACGCGGGGCGCGCCGCCGGCGTGGACTTCGTGCTGAACGCCCGCACGGACGCGGCGCTGCGCGCTGATCCACAGGCGCCGCGCTCCAGCGTGATCGAGGAGGTCATCACGCGTGGCCGCGCGTTCCTGGACGCGGGCGCGCCCGTCGTGTTCGTGCCGGGCCTGGTGGCGCGCGACGAGATCCAGGAGGTCAGCGACGCCTTCGGCCCGCGGAAACTGACCCTGATCAGCGTGCCCGGCGCCAGCCTGCCGGCCCGCGAGTTGCAGGCGCTGGGCGTGTCCCGCCTGTCGACCGGCCCGTTCACGCAGCGCGTCGCCCTGACCGCGCTTCAGGACGCGGCCGCTGAGATCGTCGCGGGCGGCACGCTGCCCGCCGGTACCCGTCCCCTGAACTGAACACGGCCACTGTGCCGGCTCCGGCGTGCCCTCCCCCGTTCCAGGTCCGCCTGTGGAACGTGGCGGGAACGCCGGAGCCGCAGTGTCATGGCACGCTCCACCGGCCGCGCTTCAAGGGACGGCTGGAGGCGTTTCACGTGAACGGTGTGGTGCGGGGCCTAGCCTGCGCGCATGGTGACGGCGCCCCGGGCGGACGCGCTGGTGTTCTTCGGAGCAACCGGCGATCTGGCGTACAAGCAGATCTTTCCCGCATTGCAGGGTCTGGTGCGGCGCGGCACGCTGACCGTGCCCGTGATCGGCGTGGCGAAAAGCGGGTGGACGCTGGACGACCTCCGGGCCCGCGCGCGCGACAGCCTCGCCTCGCACGGCGGGGTGGACGAGGCCGCGTTCGCCACCCTGAGCGGCCTGCTGCGCTACATCGACGGCGATTACGCGGACCCAGAGACCTTCACGCGGCTGCGCGCCGAGCTGGGTGCGGCAGAGCACCCCATGCACTACCTGGCGATTCCGCCCAGCCTGTTCGGGACGGTCACGCAGCACCTCGCCGCGAGCGGCTGCGCGCAGGGCGCGCGGATCGTGGTGGAGAAGCCCTTCGGTCACGATCTGGCGAGCGCACGCGCGCTGAACGAGACCATCCACCAGGTGTTCCCGGAGAGCAGTGTGTACCGCATCGACCACTATCTGGGCAAGGAGGCGGTGCAGAACATGCTGTATCTGCGCTTTGCCAACCGGCTGTTCGAACCGCTCCTGAACCGCGAGCACGTGCAGGGCATCCAGATCACCATGGCCGAGGCCTTCGGCGTGGCGGGCCGCGGGCACTTCTACGAGGAGACCGGCGCGATCCGCGACGTGGTGCAGAACCACATGCTTCAGGTGGTGGCGCTGCTGATGATGGAGGCGCCGTCGCACCCGGGCCAGGAGGCGATCCGCGACAGCGCGGCGCAGCTCCTGAAATCCGTGCGCAGCCTCACGCCGCAGGACGTGGTGCGCGGCCAGATGACCGACTACCACGCCGAGCCGGGGGTGGCGCCGGGCTCGACCGTCGAGACCTACGCCGCGGCGCGCTTCCACGTCGACTCCTGGCGCTGGGCGGGCGTGCCGGTGGACGTCCGGGTGGGCAAGGAGCTGCCGGTGACATGCACGGCCGTGACCGTAACGTTTCGCGCGCCGCCGCTCACGCCGTTCGGACCGGCGCCGGCCGCCAACGCGCTGCACCTGCAACTCACGCCGGGCGTGCAGGTCACGCTGGACGTGAACACCAAGCGCCCCGGCGCGGGCCTGAGCGGCGAGGCCGCGCAGCTCGTGCTGCACCAGCAGGCGTGGGACGGCATGGCGCCGTACGAGCGCCTGCTGGGCGACGCGCTGGCCGGCGACGCCACGCTGTTCGCGCGGGAGGACGAGGTGGAGGAAGCGTGGCGGATCGTGGACGCGGTCCTGACGCCCACGCCGCCCCTGCCGTACGCGCCGGGCACGTGGGGTCCAGCGGCGGCCGACGCCCTGCTCGGCGCGGATGGCCCGTGGATCAATCCCGTGCCGGACGGGGGCGGCCCGCCGCCGGACCCGGCCACTCCGGCGGCGCACGGCAGCGCCGCGAACCCTGCGCCGCGCGTCACGCAGGCGCTGGCGGGCGGGGTGGGCGAATGAGCGGGCCGCGTCCCCGCCGCGCGGCGGCAGGAGCCGAGCCGCCCACAACGCGTGCGCGGTCGTCCCGCAAGCGCCCGGCCTCCCCTGCCCTGGCCATCCTGAGCGTGGACATCGGCGGCACGCACGTGAAGTTCCGCGTGAACACCGGTCCCGAGGTGCGCCGCTTCGATTCCGGCCCGGACCTCACCCCGGCGGCCATGTGCGCGCAGCTCCTGGCGCAGACGGGCGACTGGACCTTCGACGTGATCAGCCTCGGGTATCCCGGGCCGGTGCTGCACGGCAAGCCGGTGCTGGAGCCGCACAACCTCGCGCCCGGCTGGGTGGGCTTCGGGTACGCCGCCGCGCTGCGCCACCCCGTCAAGCTGGTGAACGACGCGGCCATGCAGGCGCTGGGGTCGTACCGGGGCGGGCGCCTGCTGTTCCTGGGCCTGGGCACCGGGCTGGGCAGCGCCATGATCGTGGACGGCATTCTGGAGCCCATGGAACTGGCGCACCTGCCATACCGCAAGCACACCTACGAGGACTACGTGGGTCTGCGCGGCCTGAAGAAGCACGGTAAGAAGAAATGGCGGGGGTACGTGCTGGAAGTTGTGGAACTGCTGCGCGCCGCGCTGGAACCCGACGAGGTGGTGCTGGGCGGCGGCAACGCGCCCCTGATGCACGACCTGCCGCCCGGCGTGCGTCTGGGCGACAACGCGAACGCCTTTCCCGGCGGGTTCCGCCTGTGGGACGACGACGTGAACGCCCGCCCGCACGTGCCGGAGGGCCGCTGATGATGCCCACCTTCACGCTCGTCGGGGACGAGCACGCGGCGCCCGGCGGAGCGGGCCTGCCGCCCACGTGGAGCAGCAGCGACAAGGACTCCGTGACGACCAGCCTGGGGCCGGCGCGCGTGTGGGCCACGCTGGGCCACGGCATGCTGAACGAGGTGTACTGGCCGTCCACCGGGCAGCCGCAGCTGCGCGACCTGGGCCTGTACCTGGTGGGCGAGGGGGGCCGCTGGGTGGACCTGCGCCGCGAACGACACTACGAACTGAGCACCCCCGCGCCGCACCTGCCGCTGCCGACCGTGGTCCACCGCCCGTCGCCGGGCTTCGATGGACCGGATTACGAGCTGAGCCTGGAGGTGATCCCGGACCCGCTGCGCGACGCGCTGCTGCTGCGCTACGCGCTGCGCGGGCCGTACCGCGTGGTGATGATCGTGTCGCCGCACCTGGACGCCAGTACGCCCGAGAACGTGGCGTGGGTGGACGGCGCGCTGTTCGCCCACCAGCACCGGCACGTGCTGTGCGTCGCGGCGGACGTGCCGTTCACGCACGCGTCGGCCGGGGTGGTGGGCACCTCGGACGGCTGGCAGGACCTGCACGCGCACGGCGAACTCACGTGGGCGTACACCCGGGCCGGGCCGGGCAACGTGGCCCTCAGCGCGGAACTGGGCGCGGCGCACGGCACGGTCGCGCTGGGCTTTTCCAACACCGCGCGCGGCGCGTGGACGCTGGCGCGCTCCAGCCTGGCCGAGGGGCCCGACGCGGCCCGCACGGCGTGCGTGCAGGCGTGGAGCACGTGGGCGCAACCGCTGCGTATTCCCGCGCCGGACGCCACGCTGGGCCACCTGGCGCAGTTCAGCGCGGCGGTGCTGCGCATGCACGAGGACCGCACGTATCCGGGCGCCGTCGTCGCCAGCCTCAGCACCCCATGGGGCAACCACACGGATGCGCTGGGCGGCTACCACCTGGTGTGGCCGCGCGACGCGACCCTCGCGGCCTTCGCCCTGATCGCCGCGGACCAGATCGAGGACGCGCGGCGCATCCTGGCGCGCTTCATCGCCACACAGCAGGCGGACGGGCACTGGCCGCAGAACAACTACCCCAGCGGCGATCCGTACTGGACCGGCCTGCAACTGGACGAGACGGCCTTCCCCGTACTGCTGGCCGCGAAACTGCGTGAACTGGGCAGCGCCGAGGTGAGCGGCACCACCGACATGGTGCGCCGCGCGCTGGGCTTCGTGGCCCGCACCGGGCCCACCAGCGACCAGGACCGCTGGGAGGAGAACCCCGGCGTGAATCCCTTCACGGTGGCGGTGGCCGTGGCCGCGCTGGTGGCGGGGGCCACGTGGCTGACCGGCGAGGAGCGCGACGACGCCCTGCGCCTCGCGGACGAGTGGAACGAGCGGCTGGACAGCTGGTGCTACGTGACCGGCACGCCGCTGGCGCAGGAGCTGGGGGTGTCCGGCTACTACGTGCGTCTCGCCCCGCCGCAGCAGGAGGGCGGCGTGACCGGGCAGGTGCTGCTGCGCAACCGCATGGGAGAAACGGTGCCAGCGTCTGCGCTGGTCAGCCTGGATTTCTCGTACCTGCCGCGCCTGGGCCTGCGCGCCGCCACCGACGAGCGCGTGCGCGACACCGTGCGCGTGGTGGACCACCTGCTTCGCGAGGACACGCCCAGCGGCCCCCTCTACCACCGCTACAACGGCGACGGCTACGGTGAGTACGACGACGGCCGGCCCTACGACGGCAGCGGCCGGGGCCGCCTGTGGCCGCTGCTGAGCGGCGAGCGCGGCCACCTCGCCCTGCAGGCTGGCGAGGACCCCCTGCCGTACCTGGAGGTCATCGCGCGCTGCGCGAGTCCGGGCGGTCTGCTGCCCGAGCAGGTCTGGAACGGCCCGGCCCTGCCGGAGTGGGGCCTGCAACCCGGCCGGCCGTCGGGGAGCGCCATGCCGCTCGTGTGGGCGCACGCGGAGTTCCTGAAACTGCTGATCGCGCGGCACAGTGGCCGCCCGGCAGAGCTGCTCGCCAGCGTGGAGGAACGCTACGCCACGCCGCGCCCGGCCGCCGAGTGGCGCTGGCGCAACGAGACGCCCTTCACCGTCCTCCCGGCGGGCCGCGCCCTGACCGTCGAAAGCCCTGTGCCATTCACGCTGCACGTGGGCTGGGACGGCTGGCAGGACGTGCAGGACGTCGAGGCCGCGCCGGGATCCTTCGGGGTGTGGCTGGTGCGCCTGGGACGGGACGCGCTGACCGGCCGCGGCTCGGTGCAGTTCACCCGCCGCTTCGAGAGCGGCTGGGAGGGCACCGACCACCACGTCAGCGTGCAGGGCACAACGTCTGCGGCACAGCCGGGCCAACTCCGGACACACTGACGCCGCCATTGCCGATCATCGAGGCGGGGTTCGCGGTGCTATGGGCCGCGCAGTAGTCGTACGATTCTGCGATGAACGTCCACTCCAGATACGGCCGGAAGAACTCCTGACGGCCCCGTGAACCAGCCCTTGTTCAGCCGGGTGCCGTCAGGGTCTACGCAGGGCCGCGGGTGCCACGTGAAGCCGTCGCACAGCCTGGGCGAGCGGATCAGTTTGTCCAGCCGGAAGATCATCAGGGGGGCAACTGTCTCTCCGGGCGGGGCACGGATAGAAGATGACGCTCGCTCAAGCAAGTTGCGCGCCGTGGAGCGGACGTGGACCTACACCCGTTTCAGGGCGTGTTCTGTGTGCGCGGCGTGACGGCCGTCCTCGAGTTCGACGATGTACCGCGGATCATCCCGGCTCGCCCGGTATTGGAAGCCCGCGATCTCGCCGTCCTCGTGGGCCACCCGCACCACCTTCCCGTGCGCCTCTGCCCCGTGGCTACTCCACCGCACCTTGTCCCCAACTTTGAAGGTCATACCGGCACAGTGGCATACAGAGCGGCCCGGACCTGTCGTCAACCGCACACAGAATCGAGAAACGCTCTCAATATCCTAGGCCCGGCGCGGATCAAGCCCGCTACACACCTGGCTTTCAATATCGGCGCCTCACATCTTAAAAGATCGATGAAAGTACCGGGCAACAGTGGAGCTGGTAGATAAGTGCACGCCACCATTTTTCACGTATTCTCCTCGATATGGCCTATGTCACGCTCAGCACTGAAATCAAGAAACTCGTCAATGCGCAGCGCAGCGATACCTTCGTCAAGGAACTCCGCGCGGCCGTGCGCGACGGGACGGTGGAGGCGGCCGATCTGCCGGCCCGCTTCACGCTGCCGAAAGAGTTCAGCCGCCGCGGCGAGGAAGACACCTACCGGCGCGATGTCCGGGACATGATCATTGAGGTCACGCCCGCGTACGAGGCGTGGTTTGCCGACATGAACAAGGAGCTGGCGGTCAGCCGCCGGGGCGGCACCGTCAAGCCCACGCTGGAGAACATCGAGGCGGGCCTGGTGGACTTCAAGGCGCTGGCCGAAGCCACCCGTCAGAAGATGCAGTCGAGCTTTACCAAGGGACAGACCCTCGGGAAATCCCGCAAGGGCAGTGCGTCCACCCGCAAACCCGCTCCGCGCAAGGGGAAGTGAGGCGCTGAGCGTCCCCCGTCCGCTCTGAATCTCCCTGGCTCGACCGGGAGTGCAGCGGACCACCGCCCCGCCAACAGATCGGCGGGGCGGTTTACGTCACGGTCACCGCGGGGCTGTCGTCGTAACTGGGGGGCACCGACCGTCCGGCCTTCAGCGCCTCCACGAAGGCCGTGAACTGGCGCTGGAGCTGGTCCCGCACTGCCCGCCAGCGGTCGAGGCTGCCGCCGCTGGGGTCCACGGCGGGGTAGTGAAGGCGAGTCGTGCGCGCCGGGTATGCGGGGCACGCCTCGGCCGCGCTGTCGCACACCGTGACGACGTAATCGAAGGCCCAGGGATCGGGAACGGCGTCCAGCGTCTTGCTGGTGTGGGCATCCAGACTCAGGCCGAGTTCGGCCATCACGGCGGTCGCGTCCGGCTTGACCCGCGTGGCCTCGGTGCCGGCCGAGTGGACGTCCAGATCGAGTCCGGCCCGGCGCGCCGCGTCTCGGGTGAGTGCCTCGGCCATCTGGCTGCGGGCGGAGTTGTGCGTGCACAGGATCAAGACGCGGACCATGCCGCGATCCTAACAGGCCGGTCTGCTTCGGTGGACCACGGCGGGATCGGGCGTCAGCAGCTCACGGAGCAGGTCGCCGCCGACCGGGTCGAGCCGCTCACGCTCCAGCCGGCCGGAGCTGTTCCTGTCGCGCTGCTCACCAGGCCAACGGCCTTCAGGGCGGCCGTGCTGCTTCGACACCCTATGAACTGCGGCAGCGGCAGGACCAAATAAGGGACCGGCGCCGGGATGCACCGGGTCTGGTCGATGGGCGCGGGGCCGGCCAGTCAGCGCTTCAGGCGAGCACTCGGGACAACCCGGCTCAGCGCTTGAAGGCCTCCAGCACGTGCGCGATCAGGTGGCGGTGGTTTGGATGGGCCGTGACTCGGCCCGTCATCACCACGACGAGTTCCAGGGCTGGGAACACGGCCACGTACTGGCCGCCGTACCCGGTGGCGTACCACGCCTCGGCGCCGTGCTCGCGCGCCGACCACCACAGCCACCCGTAGCCGGGCAGGCACTCCATCCACCGCGCGCCCTCAACGTGAGGCCGCGTGGCGCCGTCGATCCACGCGCGGGGAATGAGCTGGGTGCCGGCCCAGACGCCGCGGTTTGCCATGAGCAACCCCACGCGCAGCAGGTCGCGCGGCGGCAGGAGCAGGCCGCCGTAGGCCAGCGGGCGCCCCTGGGCGTCCCTCGGCCACACCGGGGCCGCGATGCCCAGCGGCGTAAACAGCGTGTCCTGAGCGAAGGCGGCCAGATCGCGCCCGGTCGCGTGCGTCAGCGCGGCGCCGAGAACGTGAACGCCCCCGTTGGAGTAGTGGAAGGCCTGCCCCGGCGCGCAGACCAGCGGCTGCGCCAGGGTGAAGCGGACCGGGTCGTCGCTGGCCATGAAGGCCTCGTCGTAGGCGGGGTCCCCCAGTTCGGAGGGCACGCCGCCGGTCATGGTCAACAGGTGACGGAGGGTGACGTCGTGCCAGCGCGCGTCCTCCGCCGCGCCCAGCTCGGGCGGCAGGAGGGACAAGACGGGCTGGTCGAGGTGGCGGAAGTGGCCCCGGTCCAGCGCCGCGCCCACCAGCAGCGACACGGCGCTCTTGGTGACCGACTGGACGTCCTGCGCGGCACCCGGCGTGATGCCGAAGTACCGCTCCGTCACTACCCGGCCGTGCCGGGCCACCAGCACGCTCGTGACATCCGGCCACGCCGTGGCGACGTGATCGTTCAGGGCGTCCAGACGCCGGGCGTCAGCGTTCACGGCCTCGGGCGGAGCAGCAAGGTGTTCGTGGGCCATGCCAGTCATCCTGCCGCACGGGGTGCTCCTGGGCCCACGGGACTAACTCTGGGAAGGATCGCCGGACCGGCCGCCGTCCTTCGGCCCGGAATCCCCGTCGCCCGGCGCCCAGCGGCCCGGATCGATCTGTCCGCCGTACAGCGGCAGCGCCAGCGGCGGATCGCCCGGCACGAACTGCGACCACGGCCGGGTCAGACCGACGGTGCCGTAGCGGCGCACCCGCGACACATGGTCAAGGTCGACGACGTCGGTCAGCACCGTGGCGCCGTCCGCGCTGTGCACCCGCACCAGACCCTCGGGATCGACGATCACGCTCTGGCCGGTGCCGACTGGCCCGGCAGCATTGATGCTCACCACGAACACCTGGTTCACGATGGCGTTCGCGCGGGCCAGCACCACCTCCTGCGGGCGGTCGCAGGTCGTCGTCTTGACGACGTTGAACACGACCTCCGCGCCCATCCACGCCAGGTGCCGGGTGACCTCCGGGAACCACGCGTCGTAGCAGACGTTCAGCCCCGCCCGGCCCACCCCCGGCAGGTCGAAGACCACGAAACGGTCGCCGGCATCGAAGGGTTCATAGGGCCGCCATGGGAACACCTTGCGGTACGACGCGGCGAGCTGACCCTCCGGCGACAGGACGACCGCCGTGTCGAAGACCTCGTTCCCTTCGCCCAGCTCGCAGACCGTTCCGGGAATCAGCCACACGCCCAGGTCGCCCGCCAGCTCGGCCAGCGCGCGAACGCGGGGGCCGGACAGCGGCTCGGCCAGCGCGCGGTACTCCCCGGCGGTGGCCGCGTCTCCGTGCAGGTGCAGTTCGGGATAGACGATCAGCTGCGACTGGGGAAAACTCCGCGCCACGCGCTGCACGTCCTCCGCGAAACGGGCCTCCGGCTGCGGGCCGGTGAGGGGCATTGCCTGCACGGCCGCGAGGGGCAGCGCGCGGGACATGGCCTACCGCACCCGCAGGCGCATGGAGTCGGCGTGCCCGACCATGCCCTCGGTGTCGGCCATGGTGATGAATGGGGGCGCGACCGTGTGGTTCGCCGCGTCGCTGACGCGCTGCCACGTCACGGTCTTGATGAATTTGCCGACCCACAGGCCGCCGGTGTAGCGCGCCGCGCGGCCCGTGGGCAGCACGTGGTTCGTGCCGATGCCCTTGTCGCCGTACGCGACGGTGGCGTTGCGTCCCAGGAACAGCGAGCCGTAGTTCTTCAGCCGCGCCAGGTACCACTCGGGGTCGCGCGTCTGCACTTCCAGGTGCTCGGACGCCACCTGATCGGAGACGCGCACCATCTCCTCGTCGTCCTCGACCAGCAGGATCTCGCCGTAGTCGCGCCACGACGCCCCGGCCGCGTCGGCGGTGGGCAGCGCCGCGAGCTGGCAGTCGATCTCGCGCGTGACGGCCTCGGCCAGCGCGCGTGAGGTGGTGATCAGCACCGACTGCGAGTTCGTGCCGTGTTCCGCCTGGGCCAGCAGGTCCGCCGCCACGAACTCCGGGTCGGCCGAGTCGTCGGCCAGGATGCAGATCTCGGTGGGGCCGGCCAGCAGGTCGATGCCCACCACGCCGAAGAGCTGACGCTTGGCCTCGGCCACGTAGGCGTTGCCGGCACCGACGATCATGTCCACGGCCGCCAGGGGCGGCGCGCCGTCCAGCCCGAAGGCCATGGCCGCCAGCGCCTGCGCGCCGCCGATGGCGTAGATCTCGTCCGCGCCGCTGTGCACCATGCCGTACAGCTGCAGGGCGTTCACCCGGCCGGTGCCGCGCTGGATGGGCGCACACGCCACGATGCGCTCCACGCCCGCCACCTTCGGCACGCCGATGGTCATGACCGCCGACGCCAGAATGGGGTAACGCCCGCCCGGAATGTACGAGCCCACCGCCTGCACCGGAATCTGCTTCTGGCCGATGGTGACGCCGGGCAGCGTCTCCTCCTCGAAGTCGATCAGGGTGCGGCGCTGCGCCTCGGCAAAGTGCTTGACCTGCGCGATGCTGAAGTCGATGGCCCGCGTCACCGACTCGTCGAGCGTGCCGAGCTGCGTGCGGATGTCGGCCTCCGAGAGCCGGAACTCGGCCGGAGCAAAGCCGTCGAACCTCTCGCTGTAGCGCCGCACGGCGTCCACGCCCTCTCGCTCGACGTCCCGGATGATCTGCGAGACCGTGTCCTGGATTTCCTGGGTGACGGCGGCGGGTTGCGGCGGGGCTTTCTTGAAGTATTCCATGTGAACTCCTGTGGTGGGTTCAGGGCGTGGAGGGAACGCACAGCTGCCGGAGCAGCGCGAGTTCGTTCCAGACCATGTCCTCGCGCCGGATGCGCCCGGCCACGACGTCGTAGTGGCTGATGCCGGCGATGCGTACGCGCCGGCCGGTGGGGGGGCCGTAGAGGCCAGCCCCCGTGTGGGTGCCCAGGAACGTCCAGCGCGCGGCGACGAGGACACCGCGGCCGTGCTCGGCGCTGGAGACATGCTCGACGTGCATGGCGCCGTCGGGGAAGGCGGCGAGCCACTCCAGCACGTAGCGGGCCAGCCCCTCCGGGCCGGTCAGCCGGCGGTAACCCGGCACCCGGACGGTGGCGTCCGGCGCGTAGCACGCGTGGGCGAGGTCGAGCCGGCGGGCGTTCCACACCACGGCGGCGATCCAGCCCGGCAGCGCGTCGGGCAGCCGGGGTGCGCTGTCCGTGGGATTGGGCGGGGCGTCCTGCCCAGTGCCCCGCACGACCTCGCCCACGCCAGCATCGAGCGGCCGCGTGCCGGCCTCGGCATCGGCCTGCACGTGGGCGCGGGCCACTGCCCACTCATCCAGGCCGAGCTGCCGCACGACGGCGAGTTCGTTGTGCACACTCCATTCCTCGACGACCCGCCCCCCCTGCACGCGGCGCTGGGTAATGCTGCGCCAGTGCACCCGCCGGCCGGTCGGCGCCCCGTACAGCGCGTGCCCGAGGTGGTGCCCGCTGACCGTGAGCCGGTGCGACGTGTGCAGGCCCTCCGCGTCGCTGCCGGCGATCACCTCGTCACTGTGTAGCCGCACGTCAGGAAAGGTGGCGAGCGTCCGCAGGGTGCGCGCCACGAGCGCTTCACGGCCGTACAGCTCGGCGTCCGGCAGATGCACAGGCGTGTTGTGCGCGTAGTGGCCGGAGATCAGGCCGATGGCCTTGTCCTCCCAGACGCGGCGCACCAGCCGCACGAGGTCGCCGGCGTCCTCGACCCGCTGTGGAACGGACGTCCGGTCAGAGTCCGGCGTCGCTGGGCGTCGGTTCGACGTCACCGCGGCCTCCCGGCTGACCGTAGAGCTGCTTGAGCAGGGCGAATTCATCGAACAGCGTCCACTCCTGCATGACCTTGCCGGCCTTGATGATGTGGTGGCTGATCACGATCAGGAAGACCCTGCGTCCGGTGGGCGCTCCGTACGGTCCGTAGCCCTCGTGCGTCCCCTGGAGCGTGCAGCGCGTGGCGACCCGGAAGCCGCGGTCAGCGTCGCCCAACACGCTCTGATGATCCACGGTGATGGCAAGGTCTGGGAAGGACGCCATGAGCGTGATCACGAAATTCTCGTAGTCGCCGTAGCCGAACAGCTTGCGGGAATCCGGCACGAAGGCCACATGGTTCGGCACGTAATGCTCGCGGACCATATTGACCAGCCGCGCGTTCCACATGTTCAACAGGATGGCCCGGATGAAACCCTGCGGATCGTCCTGCCCGTCCGGCACGGTCAGGAATTCCGGGTACTGCTGGCCGGTGGGCAGGCGGTCGATCTCGCCGTGGGTGTGCGGCGTCGCCGGCAGCACCGCCCGCTTCGCCAGCGCCACCGGGTCGTACCCCATCTGGCGGACGACCGCAATCCCGTCGTGCGTCAGCCACTCCTCCACGATGCGGTTCTGCACGATAAAACAGTCCGCGATGCCCCAGTACGCGATCTTGCGGCCGGTCGGCGGGCCGAACTCGGTGTAGCCGCTCTGGGTGGCGGTGTTGGAGTGGCGGTGCGAGGTATAGAAGCCCTGCTGGTCGTCGCCGCTCCAGATCACGTCGTCGGCATACGCGCGCAGGTCGCCCCACATGGCGATGTTCTGGGCGGTGTTCCGCACGACCGTCTCGCGCCCGTAGATGATGCCGCTGGAGGTGTGCACGATCGCATTGTGCGAGTAGTGGGTGTAGATCAGGCCGATGGCCTTTTCCTCCCAGATCTTGTGGGTGCACCGCACGATGTAATCGACGATGTCGGTGTAGTCCTCGTCAAAGCCGGCCAGGGGCTGACGGCGGCCCGTGTTGGCGGCCAGCACGAAATCCGAGTAGTCCGGCCGGTCGGCAAAGTCGAAGACGGGGAGGGTGGGCTTGTCGGCCATCACAGCGCCTGCTGCGCGTGCAGCTGCTTGAGGAGGGCGAACTCGTCGAAGACTGTCCATTCCTGCACGACCCTGCCGGCCTTGATGATGTGATGGCTGATCACAATCAGGTAGATGCGGCGTCCAGTGGGCGCGCCGTACGGCCCGTACCCCTCGTGCGTGCCCTGGAAGGTGCAGCGGGAGGCAACGCGATAGCCCCGCGCGTCGCTGCCCTGCACACACTGGTGGTCGATGGTGATCGCCAGGTCGGGGAAGCACGCGAGCATGGTGATCACGAAGTTCTCGTAGTCGCCGTAGCCGACGAGTTTGCGGGAATCCGGCACGAAGGCCACATGGTTCGGCACGTAATGCTCGCGCACCATGTTCACGAGCCGGGCGTTCCACATGTTCAACAGGATGGCCCGGATGAAACCCTGCGGATCGTCCTGCCCGTCCGGCACGGCCAGGAATTCCGGGTATTGCTGACCGGTGGGCAGGCGGTCGATCTCGCCGTGGGTGTGCGGCGTCGCCGGCAGCACGGCGCGCTTCGCCAACGCCACCGGGTCATAGCCCATCTGACGCAGCTCGGTCAGCGTGTCGGAGGCCAGCCATTCTTCCACGATACGGTTCTGTACCACGAAGCAGTCCGCGATGCCCCAGCGGTGCACCTTCCGGCCGCTGGGCGGGCCGTATTCGCTGTGGCCGGTGTTCACGCCGACGCTGCTGACGCGGTGCGAAGAATAGAAGCCGTCACGCTCGTTCCCGCTCCAGATCACGTCGTCGGCGTAGGCACGGCGCTCGGCGTACACCGCGATGCGCTGCAGGGTGTTGACGACCATCGCCTCGCGCCCGTACATGATGCCGCTGGAGTAATGCACCAGGACGTTGTGGGCGTAGTGGGTGTAGATCAGACCGACGGCCTTTTCCTCCCAGATCTTGTGGGTGCAGCGCACGATGTAATCGACGATGTCGGTGTAGTCCTCGTCAAAGCCCGCCAGCGGTTGACGGCGCCCGGTGTTGGCGGCCAGCACGAAGTCCGAGTAGTCCGGCCGGTCGGCAAAGTCGAAGACGGGGAGGGGGGCGGTCTGCGGGTCGTCCATGGCGTTCCTTTCTGATGGGGGCGTGGCCCCGGCTCGACGTTTTCTGGCTTCTCGGGTGGCGGTGGTCACACGTCGCTCACTTCACGGCCCCCACAGTGATGCCCTCGACGAAGTACTTGCGGATGAACAGGGACATGATCAGGATCGGCACCATCACCAGCATGCCCGCCGCCGCCACCTGTTCCCACATCGGGCCGCGCGGCCCGGAGATGGTCTGGATGGCCACCGGCAGGGTCAGCGAGTTCGAGCGCGTCAGGATCAGCGCGAAGAAGAACTCGTTCCACGCCGAGATGAACGCGAACACGGCCGCCACCAGCAGGCCCGGCATCACCAGCGGCAGCGTCACGTGCCGGAGGGTCTGGAGCTCGTTGCAGCCGTCGATGAAGGACGCCTCCTCGATCTCGACCGGCAGCGCGTCGAAAAAGCCGCGCAGCATCCAGATCGCGTAGGGCAGGGTGAACGACAGGTACACGATGATCAGCGCCCACGGCGTGTCGATCAGGTTCAGCGTGCGGAACAGCGTGAAGAAGGGAATGGCGACCACGACCGCCGGCACGAACTGCGTGATCAGGATCAGCAGGAACAGCGTGTCGCGGCCCCGGAAGCGGTGACGGGCCAGCACGTACGACGCCGCCGCGGCCAGCGGAATGGTGATCGCCACGGTCAGGAACGACACGAGCGCGCTGACCCACACGTGCGAGCCGAGCAGGATCGGATCGGCGAAGATGGCCCGGAAGTTGCTCAGGATCGGCGTGAACAGCAGCCGCGTGGAATACACGTCGATCTGGTTCTTGAAGGCCGCCAGGATCATCCACACCAGCGGGAACGCCACGAAGAAGATCACGGCCAGCGTGGCGATCACCTCACCGGTCTGGGCCAGGCGGCGGCGGAGAACCACGCCGGGTTCGGGCGGTCGGCGCATGGAGCCCTGCATCAGTCCCCCCTCATCAGCGTGCGGACATAGAACGTGGCGATCACGGCCATGATGGCCACCAGCAGGTACGACACCGCCGAGGCGTAGCCCAGGTCGAGGTTGCGGAACGCGACCTGATACACGAAGTAGTACAGCGTCTGGGTCGAGTCGCCGGGGCCGCCGCCGGTCATGATCGCCACCTGGTCGAACATCTTGAACGCGGAGATGATCTTGAGCAGCGCCACGATGTAGATCACCGGCGCGAGCAGCGGCAGCGTGATGCGCCGGAAGATCTGGAAGCTGGTGGCGCCGTCCATCTTGGCCGCCTCGGTCGTCTCGGCGGGAATGGCGCCCAGCGCCCCGATGAACATCAGCGCGAACAGCGGCGCCCAGCCCCAGATCTCCGACATGGCGATGGACACGAGCGCGCTGAATTCGTGCCCCAGCCACACGTAGCCCTTGAGGGGCGGGAAGACCTCGCCGATCATCTTGGCGTACACGCCGTACTCGGGATTCAGCATGAAGCGCCACGAGTAGCCCTTGAGGATCGGCGCGACCGCGAAGGGAAAGATCAGCAGCGTGCGGGCGAAGACATTCAGCGGCGTCGGCTTGGCCAGGATCAGGGCGATGGCCAGGCCTGTGAGCAGCGTCAGCGTGACCGAGATCAGGGTGTACAGGCCGCTCACGCCCAGGCTGTTCAGGAACCCGGCGTCGGTAAACGCGCGCGTGTAGTTCGACACGCCCACGTAGGGGCCGGGCGTGGGCGAGTTGATCAGCCGCCAGTCGCGGAACGACGTGATGAACGACGTCACCAGCGGGTAGATCACGGTGGCGAGGATCACCAGCAGGGCCGGCCCGAGCATCAGCCAGCGCAGGCCGCTGCTCTGGGGTCGCCAGGGCCGGTGGGCGGCGGCCGGGGCCGCGCGGGGCACGGGCTCGGCCACGAGTTCAGGCGTCGTGCGGGGAACTTCCATGGATCCTCACCTCAGCCGGGCCACCTGTGAACGGTGGCCCGGCATGCCCTGCAACAGGAAGCGGCGGGGGCCAGCGCCCGATTACTTGTAGTAGCCGGCCCGCTTCTGGATGGCGTCCACGTCCTTGGCCATGCGGTCAAGGGTGGCCTTCACGTCGGCGCCGGTGGCCATCTGGTTGATTCCGACCTCCAGCACGCTCTGGATCTCGGCCCAGGTCTTGACCTGCGGCAGGGTGCGGGCGGTGGTCAGGGCCTGCGCGCCCACCTTGGGAATGCCGCCGTTGGCCGCGTTGACCCGGGCGTCGTTCATGCCCGAGAAGGTGACGATGGTGTTGTCGGCCTCGGCGGGAATGCTGCGGTTGGCGGCGACCTTCTTCTGCACCTCGGTGCTGGTCACGTACTTGATGAACTCCCACGACGCGTCGGGGTTCTTGGAGTTCTTGAAGATGCCCAGCGGCCAGATCAGCGCGTAGTTCTGGGTCTTGCCGCCGGCCCAGCCGGGCGCGGGCGCGAAGCCGACGTTGTTCAGCACGGCGGGAGCGACCCCTTTGGGATCGGAGAAGCGCGCCCAGTACCACCACCAGCCGACCCACATGGCCGCGCGGCCCTGCAGCAGTTCGGACGACGACTCGGGTTCCGCGAAGGTCGTGGCGGCCGGGTTCGTGACCTTGTCCTTGCGCAGGATGTCGATGTAGAACTGCGTGGCCTGCACACCCTTGGCGCTGTTGAAGACCGGCTTGCCGTCCTTGTCGAGGATGTCGCCGCCGTTGCCCCACAGCATGCTGACCCAGTTGAACAGGTTCTGCCCGGCGCTCACGCCGTACATGGTGGACAGACCGGTCATGCCGGGCTTCTTCTGCTGGATGGTGGCGGCGGTCTTGACGACGTCCTGCCACGTGGTGGGCACCTTCAGGCCCAGATCCTTGAACACGTCCTTGCGGTAGAACAGCACCAGCGGGTGCCCGCGGAAGGGCAGGCCCACGATGTTGCCCGAGGCGTCGGTGGAGGCCTCGATGTACGCGTTCGGGTAATCCTTCATGTTGATCTTGTCGGCGGCGATGCGGCTCTGCAGCGGCAGCATCTGCGACTTGAAGGCCTCGCCCCACGCGTCCACCCACGCGACCACGTCGTAGGTGTTGCCGGTGGTGGCCTCGACCAGGATCTTCTGCTGGAGGGCCTCGTAGGGCGTGTTCTCCCACTTCACGGTGATGCCCGTGAGCTTCTGGAACTCGCTGCCCTCGCCCGTCAGCTTGATCATCTGGGCGAACTGTCCGGCCGTGGCGCAGCAGATCAGGAACTTGAGCTGCGTGCCGTTGTACGGCTTGCCGGCTTTCAGGCCGTAGGTGGCGGCGGTCTGGGCGGTGCCGGACGCGGTCAACGCCAGCGCGCCCAGCAGGCTCACGGTCACTCCGAGGCGCCGGTAAACTCCGTTCTCTGCCTTGATCATGTGGGTTCCTCCTGACAGCGGGATCGTGCAACGGTCATGGGTGTGCGGGTGGGGCGGGCGGCGGGGGCGTCACCGGGGCGCCGTGACGCGGGCGAGGCGGGGTAGGCGAAGCGGCGGCCGTCCGGAGCCGATCTCGGCCCCCGGCAGCACCCGGCTTGCATACGTATTCATACCTTAGGTGTGAATTGTGGCATTTGTCAAGTCGTGCTCGCGCCCCGTCAGATCGCTACTCCGGGTCATCTAATTTGATTTTGGCCTTGACTCGCCCGGCCGAGTGGGGTACGGTTTGCATACGTATTCACATCGATTCGCCCCGCCGTGCGGGCTCCACCGCGTCTGCCCACCGCGCCCCCTGCCGCTTTCCGGAGGAACCATGACCGCCCAGCCCACGCCCCCCGCCGATCACCCGCAGGAAGACCTCGGCGTCATGACCGGCAACGTCGTCCGCTTCCGCGACCTGACCTCCCGGCCGATCCCGCTGATGTTCATCGACTCGATCCTGCCCGGCCACCAGCGCCACAACTACGCGGTGATCGGGGACACGGCCGCCGAGAACGATGCCTACGCGCCCTTCATCACGTCGCCGCACGGCTTCCAGATCGGCATGGTGCGGGCCCGCCAGGGCAACGGCCCGGCGTACCACACGCACGATTACATCGAGTCGTTCCTGCCGCTCCGGGGCCGCTGGCGCTTCTACTGGGGCCAGGGGCCTGACCAGATCGACGGCGAGACCATCCTGGAGGAGTTCGACTACATCACGCTGCCCGCCCAGCTGTGGCGCGGCTTCGAGTGCATCGACGAGGGCGAGAGCTGGATCTTCGCGGTGCTGGAAAAGCACCAGGTCTTCGAGGGCAAGGACCCGTACTGGGCGCCGGACGTGATCCGCCGGGCGCGCGAGTACGGCTTCGAGGCCAGCGAGAACGGCAAGATGGTCAAGCCGGACAACTTCGCGGAGCTCGAACAGCAGATGCTCCGGCAGTTCGGGGACGACTGAGGCCGTGACCACCCTGCTGCTGCCCGGCACGCTGTGCGACGCCTCGCTGTGGGCGGGCGTGGCGCTGCCCCCGCGCAGCCACGCGCTCCCGGTGGTGCGGGGCGACACGCTCGCGGACGCGGCCGGACGGGCGGTTGCTGCCATGGACGGCCCGCTGCACGTGGTGGGGTTCTCGCTGGGCGCGCTGGTGGCCTTCGAGATCCTGCGCCGCTCCCCGCAGCGGGTCGCGCGCGTCACGCTGATCAGCGCCAATCCGCACACGCCGACCCCGGCGCAGCTGGATGCGTGGGCCGGGCAGCAGCGGGCAACCGAGGCCGGGGAGTTCGAGCAGGTCGCCCGGCAGCTGTCCGGGGGGGCCGGTGCCCACGCGCCCACGGTGCTCGACATGGCCCGCCGGGTGGGCGCGGCCACCTTTCTGGAGCAGCTCGCGCTGCTGCGCTCGCGGCCGGACAGCCGGGCCGTCCTGGCCGCGTACGGTGGCCCGCTGACGCTGCTGGTGGGCGCGGACGACACGGTCACGCCGCCCGCGCTGACCGTGGAGATGGCGGCGCTGACCCCGCACGCCGACGTCCGGGTGATTCCGGGAGCCGGGCATTACCTGCCGCTGGACGCCCCGCGGGCCGTGTCGGACGCCCTGCGCGCGGAGACGTATGCGTGACGTGCTGGAGAGCCTGTACGCCCGCCTGAGCCGCAGCGAGATGGTGCTGAACGGCTGGCTGCACCTGCCGGGCGGCGTGAGCGCCGAGGTGATGGGCCGCGCCGGCTACGACGCCCTCACCATCGACCTGCAACACGGCCTGATCGGAGACGGTGGCCTGGTGCCCACGCTCCAGGCCATCGCCGGCACGCCCGCCGCGCCGGTGGTCCGGGTGCCAGGCCTGCACGCGCCGGATCTGATGCGCGCGCTGGACGCCGGGGCGGTGGGCGTGATCTGCCCGATGATCGACACGCCCGAGCAGGCGGCGGCGCTGGTGCAGGCGTGCCGCTACGCCCCGCACGGCACGCGCTCTTTTGGCCCCACCCGGGCGCGGCTGGTGCACGGCGACGACTACGCTGCGCGGGCCGACACTCAGACGCTGGTCTTCGCCATGATCGAGACCGCCCGCGCGCTGACGAACCTGGACGCGATCCTCGCCACGCCGGGTCTCAGCGGCGTGTACGTCGGCCCCGGGGACCTCAGCCTCAGCATGACGGGCCGCGCCACGCTCGACTTCCGCGGCGGCGAGGTGGAAGTCGCCGTGGCGCACATCGCCCGGTCGGCGGCGGAGCGCGGGTTGATTCCCGGCATCTTCACGCAGGGCGGCGACCTGGCCCGCGCGGCCATGGCGCTGGGCTACCGCTTCGTGACCGCCGGCTCCGACCTCGCGCTGCTCGCCGGCGCCGCGCGCGGCGTGCTGGACGACCTGCGCGCCGCCTCGCCCGCCCCCTCGACGGCCCTGTACTGACTCCGTTTCCCGCCCGCGACCCGCAAGGAGGCGCCCGATGGCCCGCATTCTGAAATCCGGTGTGAACGCCCAGACCCAGCTCAGCATCAACGAGACCGTGCAGACCACGGTGCGCGGCCTCATCGCGGACATCCGGGAGCGCGGGGACGACGCCCTGCGCGCGCACTCGCAGGCCTTCGACGGCTGGAATCCGCCGCAGTTCCGCCTGAGCGCCGAGCAGATCGCGCACGCCGTGGCCCAGGTGCCCGAGGAACAGCTCGACTCCATCCGCTTCGCGCTGGAGCAGGTGCGCACCTTTGCGCGGGCGCAGCGGGCGTCCATCCACGAGGTGGAGATCGAGACCATTCCCGGCGTCACGCTGGGCCACAAGGTGCTGCCCATGAACTCGGTGGCGTGCTACGTGCCGGGCGGGCGCTACCCCATGATCGCGTCGGCCATCATGAGCGTGGCGACCGCCAAGGTCGCGGGCGTGCCCCGGGTGGTGGCCGTGACGCCACCCAAGGACGGGGAGCCGTACCCGGCCACCGTCGCCACCATGCACCTCGCGGGGGCCGACGAGATCTACATCATGGGCGGCGTGCAGGCGCTGGCCGCGCTCGCGCTGGGCACCCAGAGCGTCGCAGCGGTGGACATGCTGGTCGGCCCCGGCAACGCCTACGTCGCGGAGGCCAAGCGTCAGCTCTTCGGCCAGGTCGGCATCGACCTGCTGGCCGGCCCCACCGAGACCCTGGTGATCGCCGACGACTCGGTGGACGCCGAGATGGTCGCGACCGACCTGCTGGGCCAGGCCGAGCACGGCACGAACTCGCCCGCGGTGCTGCTCACCACCTCCGAGACGCTGGCCCGCGCGGTCGAGACCGAGATCACCCGTCAGCTGGGCGTGCTGTCCACGGCCGCGGTGGCCGGGCAGGCGTGGCGCGACTACGGACAGATCATCGTGGCCGACGACGAGGGCGAGATGATCCGCATTGCCGACGACATCGCGTCCGAGCACGTGCAGGTGCTGACCCGCGACCCGGACGTGTTCCTGAACGGCATGACCAACTACGGCTCGCTGTTCCTGGGGCCGGAGACCAACGTGGCGTACGGCGACAAGGCCATCGGCACGAACCACATCCTGCCCACCGGCCGCGCCGCGCGCTACACCGGGGGCCTGTGGGTGGGCAAGTTCCTGAAGACCGTGACGTACCAGCGCGCCACCCGCGAGGCCTCGGTGGTGGTGGGCCGGCACTGCTCGGTGATCTGCGGTATCGAGGGCTTCGCGGGCCACCAGCGGCAGGCGGACCTGCGCGTCGAGCGCTACGGCGAGGCGGTCACGGTGGGCGCCGACTGACGGAGCGGCCGTTTATGCTGGGGGCACGTCCATGACCCGCCCGACCACGAGTTCACCGCCCCCCACCCAGCGGGTCACGTCCCTCGACGTGTCGCGCGCGGCGGGCGTGTCGCAGTCGGCGGTGTCGCGGGCCTTCACGCCGGGCGCGTCCATCAGCCCCGAGACGCGGAGACGGGTGCTGGAGACCGCCGAGAGATTGGGCTACCAGCCCAACGCGATCGCCCGCTCGCTGGTCACGCAGCGCAGCGGCATCGTGGCGCTGATCGTGGGCGAACTGCACAACCCCTTCTATCCGCAGGCGCTGTCGCTGTTCGCCAAGGCGCTCGAGGCGCGCGGCAAGCGGGCGCTGCTGCTCACGCACGACGCCCGGCGCGACGTGCAGGAGACGCTGGACGCTGCACGGTCATACCAGATCGAGGCGGCCATCGTCTTCCCTACCCGCCTGAACGCCCGTCCGCCCAGCCTGGGCGACGTGCAGGAGGGCGGCATTCCGGTGCTGCTGTTCAACCGGCACCTGCCGGGGCACCAGCTCCTCTCGGTCGCGTGCGACAACTACAGCGGCGGTCGGCTGGCGGCGCAGGTGCTGTTGGACGCCGGTGCGCGCCGCCTGGCCTTCATCGGCGGCGACCCCGACACCTCCACGCACCAGGACCGCCTGCGCGGCTTCACGGACCGCCTCGCACAGGCGGGCGTGCGGCCGGTTGCCACCCCCGCCCGCGCCTTCCAGTACGACTGGGGCGTGCAGGCCACCCTTCACCTCGACGCCGCCGGCGAGCGGCCCGACGGTTTTTTCGGCGCGAACGACATCGTGACGATCGGCGTGCTCGACGCCCTGCGCACGCTGGGCCGGCGCGTGCCGGACGAGGTCAGTGTGATCGGATTCGACAACATCGACGAGTCGGCCCGCCTCGCGTACCGGCTGACCACCATCGGCCAGCCGCTCGAGGCGATGGTCGAGGACGCCCTGCGCGCCCTGGACGACCCGCAGCCGGGCAATGGTCCCCGACTGCACGCCCCCGAACTGATCTGGCGCGACACCGTCGCCGGGAACCGCTCGTGAGCGGGACCGACCCCCTCGCGGGCCGCGTCGCCCTGGTCACCGGCGGGGCCGGCGGGATCGGCAGCGCAATCTGCGAGACGCTCGCAGGTGCGGGCGCGGCCGTCATCGTGTGCTACGCCGGCAGCGAGGAGCGCGCCGCCGCCCTGGCCGCCGAGTTGCCGGGCCACGGCCACCGCGCCCTGCGCGTGGCGGTCGACGACTCCGCCGTGCTGGCCGCCGCCGCTGCCAGCATCCACGCCACCGAGGGCCGGCTCGACGTGCTGGTGAACAACGCCGGGGTCACCACGCCGGTGCCGCACGCGGATCTGGACGGCCTGAGCGACGAGTGGATCGACACCATCCTGCGCGTGAACGTGCGCGGCCCCTTCGCGAGCGTGCGCGCCCTCGCGCCGCTGCTGCGCGCCGGCGGGGACGGTCTGGTCGTGAACATCTCGTCGGTGGCGGCCGTCACGGGCCTGGGTTCGAACGTGGCCTACTGCGCGTCCAAGGCGGCCCTGGACTCCATGACCCGCTCGCTGGCGCGCGCCCTGGCGCCGGACATCCGGGTGCTCAGCGTGTCGCCCGGGTGGGTGGACGGCGAGTACGCGGCGCGTATGCCGCCGGACCTGATCGCCGCGCAGGCGGACCGCACGCCGCTGGGCCGCATCGCCCGGCCGCAGGAGGTCGGCCGCGCCGTGCTGGCCGCGGCGACGCACCTGACCTTCACGACCGGCACGGTCATTCCGGTGGACGGCGGCCGGCCGCTGGGGTGACCGTGCGGCCGCTCCCTGATTCTCCAGATCACGTGAGTATAGTGTCCGCTGATGACCGCCACCACAGACCGCATCGCCCGCCTCCTGTCAGAGGATGACTCCTTCCTCGACTACTGGGTGCTGGAGCAGCTCAACGCGGTCACCATGCGCCGCGACCTCATCAGCGAGGTCGAACTGCGGCGGGAGTCCGGGACCTTCCTGACGCTGTTCCGCCAGGGCGTGCGAACCGGGGGGGACATCGGCAGCGCGGCGTGGGGAGACGTCAGGGCGTTCCTGGAGCAGCTGGCGCGCTCCCGCGCGGGCCAGGGCTTCACGCCGTCGGAGGTGGCGACCTTCGTGTTTTCCCTCAAGCAGCCGCTGTTCGGGCGTCTGCGCCAGGAGCTGACCGCGCAGCCCGAGGTACTCGCGGACGCCGTGTGGGACGTCACGGTGCTGATTGACCAGCTGGGGCTGTACACGCTGGACGTGTACCAGAAGTCGCGCGAGCAGATCATCGAGCGCCAGCGGCAGGAGATGCTGGAACTGTCCACCCCGGTCGTGAAACTGTGGGACGGCGTGGTGGCGCTGCCGCTGATCGGCACGCTGGACAGCCAGCGCACCCAGATCGTGATGGAGACGCTGCTGCAGCGCATCGTGGACACCGGGTCCACCATCGCCATCATCGACATCACGGGCGTGCCCACGGTGGACACCCTGGTGGCCCAGCACCTGCTCCAGACCGTCGCGGCCGCCAAGCTGATGGGTGCGGACTGCATCATCAGCGGCATCCGGCCGCAGATCGCGCAGACCATCGTGCATCTGGGCATCGACCTGTCCGGCGTGTCCACCCGCGCCAGCCTGGCCGACGCGCTGCAACTGGCGCTCGGCCGGGGCGGCTTCCAGATCGTGTCCGGCGCGGACGCGTAGCGCCGTGGACCGCGTTCCCATCCTGAACCTGGGCTCGTGCCTGCTGGTCAGCGTCCAGGTGGACCTGCACGACCGCCTGGCGCTGGCGCTGCAGGAAGACCTGGCGAGCGAGATCGTCCGGCACCACGCGCGCGGCGTCCTGATCGACATCTCGAGCCTGGACATGGTGGACTCCTTCATCGGGCGGGTGCTGGGGAACATCGCGGCCGTCAGCCGGGTGCTGGCCGCCGAGACGGTGATCGTGGGCATGCGGCCTGCCGTCGCCATCACTCTGGTCGAACTGGGCGTGCGCTGGGAGGGCGTGCGCACCGCGATCTCCGTCGAGCGCGGCATGGCCCTGCTCCAGGGTCAGGGGACGCCCGGAGGGAAGGCACGTGACGTCGTCCGTCGTGACCGGTGAGACCCTGGCGGTCCGCATGGAGGACGACGTCGTGCGCGTGCGGCAGGTGACGCGCCGGCGGGCCGAGGAGCTGGGTTTCCGGCTGGTGGACCAGACGAAGATCGTGACCGCCGCGTCGGAACTCGCGCGCAACACCCTGGTGCACGGCGGCGGCGGGCACGTGCACCTGAGCGTGGTGCAGGCCGCCCGCCCTGGCCTCAAGCTGGTGTTCGAGGACCACGGGCCGGGCATCCCGGACGTGCCGCGCGCCCTGCAGGACGGCTTCACCACCGGCAACGGCCTGGGCCTGGGCCTCAGCGGCTCGCGGCGCCTGATGGACGAGTTCAGTATCGACACCCAGCCCGGCGCGTACACGCGCATCACGGTCGTGAAGTGGCTGTGACCGGCGCGCGGCACGTCTGGGCAGGAGCGCCATGCCGCTGAGCGTGCGGGTGCCCGTGACCGACGCGAGCGGCGTGGGCGAGGCGCGGCGGGTGGCGGCCGACATCGCCGGCCGGCTGGGGTTCGCGGAGGCGCGGCGTTCGGACGTGGCCATCGTGGCCACCGAACTCGCCACCAACGTGCTCAAGCACGCGCCCGAGGGCGAGCTGGTGGTGTCGCCGGCCGCGTTCGGCCGCCTGGACCTGCTCGCGCTGGACCGCGGGCCGGGCATCGCACGCATCGGGGAGGTGCTGCGCGACGGCTACTCGACGGCCGGCACGCCCGGCACCGGGCTGGGCGCGGTGATCCGGCTGGCGAACGCCTTCGACGTGTACTCGGCCGAGCGCAGGGGCAGCGTGGTGTACGCACAGCTGGCCGAGCGCCGCGACGTGCCGCCGCCCGGCGCCTTCGACATCGGAGCGGTGCAGCTCCCGCACCCGGACGAGGTGCAGAGCGGGGACGACTGGGCCGCGCTGCCCGGCGAGACCCAGCTGCGGCTGCTGGTGATCGACGGCCTGGGGCACGGGCCGGGCGCGCACGCCGCGGCGCAGGCGGGCGTGGACGCCTTCACCGGCGCGCCGCACCTGACGCCGCCGGACGTGCTGCAGCGCCTGCACGGCGCGCTGCGGTCCACCCGGGGCGCCGTGGCCGCCGTGGCCGAACTCGATCTGGACGCCCGCGAACTGCGCTACGCCGGGGCCGGCAACATCGCGGGCGCGGTGCTGGACGCCGAGCACCGCCGCGGCCTGCTGTCGCACAGCGGCACGCTCGGGCAGGCGGTGCGCCGCGCCATGCCCGTCACGCTGCCGTGGTCGGCAGACGCGGCGCTGGTGGTGCACAGCGACGGCCTGAGCAGCAGCTGGAACCTGGACGTGTGGCCCGGCCTGCGGCGCCGGCGCGCGGCGGTCATCGCCGGCGTCCTGACGCGCGAGTACCGCCGCGCACACGACGACGTGACGGTCGTGGTGGTCAAGGAGACCGCGTGACCGTCGCGCTGCTGTCGGTGCGGCTCCACACGGACCAGGACGTGGTGGTGGCGCGGCGCTGGACGCGCATGATTGCCGGCCATCTGGGCGTGCCGGGGCAGGACCAGACCCGGCTGGCCACCGCCGTGTCCGAGCTGTCGCGCAACGCCGTCCAGTACGCAGGCGGCGGGCAGGTGGACGTCCAGGTGCAGCCGGCCCAGCGCCTCCTGCTGATCACCGTGAGCGACCACGGGCCGGGGATCGCGGCGCTGGACGACATCCTTGCGGGACGCCACGTCTCCAGCACCGGCATGGGCCTCGGCCTCGCGGGCGCCCGCCGGATGTCCGACACCTTCGACGTGGATTCACGGCCCGGCCACACCGTGATCCGGCTGGGCAAGCGGCTGCCGGCGGCGACCCCGGTCACGCCGCCGGACCTCGACCGCGTGATCCGCGCGGTGGCCGCCGCGCAGCCGGTCTCTCCCCTGCAGGAACTGCGGGTGCAGAACCGGGAACTGCTGGACGCGCTGGCCGCCCTCGGGCACCGCGAGGAGCAGCTCGCGGCGCTCAATCAGGAGCTGGAGAACACCAACCGCGGCGTGGTCGCGCTGTACGGCGAGCTGGAGGAGCAGGCCGCGCAGCTGCGCGAGGCGAACCGCGTGCAGGCGATGTTCCTGTCGTACATGAGCCACGAGTTCCGCACGCCGCTGAGTTCGATCCTGGGCCTCACGCGGCTGCTGGTGGAGCGGCAGGACGGCGACCTGAGCTCCGAGCAGGAGCGGCAGGTGCAGCTCGTGCAGCGCTCGGCCGGCGAACTGCTGACGATGGTGGACGACCTGCTGGACCAGGCGCGGCTGCGGGCGGGCCGGTCCGAGCCGCACCTCGACGATTTCGAGGTCGCGGGCATGTTCGCCGGGCTGCGCGCGCTGTTCCAGCCGCTGGTGTCGGCGCCGCAGGTGCGGCTGGTGTTCGGGCCGGTCGCCGGGCTGCCCACCCTGCACGGGGACGAGGCGCGGACCACGCGCATCCTGCGCAACTTCATCTCCAACGCCCTGAAGTTCACGGCGGCCGGCGAGGTGAACGTGTGGGCCATCGTGGACGGCCGCAGCGAGTGGATCACGCTGGGCGTGACGGACACGGGAACGGGCATCACCGCCGGCGACCAGGCGCGGCTCTTTCAGGACTTCTCGCAGGTGGGTCCGCCCGGCGCGGGGCGCGGCAGCGGCAGCGGCCTGGGCCTGTCGCTGGCCCGGCAGTTCGCCGAGCAGCTCGGCGGGCACGTGCAGGTGAGCAGCGCGGTGGGCGAGGGCTCGTGCTTCACGGTGACCCTGCCGGTCCACGTGCGCCGGCCCGGTGCCCCCGCCGGCCCTGGCCCGGACGCGGCGGCCCCACTGGCCGGACCCCGCGTTCTGCTGGTGGACGACACGCCCGGCGACCGTGAGCGGCTGCGGGCGCTGCTGGCCCCGTGGCGCGCTCAGACCGTCGAGGCGGCGTCCGGGGCCGAGGGTCTCACGCTGGTGGCGGAGGCGGCGCCCGCGCTGGTGCTGCTTGACCTCAGCATGCCGGGCATGGACGGCCTCGCGTTCCTGGACGCGCTGCGCGCTCAGCCCCGCGGCGGCTCCGTTCCGGTTCTGGTCGTGACGGCCCAGGTCATCACGCCGGACCTGGGCGCCCGCCTGAAGGCGCTGGACGCCGCGGTGCTGTCCAAGGCGCAGGTGTTCGCCGGCAACCCCGACGCGCTGACGCGGGCCGTGAGCGCGCGGCTCGGGACCCCCACGTCGGAGGCGCCGTGAGCGCGGACCTCCCCCGCATCCTGGTGGTGGACGACAGCGACGCCGGCCGCTACGTCACGGGCCGCACGCTGCGTCTGGGCGGACACGAGGTGCTGGAGGCGAGCGACGGGGCCGGCGCCCTGGCGGCCCTGCACCACGGCCCGGAGCTGGTGGTGCTGGACATCAATCTGCCGGACGTGGACGGCTTCACGCTGTGCCGCACCATCCGCGCCGACCCGGACGTGCAGCACGTGGCGATCCTGATGGTCTCGGCGTCGTACCTCAGCGCGCCGGACATGGCCCGCGGACTGGACGCCGGCGCGGACGCGTACCTTGTGCACCCCGTCGATCCGCAGGTGCTGCTCGCCAGCGTGCGCGCGCTGCTGCGGATGCGGGCAGCCGAGGCGACCGTCCGGACCCTCAACGCGACCCTGGAGCAGCGCATCGAGACGCGGACGCGCCAGCTCGTCGAGCAGCAGACCGAGCTGACCCGCAGCAACGAGGCGCTGCGGCTGGCCAACGAGGAACTCGAGGCCTTCACGTACTCCGCGTCGCACGACCTGCGCACCCCGGTGCGGCACATCACGGGCTTCGCCGACCTGGCCCTGCGGGAACTGAGCCGCACCCCGAACGCGAAGGTGGAGCGGCAGGTGGCCATCATCCGGGACGCGGCCGAGCGCATGAACGCGCTGATCGACGCCATGCTGCTGCTGTCCCGCACGTCCCGGCAGGAACTGCGGGCCGTGACGGTCGATCTGGCCGCACTGGTGCGCCAGGCGCAGCGCGACGCGGACCTGGAGTTCCCCGGCCGGCCGGTCGCGTGGGAGGTCGCGCCGCTCCCGCACGTGACGGGCGACGTCGCCACGCTCCAGCAGGTGATGACGAACCTGATCAGCAACGCCGTGAAGTTCTCGAAGAACCGCGAGCACGCGAGTGTCCGCATCTGGGCGGAGACGCGGCCCGACGAGTGGGCCGTGTTCGTGCGCGACAACGGCGAGGGCTTCGATGCCGCGTACACCGGCAAGCTGTTCGGGGTCTTCCAGCGCCTGCACCGCTACGAGGCCTTCGAGGGCACCGGCGTGGGGCTGGCGACCGTGCGGCGGATCGTGGCCCGCCACGGCGGCCAGGTATTTGCCGAGTCGCACGGCGGGCAGGGCGCGACCTTCGGCTTCACGCTGCCCCGGCCGCGCTGAGCCCGCCCGCTGCGTGCCCGCTACTTGGGCGTCAGGGCCGCGAGCTGCTGTTGCAGGGCGGCCACCTGCGCCTGCAGCTGCCGGATCAGCGCGGCCATCTGCTGGGCACTCATGTCCCCGCCCACGACGGTCGTCTTGGCGTCCAGGTTCACCTCGACACTGACGGCGTTGGCACGGTCGGACCGCAGGATCACGTCCCGCAGGATGAAGGTCTTCAGCTCGCTGCCGCTGCGCACGGCGAACCGGACCTCGTACGTGCCGAGAGGCAGCGCCCGCACGTCCCGCTGGCTGGGCGACAGTTGCGAGGTCGCCACCGGTGCCGACGCGCCGGCCGGCACGATGGTCACGTACACCAGGCCCTTGTACAGCGCGGACCCGGCCGCCCCGGAGGGCACGCCCGGATTGGGATAGTTGATCACCAGCGTCTGCGTGGGGGCGTCCGCACCCTGGGCCGACGCGCCGTGTGGGGGACCGCCGAGGCTGGCCGTGACCAGCAGGGCCAGGGCCACCACGGCCGGACGGAGGGCTGAGCGCAGCGGGAACACGGGCAGGGTCGGCATGACTCGCTCCACTGGGCCCGCCGGACTGGAGCGGGCGCACACACGCCTGGCGGGCGGACGGCCTCGGTACCGGGCCATGGGGCCGCTGCGCGGTCGGGCGCAGGGGGCCACGTGACTGCCGCAGTGTGACCGGGCGGCGGTGCCCACGTCAATGCCGCGCCGGGGGCGGGTTCCACGCTGGGCGCCGTGGTATGAATGCCGGCCCAATGCGCCTTGAGCAGAACCGGGGCTCACGTCCGAACCTGCTGGGGGCCGGCAGACGACTTCTTCACCCCGCGCGCGGACCCGGCGCCGAAGCTGACCGGCAGGCCCCCGCCCGGGCGTCACCGCGGAACGACACCACTGCCCGGGGCTCCCCGGTCGTCCGCACAGGAGAGATGATGAAGCACACCGCCCTCTGGATGGCCACCGCCCTGATCTGCACCGCCGTGGCCCAGCAGAACACGGGAACCCAGAATTCAGGAACACAGAACTCTGGAACGCAGAACTCGACTCCCCAGAATTCAGGAACGCAGAACGCGGCGCCGGGCGCTCCGGCCAACGGCGCGCCGGGTGGCGCTCCCGGGTCCGGCGCGCCGGCCGGCAATCCGGCCCCGGCACCCTCGCCGAGCGTGCAGTGCGGGCTGGCCCAGGCGCCACAGGGTGCGGCCGGCGCGGCTGGGTCCACCACTGGCGCGGCCGGCAGCAACGGCGCGGCCGCCACCGGGTCGACCGGAGGCAAAGCGTCTGCCGGGAGTGGCGCAGGAAACGCCGCCGGGTCGGACACCACGTCCACCGGAAACGGCAACGGCTCTGCGTCCAGCGGCGGCGCGTCCGCGGGCAGCGGCCCGGTGACCACGCCGGGCGCCACTCCACCGCCCAGCGGCGGGGCCGGCTCGGGCACCCCCGCGGCGGGGTCGGGCTCCGGGACCGGTGCGGGGAGCAACGCGGGGTCCGGATCGGCCGGCGGGTCGGCGTCCGGGTCGGCGGGGAGCGGGTCGAGCACGCCTGCGGGCAAGGCGCCGGCAGCCGGCACGGCGTCCTCGACCACCGACTCGTGCTTCGCCATGCAGGCCGCCCTGAGCGACATGTTCGAGATCCGGTCCTCGCAGCTGGCCGCCACGCGCAGCGGCAACGCCAAGGTCAAGGCGCTGGCGCAACAGCTGATCAAGGACCACACCGACGCGAGCCGCAAGCTCGCGGCCCTGGCGCCCCGGCTGAACATCCGCCTGCCCACCGCGCCCGATCCCCTCAAGGCGGCCGAACTGACCGCGCTGGGCCTGCAGCAGGGCGAGGGATTCGACCGTGCGTACCTGGCCGCGCAGGTCACCGCGCACGAACAGGCCGTCAACCTGTTCACGGCGTACGGCAAGTCCGGCGCCCAGGCGCAGCTGAAGGCCCACGCCACCAGCACCCTGCCGGCGCTCCAGAAGCACCTGCAGACGGCGCGCGACCTGTTCAAGGGCATCGCCCAGTAGGCGGCCGCCCGGCCGGACAGGAGAGCCGTCTGGCCGGACAGTAGGCAAGTGTCGACAGGCCGTGTCGGTCCCGGGAAGTCCGGGGCCGTCGGCTTGTTCGTGTGGCAGCACGGTCCGGCCCCACAGCCGGTGCTTCCGCAGCGGTGACCCGCGGTCCGGTCATCATCTGCCTGTCATGTGCGCGTCATCCGGGCAGCGGCGGGACCGGTGACATCCCGGGCAGCGCCGTGGAACACACTCAAAAAGTGATGAAGGTGAAGATGTGATGAAGGCGCTCGGCTATGCTGCGGACATGACGCTCGGTGCGCCACCTTCCATTCCGTCCTCGCGGGGTCAACCGCTGAGGGTGCTCATCGTCGACGACAACCCGATGGACCGGCTGCTGGCCCGCGAGGCGTTCGGCGGCCATGAGAACGGCGTGGTGGTGGACACCTGCGCGTCGGGCGAGCGCGCCCTGAACTTCCTGCGCGAACTCGACACGGCGCTGCCGGACGTCATGCTGCTGGACCTGAACATGCCGGGGCTGCACGGATTCGACGTGCTGGCGCAGATGAAGGACGACCCCCGCCTCGCGCTGATCCCGGTCGTGATCCTCAGCACGTCCGGCAACGCCGGCGACGTGCAGCAGGCCTACACCCTGCACGCCAGCTCATACCTCGTCAAGGACCACGATTTCGCCAGCTTCGCGCGGCAGATCGACGCCTTCGTGAACTTCTGGATGCAGGCCCGCACCTCACACACCCCCTGAGCGGCGCACCGGCCGCGTAGCGCGGCGACGGAGCACGCTATCCTGCCCGCCATGTCCCGGCCGCCCCCGCCCGCCCTGAGCGAGCACCTGCACGACGTCATCGAGCGGCTGGCTGCCGCCAGGACGCCCCAGGACGCAGTCGAGACGATCCTGCACGCCGCCGTGGACACGCTGGGCGCGAGCGGCGGCGCGGTGTTCCGCGTGGCCGGCGACGCCCTGAGCGTGATGGCGATGAGGGGCGCGGTGCGTCCAGAAGCGTGGCACGCCCCGACCCTGCACGGTTCCGCTCCCGTCAACGACGCGCTGCGGGACCGTCAGGCGCGCTACTACGGTCCCGGCGGCGACGTGCTGGCCGCCTCACTGGACCTGGCCGGCGCGACGGGCGCCGTTCTCCCGGTGACGTCCCCGGACGGACCGCAGGGCGCGCTGGTGGTCGCCTTCGATGCCGGACGTGTCCTGAGCGGCGAGGACCGCCGCCTGCTGCGCACGCTGGCCGTGCAGGGCGCTGTCGCGCTGCGGGACGCCCGCGCCGCGCAGCAGCTCGAGGCCGAGGTGCGGACACGTACCGCCGAACTCGAGGCGCGCAACGCTGCCCTCGACGAGGAACGGGCGGCGCTGGACGCCTTCGTGGTCTACAAGGAGTCCATCGGCACGGAGAGCGACGTGCTGCGGCTCGCGCGGCAGGCGGTGGACGTCGTGCGGGCGAGTCTGGAAGACGTCAGCGTCGGCTACTACGAGCGCGACGGGCAGGTGTGGCGCGCTCGGGTGTGGTCCGAGGACGTGCCCCCAGCCGTGGCCGAGCAGATCCGGGCCGGCGTGCCGCTCGACGCACCCCACTTCGCGGAGGCCGCCCGCACGATGGCGCCGGTGTTCGTGGACGACTGGACCGCGCAGGCGGACGGCCTGTCCAGCGACGTGCCGTTCGGCACGGCCGCGTTCATTCCGCTGGTGATCCACGACGAGGCGCGCAGCCTCTTCGCGGTGGGCTCGCGCGGCGCGCACGTGTGGAGTGAGCGCGAGCGGGCCATCGTCCGGGCGGTCGCGCGTGGGCTGCGGCTCACGCTGGAACGCAGCGAGCAGCAGCGGCAGCTGGAAGTCGAGCGGGCCGCCCTGGCCGCCTTCGCGCGCCTGACGGAGATGTCGGCCGAGACCACGGACGTCCACGCCCTGGCGCGGCAGGCCACCGACGTGCTGCGCGGCACCCTGGGCGACGTGAGCGTGACGTTCTCCGAGCTGGAGGCCGGGCGCTGGAAGGCGCGCGTGTGGTCCGAGGACCACAGCCCCGAGGTGGTCGCCGTGATCGAGGAGGGCGTGCCGGCAGACGCCCCGCACCACGCCGAGGCGGTCCGCAGCGGCGCGGTGCTGTTCGTGCCCGGCAGTGGAGCGGAGCGCCCAGGTATGACGCCCACGCAGGCATCCGGCGCCGCCGCCCTGTTCCCGTACGTGGTGGCGGGCGCCCCGCAGGGCCTGCTGACGATGGGCACGCACCAGGCCGCGGACTGGACCGACCGCGAGCGGCAGGTCTTCCGGGCGGTGGGCCGCAGCCTGGGGGTGGCGCTGGAGCGGGCGGCGCTGTCGCACCACCTCACGGCGCAGAACGAGGAACTCGCGGCGCGCACCCGCGCCCTGGAGGGCTTCGCGGAGCTGACGCGCGGGCTGTCGCTGCGCAGCGATCCGTACGCCCTGGTCAAACGCGCGCAGGAGGTGGTGATGTCCCTCCTGCCGCCGGGCTACGCCGTGTACTACGAGCCCGAGCGGCCGGTGTGGCGCCTGCGGGCTCAGACCGGCAGCCTGCGCAACGACGAGCTGCAGCGCCTGGTGGACGCCGGGTTGCCCTACGACGACGTGCGCAACGTCCTGATTCCCTTCGAGACCGGCCAGCCGTTCTACCAGGACCTCTACGAGCGGGACATCGACAACCTGGCGGAATACGTAGAGCATCTCGGGGCCTCCGCGACCCTGCCGGTGCTGGTCGAGGGCCAGCCGCGCGGGGTGTTCGCCGTGGTGCTGTTCGACGAGGTGCGCCAGTGGACGCGGGCCGACAAGGCCGTGATGGAAACGGTGGTGCGCAGCCTGGGCCTGGCCATCGAGGGCTCGCAGGGCCTGCTGCACCTGCACCGCGCCATGGACGAGCTGGAACGCAGCAACCGCGAGCTGGAGCAGTTCGCGTACGTGGCCAGCCATGACCTGCAAGAACCCCTGCGCAGCGTGACCAGTTTCGTGGACCTGCTGCTGCGCCGCCTGCCCGACGACGACGAGCGCGCCGCGACCTACGCGCAGTACATCCGGGACGGCACCACCCGCATGAGCCAGCTGATCCGCGACGTGCTGGCCTTCTCGCGGGTGTCGGCGCAGGGCCGGGCGCCGCGGCCGGTGGACGTGCAGCGCGTGGCGGCGCAGGTGCTGCACGACCTCGCGGACCAGATCCAGCGGGTGGGCGCCGCGGTCACGGTGGGCGAGTTGCCGGGCGTCACGGCCGATGAGACGCAGGTACGCCAGCTCATCCAGAACCTGCTCGGCAACGCCCTGAAGTTCGTGCCGCCGGAGCGCGCGCCCGAGGTGCAGGTGCGCGGCGTCGCGGACGGCGCGTGGGTGCGCTTCTCCGTCGCGGACAACGGCATCGGCATCGACCCGGCGTACCACGAGAAGGTCTTCGCGATCTTCCAGCGCCTCAATCCGCGCGAGGCCTACGAGGGCACCGGCATCGGGCTGTCCATCGCCCGGCGGATCGTGGAGCGGCACGGCGGCACCATCGGGATCACGAGCACGCCGGGGCAGGGCACCACGATCACGTTCACGCTGCCGGCCCGGCCCTGAGTCCGGCCACGACGTAGCCGCGTTCCACACGCGCTCTTTCTCGAGATCTCCGCTGGAGCAGCCGGACGGGTTGGGCGGTCGGCCGCCGCGTTCCAGTGTCCTGGGCCGGTAACCGGCGCGGTCCGGTCGCGGTGCCACGTGAAGGCGTCTTTAGGCGCTCCTCGCAGAGCGTCCCAACTGGCTCAACTTCGGTAGGGCAAAGGCATAAGTGGCGTTTGGCGCCGCGGACTAGCGTGCAGTTGATCCGTCCAGCGCCCATCGCCACCGTCAGTCCCCACGAGGAGACCCGTCCATGACCATCCACTTCCACCCGTCCAGCGAGCCGCGTGAGCCGGCGACCACCCACGTTCGCGCCCGGGTCCTCGAATACCAGGTGTACCGTGGCCCCAACGTCTACGGTTACGAACCGATGATCCGCTTCCAGCTCGATCTGGGCACGCTGGAACAGCACAACTCGAGCACGCTGCCTGGGTTCACGGACCGGCTGCTGGCCCTGGTGCCGTCCCTGCAGGACCACGGCTGCTCCACCGGCCGGCCAGGCGGCTTCGTGAGCCGCCTGCGCGAGGGCACGTGGCTGGGGCACATCACCGAACACGTCGCGCTGGAGCTGCAGAACCTGGCGGGGCGGCGCGTCACGTACGGCAAGACCCGCTCGGTCAAGGGCCAGCCCGGCGTGTACAACGTCCTGTACACCTACCGCGAGGAGCGCGTGGGGCTGATCGCGGGCGCCATCGCCCTGCGGCTGGTCAACAGCCTGCTGCCCCCGGAGCTGCAGGGTGTGGACGGCCTGGAGCTGCTGCTGCCCGAGGGCGTCAGCACGCTCGATCCGCGCGTGCCCTTCGATTTCGCGTCGGAACTCGTGGAGCTGCGCCGCGTGAGCCGGCGCTTCATCCTGGGGCCGACCACCCAGTCGCTCGTGACCGAAGCCGAGCGCCGCGGCATTCCCTACCTGCGGCTGGACGACGACAGCCTGGTGCAGCTCGGCTACGGCCGCCATCAGCAGCGCATCCGCGCCAGCATCACCAGCCGCACGCCGCACATCGCCACCATGACGGCCAGCGACAAGAACCTGACCAAGCAGCTGCTGGACCGGGCCGGTCTGCCGGTGCCGAAGGGCGTGGTGGTCCACGACGCGGAGGACGCCGTGCGCGCCGCCCGCCGCCTGACGGGACCGGTGGTGACCAAACCGCTCGACGGCAACCACGGGCGCGGCGTGTCCATGAACCTCACGGAGGAAGAGGACGTGCGACGGGGCTTCGAGGAGGCTCGGCAGCACAGCCCGGACGTGGTGGTCGAGCAGCACTACCCCGGGCACGACCACCGCGTGCTGGTGGTGAACGGCGAGGTGGTCGCGGTGGCCGAGCGCGTGCCCGCGCACGTGGTGGGCGACGGCCGGCACACCGTCACGGAACTCGTGGCGGAGGTGAACCGCGATCCGCGCCGCGGCGACGGCCACGAGAACATCATGACGCGCATCCCGCTGGGCGCGCACCAGCGCGACGTGCTGGCCCGCTCGGGCCACTCGCCGGACAGCGTGCCCGCGCCGGGCGAGGTGCTGTTCCTGTGCGACACGGCGAACATGTCCACCGGGGGCAGCGCCATCGACCGCACGGACGTGATCCATCCCGACAACGCCACTATCGCCCGGCGGGCCGCGCAGGTGATCGGGCTGGACGTGGCGGGCATCGACCTGCTCTCGCCGGACATCACCCGTTCGGTCCACGAGACGGGAGGCGGCATCGTGGAGGTCAACGCGGCGCCGGGGTTCCGCATGCACCTGCATCCCTCCGAGGGCCAGCCGCGTAACGTCGCCGTGCCGGTGCTGAACATGCTGTTTCCGCGCGCCGCGCCCACGCGCATGCCGATCATCTCGATCACCGGCACGAACGGCAAGAGCACGACCTCACGCATGGTCGCGCACATCCTCAAGCACGCCGGGCGGCTGGTGGGCCTCACGACGTCCAACGGCATCTACATCGACGGCGAGCTGATCTTGAGCGGCGACACGACCGGTCCGAAGAGCGCCAAGGTGGTGCTGAGCGACCCGGGCGTCGAGGTCGCGGTGCTGGAGACCGCGCGCGGCGGCATCCTGCGCGAGGGCCTGGCCTTCGAGCGCTGCGACGTGGGCGCCGTCCTGAACATCCAGCCGGACCACCTGGGGCTCAAGGGCATCGAGACCGTGGAGGACCTCGCGTGGGTCAAGTCGCTGGTGGTCGAGATGGTCGCCGACGACGGCACCAGCGTCCTGAACGCCGACGATCCCCTGACGCTCCGGATGCGCAAGCGCGCCGGCGGAACGGTCACGCTGTTCTCGATGCGCGGCGCGGCCGACTGCGCGCCCGAACTCCAGGAGCACATCGCGGGCGGCGGCACGGCAGTCGTGCGTGAACCGACCGTGCTGGGCGACGAGATCGTGCTGTACGCCGGCGGCCAGCGCACCCCGATCATGCGGGCGCGCGACATTCCCGCCACCCTGGGCGGCCTGGCGCAGGTGAACGTGCAGAACGCGCTGGCGGCGGCGGCCATCGCGGCGGCGCAGCACGTCGAGCTGACCGTGATCCGCTCGGCGCTGAGCAGCTTCACGACCTCCTTCGAGCAGAGCCCCGGGCGCCTGAACTTCTACGACGGCCATCCCTTCCGGGTGCTGCTCGATTACGCGCACAACCCTCCGGGCATGACGTACCTGCGCGACCTGATCCGGCACGTGCGCCCGGCGCGGGGCCGCGTGATCGGGGTGCTGGGCGTGGCGGGCGACCGCCGCGACGACGACATCCGCCAGATGGGCGCGCTGGTCGCCGAGACCTTCGACGAGCTGATCGTGCGCGAGGACGAGTACCGCCGGGGCCGCCCGGCCGGGGAGGGCGCACGCCTGGTCAGCGAGGGCGCACTGGCCGCCGGCCTGCCGCCGGAGCACGTGACGACGGTGCTGCTGGAGGCCGAGGCGGTGGACCACGCCCTGCGGATGGCGCGGCCCGGCGACCTGGTGGTTCTGCTCGCCACCGAGGTCGAGGCCACGTGGCGGCAGATCCGCGACTTCGACAGTTCCGGCCTGCCGCCCAACCTGACGGCCGACGAGCCGGGCCACCACGGGGCCTACCATGACTGAGGCGCCGCGCTGGGCCATCATCGTCCACGGCGGCGCACACACCGTTCCGCCGGACAAGGCCGAGGCGAGCCGCGCGGGTGTACGGGCGGCCGTGGAGGCGGGGTGCCGCGTGCTGGAGGGCGGCGGCGCGGCCACCGACGCGGTCGAGGCCGCGATCCGCGTGATGGAGGACGACCCCACCTTCAATGCCGGGTACGGCAGCGACGTGGACGAGGAAGGGCACGTCCGGATGGACGCCGCCATGATGGACGGCCGGTTCCTGGAGGTGGGCGCGGTGGCCGGCCTCAGGGGCGTGTGGCATCCCATCAGCGTGGCGCGCCGCATGCTGCCCGAAAAGGAGGTGCTGCTGATCGGCGGCGGCGCCCGGCGCTTTGCCGACGAACACGGCGCCGAGCTGTGCGATCCGGCGGCGCTGCTGTCGCCCGAGCAGGCTGCCGCCCGCAGCGACACCGTGGGCTGCGTCGCGCTGGACGGGCACGGGCACGTGGCGGCCGGCGTGTCCACGGGCGGCCTGTCGGGGCAGCGTGTGGGCCGGGTGGGAGACTCGCCGCAGGTCGGCTGCGGCTTCTACGCCGACGACGGGGTGGGCGGCGTGGTGCTGAGCGGCGAGGGCGAGAGCATCGCGCGCATGATGGTCGCCGCCCGCTTCATCCACCGCGTGCCGGGCCGCCACCCCGAGGACGTGCTGCGCGACGTGCTGACCGAGCAGCGTGGCCGCGTGGGCGGCGAGGCGGGCGCCGTGGCCCTGACGCCGGACGGCACGCCCGGGTGGTGGCACACCAGTGCCCACCTGCCGGTCGCGTTCCTGGCGGCCGGGCAGACGGAGGCGCAGGTGTACCTCAGCAAGGACGAGCAGCACCAGGAGGCGGGTCATGTCCAAGCACCAGCGTAAGAAGGGCACGCTGATCGTCATCGGGGGCCACGAGGACAAGACAGACGGGAAGACCATCCTGAAGGAGGTGGCGCGGATGGTGGGAGACGGCCGCCTGGTGGTGACCACCGTCGCGTCGCACCAGCCGGAGGGGTACTTCGAGGAGTACCAGCGGACCTTCCAAGACCTGGGCGTGAAGGACGTGGTGGAACTTGCCATCGCCGAGCGCGCCGAGGCCCGCCAGGAGTCCCGGCTCGACCTGCTCGACGGCGCGCGGGGCATCTTCTTCACCGGCGGCGACCAGCTGCGCATCACCAGCCAGCTGGGCGACACGCCGATCTACAGCCGCGTGCAGCAGCTGTACGAGGAGGGCGGCGTGGTCGCCGGCACCTCGGCGGGCGCGTCCGTGATGAGCGACGTCATGCTGGTGTCCGGTGAGAGTGACGAGTCCCACCGCATCGGCGAGTTGCAGATGGCGCCCGGCCTGGGCCTGATCCACGGCGTGGTGATCGACCAGCACTTCGCCGAGCGCGGGCGGATGGGCCGGCTGCTGGGCGCCGTGGCGAAGAATCCGCGCTATGTCGGCATCGGGATCGACGAGAACACCGCGGTCGTGGTGGAGGGCGGCGAGCTGCTGCGGGTGCTGGGGAGCGGCGCCGTGTACGTGATCGACGGCGCGACCGTGACCAGCTCGAACATCGCGGACGCCAAACAGGACTGCACGCTGTCCATCTACGACGTGCGCCTGCACGTGCTCAGCCAGGGCGACGGCTTCGACCTGGGTCGGCGCGAACCCATGGACGCCGATCAGCTCGGCAAGGACCCGGTCGCGCAGGACGGGCGGTAGGTCGGCCGCCGGTCGGGTCGTCGGCCTTGTCCACGCCCACGTGGGCGGCCGGGAACCTCACCGGTGCCGGTTGCGGTCCTCGTCCAGGGTGCGGCCCTGCGGGGCGTCCAACTGGGGCGGCCGGTCGCGGTAATAGCGGCTGAGCCACTGACTCAGGCCGCCCAGGTCCGGGAACAGCGTGCGTTCGGTGATGTTCGCGCCGTCGAGTCGGTCACGCACCTCGGCCTTGAGGTCGCGCGGCACCACCACGCAACGCGCCAGGTCCGCGCGGGACGACAGCCAGTCGTCCAGCGTCACCTCGGGGTTCGAGAGCATGGAGAACAGCGCCGACTGCTGCACGATGCGCTGGTCCAGGGACGGCGGCTCGAGGAACAGCAGGTACGGCCCGCCCTGCTCGTGCTCGACGCGGTCGAGCCAGCTCATCTCGGCGTCGAAGGGCAGGTCGCCGGAGGTGCCCGCGCTGAACACGTCCAGCATCTCGGTGGTGAACACCGCGCCGCCCTCCTGTGCCAGCACGCGGCGCAGCTGCTCCGGCAGGCCCTGCGTGGTCGCGGCCACGTCGATCATCCACACCACACCGTCGTGATCGGCGTGCGCCTCGCTGGCGGTGGCGAAGTGCAGGGCGACCAGCGGCGAGTACGACCAGTCCAGCAGCCGGGTGGGCAGGCCGTGGTGCTGGCCCAGCGTCAGCCACGCCCACAGCGAGCGGCGCGCCTCGGTCGTGGCGGGCGCGTACTTGCGGAAGGCCCGGATCAGGTGGCGCTCGATGGAACGCGGGTCGCTCGACAGCCGCTGGAGGGATGTACTCAGCGGCGCGGCGTGGGCCTGCCCACGGAACACGAAGGGCGACCGGAAGCGCCCGAGCTGCGGATTCCACGAGCCGCTCTGCAGCGTTTCCAGCAGCTGCGGCCACGTGCTCGGCGTGAGGATCTGGACGCCCACGGCGCCCTGATCACGCCGCCGCGGCCGGCAGACGCCGCGGCGCGGGCGAGGTCACAGGATCTCCAGCAGCTGGCGGTGGTCCAGCCGCAGGTACACCGCGTCCTCCACCCGCGCCACCTCTGACAGCGGGATGAAGTGACGCCGGTTGTCCACGGTGGGCGCCGTTCGCAGGTACTCGCGTTCGGTGCCGTCCGCGAGGCCGTACACCGTGCCATCCGAGCAGATGATCGCCATACCGGGCTGGATTCGCGGGTCGGTGGGCACCGGATCGCCGGCGTTCGGGGTGTTCGGGCTGGTCATGGCTCCTCCCTGTGGGCCGCGGGAACGGCATCAAGCGGTTCGGGCGCGGGCGCCGGCGTCGCCACGACCTGCGGCGTCCACGCGCTGGACAGGGCGATCAGCGTGGCCGAGCGGGGCGGCAGCCGCGTCCGGGCGGTGGTGTCCTGCGTGCGCAGCAGCCAGTACACGCCCGCATCCGGCAGGCCGCCGAGGTCGAGCGGCTGGTCCGAGACGTTCAGCAGCAGCGTCCGGCTGTCGTGGTCGGGGCCGCGCCGGACCCACAGCAGTGGGCCGCTGCTTCCGGCCTCGAGGTCGGCACGGCCGGTGGAGCGCAGCACGCGGTCCTCGCGCCGCAGCGTCAGCATTCGGCGGTACAGCGTGAGCGCCCGGGCGTGCGCGGGTTGGTCCCGCTCCGCCCAGTTCAGGGCGCTGGCTTGGAAGGTGCACTCGTCCTGCGGGTCCGGCACGGCCTGTGCGCCGTCCCCCTGCGCGAAGGCCTCGAAGTGACCGAACTCCTGGCAGCGGCCCTGCGTGATCTGCTCGCCCAGTTCGCCCGCGTGGTCCGAGAAGTACAGGAAGGGAGTGGAGGCCATCCACTCCTGCCCCTGGAAGAGCAGCGGCGTCATCGGCAGGAACAGCAGCAGGGCGCTCGCGGCCAGGAAGGCGTCCGGCCCGGCCACCACGTCCAGCCGGTCCCCGAAGGCGCGGTTGCCGATCTGGTCGTGGTTCTGGATGCAATACACGAAGCTCGGAGCGGGCAGGTCATCGGCCGGGGCGCCGCGGGCGGGCTGCTCGCCGAGCGGCCAGCGCTGACCCTGGTACACCCATCCGGCCGTGATGCAGCGGGCCAGGGCCGCCACGTCCGGCGAGTACGCGCGGTAATAGCCGTCCTGCTCCCCGGTGAGCACCACGCGCAACTGGTGGTGAAAGTCGTCGGCCCACACGCCGTCCATTCCGGTGCGCGTGACCAGCCGCGGATCGTTGCGGTCGTCCTCGCAGAACAGGAAGTGGCGGGTGCCCAGTTCGCGGCCCAGCCGGTGCACGTGCGCGGCGATCTCGTGCAGGATGTGGGTGGGGCGGTCGTCGAAGATCTCGTGCGTGGCGTCCAGCCGCAGGCCGTCGAAGCGGTACGTGCGCAGCCAGTGCTCGGCGCAGTCGACCGCCAGGCGCCGCATGTGCGGCTCGTCGTAGTTCAGGGCGTCGCCCCACGGCGTCTTGTGGCGCTCCGTGAAGTACTCCGGGCTGAAGCTGCCCAGGTAATTGCCGTCCGGCCCGAAGTGGTTGAGCACCACGTCGAGCAGCACCAGCAGGCCCAGCCGGTGCGCCTCGTCGACCAGGGCCATCAGGTCCTCAGGCGGGCCGTACCCGGCGTACGGCGCGAAGGGCGCCACGCCGTCGTACCCCCAGCCCCAGCGGCCGGGGAAGCTGCTCAGCGGCATCAGTTCCACGCACGTGACGCCCAGCGCCGCCAGGTCCGGCAGTTTCTCCAGGGCCGCGCGGTAGGTGCCCTGCGGCGTGAAGGTCCCGACGTGCAGCTCATAGATCACGAGGTCGCTCGCGCGGCGGTCCGGGGCGGCGTGCTGAAACGAGTAGTCCGGGCGCCACACCATGGCAGGACCGTGCACGCCGTCGGGCAGGCAGCGGGCGTAGGGATCGGGCAACACCTGACCGTCCACCTCGAAGCGGTAGCGGGTGCCGGGACCGGCCTCCTCCACGACATCCGCGTACATGCCGTCTCCCAGGTGGGTCAGCGGGCGGATCGTCGTGTGGTCTCCGGCGTAGAGCACGACCGAGACGCTCCTGGCCCGAGACGCCCACACGCGGAACAGCGTGCCGCGTTCGGTGGGCAGGGCGCCCAGTGCGGGCGTGTAGGGAATCGTGGTCATGAAGGGCACCTGGAGCGATACGGAGGAGCGGCGGGCCTGCACGAGGCCCTGCCTGGAGCGGTGATCGGGGGAACACGGGCGCAAGCCGGACGTGCTCCGGGAGTGTGAAAACGGCGATGTGCTCGTGCATCACGCAGGCGAGCGACGACAAGTCTAGGAAGACCACGCCGGCCGGTCTCATGGGTCTCGTCAAGCGGAGTTGACGAAGTTCAGGAGAGCCATGAGGGATGGGCCAAGACTCCTTGAGTGCGGCGCCGCTTTTACCGCGCTGGAGGCCACCGACCGCCGCGCCAGTGGTTCAGTCCACCGGAACACCGTGGCTGACACGGTGGTGTTGTGCGGGCCGGCGTTTTATATCTGGGGCATGCCGTCCACGCCGAATCCCACGCCTGCAGCGGAAGTGCTGGAGCTGGAGGTCAAGGCCCGCGACCTGCGCACCACCTGGGCCGAACTGCAGGTCGTGCACGTGCCCCCCTCGGGCATCATCAGCTTCCCGAACCACAGCGGCTTCGAGGTCGCGCACACGCCCGGCAGTTCCGACGTGCTCGCCTCGATGCGCGGCCTGACCATCAACCTGGTCGCCCTGCGGCAACGCTACGGCGACCAGGTGGGCCACCTGTACGCCGTGACCATCCATAGTCAGCCCAAACCGCTGGAATTCCGCGAGATGAGCCTGGAGGTGCGTGGCCCCGGTACCAGCGCCGCGTGGCACGACCTGGACCTGGCGGACCACGCCGCCCTGCTGGGCGTGTGGTGGCAGCGGCGCGACGGCGGCTGGCTCTTCGAGTACAGCGGCCAGATCCTCGACACCCTCAACGCCACGTACCAGTCCGTGTTCCTCGCGGGCCGCTACGCCGAACGCTTCTCGGACCGGTGAGCGGGCCGGGCACCCGGTAACGCGGCCTACGAAAGCACAGGGGCATAGCGGCGCCGATTTCTGCCTCAGCCTCCTTCCTGCGGCTGACCAACTGACCCCAACCGAGTCGGCGGGCAGACAGCAATCGAGCGGCCGCTCCGCCGGGAGCCGCCGCCCTCACAGGGTGTACTGTTGCCGTCCAGCGCGCCGTCATGACCGCGAGCCACGGGACCGGAAGCGCAACTACTCGAGCAGACCTCGCCCCTGCACCTCCTTGTCTTCCAGGATCTTGCCCAGGATGAAGAACGTTGGGGCCCAGTGCCCGATGAACAGGCCGTTGCGCTCGCGGTCGCTGGACTCGGACGGAATGAACTGGCTGGCGCTGGCGAGGATCGACGCGAAACCGAGCAGGTACAGGACGTTGTGCAGTTTCATGGGAACTCCTGTGAATCGTCAGGTCTGGGGGCGGCGCGTGCGGGGAGACGCCACGGCGACCGGAACGCGGGCCGTCCGGCACCCCGGCCGTGCAGCCACCGTCCCGAGCGGTGCGGCCCCCGCGGGGCGACACCGACCCGGCCCTGAACCGGGGACCGGCGGGGGTGCCGGGTCCTCGAGGCAGGCCGGTGCATCCGCCGGGCCGGGAACCGGGGTCAGCGGGGCGGCGCGGTGGTGCTCGTCGGGCTGGCGGTGGTGACCACCCGGGTCGGCGCGGGGCGGCGCAGGCCCGCCAGGCCCAGTAGGCCGAGCAGCCCCAGCCAGCCCCAGTCGGTGCCCCGGCCGTCATTCGCGGCTGCGGTGCCGGTATCGGTCGTCGTGCCGGTGGTCGCGCCACTGGTGGTGTCGGTGGTTGCGCCGCTCGTGGTGTCGGTCGCGCCGCCGGTCGTGTCCGTGGGGGCCGTGGTGTCGGTGCTCTGTGGCGGCGTGGTCGTCGTGTCCTGCGCGTACGCAGAGACGGGCACGAGGGCCAGGGTCAACAGGAGAACGGCGTTCTTGAGTCTGAAGTTCATGGTCTACCTCCGGTCAGGCACTGGGGCGAACACCCCTGGGCCTGGGCGTGTGCGGGTGGCGTGCCGCCGTTCCGGTCACGGGAGGGCCGGGACTTCAGCTGCTGTCCACGGCGCTGCCGGCAGCCGCCCCCGCCGTGGGAGCGGCCACCGGTCAGCGGCCGGTTCCGCTCTTCTGACGACCGTTCTGGTTGTTGTCGCGCGTCGCTGCTCCGCCCTTGCGGCCGGCTTCACGCGCTTCCTCGGACGTGAACTCGTGCGCGTTGCCGCTCTGGTGGGCGGCCTTGCCGCCCTTGCTGGCGATCTCGCGCTGCTTGCTGGCGTCCATGGCGGCAAAACCGCGTCGCTCGCCGCTCCCACCACTGCTCTTTCCTTTCGTCATGGTCGAACCTCCGGTGAGTGATACATGCCGCGCGGCATGAGCAAATGCTCTCGTGTGCCGCGCGGCGGTCCGCATGACTTGCATGAAACTGGCCCGGGCGACCCTGAGCGTCTTCATCGAAATACCGTACGTTCCGGTTGAGCTGGGACTCATCAAAGCTGGACCGTAGGTGTAGTAGGGGAAGCCACATTCCAATGACCACGGCAGGACTTCAGCAGACGGCGCCGGCGGGTCTTCTGAGCGCTGCGGACTCTGTTGCGCGCGGTGATGGGTCCGGAGGCGGCAGCCTGCGCTAGCCGCCCAGGTCCTTCAGGGCGGTGAGCGCCGCGAGGTGGCCGGCCATGCCGTGCACGCCCCCGCCGGGCGGTGTGCTGGCGCTACACAGGTACACCCCGCGCGCCGGGGTGCGGTACGGCGAGGCCGACAGCACCGGGCGGATCAGGGTGCCCAGAAGGCTGTTGTCGCCGCCACCCACGTCTCCCCCGACCAGATTGCGGTTGTCGCGCTCCGCAGCGGCGGCAGTGGTGACGTGCCGCGCCAGCACCACGTCCCGGAAGCCCGGCGCGACCCGCTCGATCTGCGCCTCGATCCGCTCGATGTCCTGGGCGCTGGGCGCGTAGCCGGACGGCACGTGACCGTACAGCCACGCGGTGTGCTGGCCCGCCGGGGCGCGGCTGGGATCGAACAGGGTGTGCTGGGCCAGCAGGAGGTACGGCCGGTCCGGCATGCCGTGGAGGCTCTGCGCCTCGCTGCGCACCACGTCGTCCAGCGGGCCGCCCAGGTGCACGGTCGCGGCCAGGGCCGTCCGCGGGTCGCGCCAGGGAATAGGAGCGCTCAGGGCGTAATCGACCTTCACAGTGCCGGCGCCGTAGCGGAAGTGCTTGAGCTGCCGGGTGTAGCTGGCCGGCAGGTCCGGCACCAGCCGCAGGAATTCACGCGGCGAGACGTCCAGCAGGTGCAGGTCGGCGTCCAGCGCGCGCAGATCATTGACCGGCGTGTTCACGTGCACGCGGCCCCCCAGGTGGGCGAGGTGGGCGACCAGGGCGTCCGTGATCGCTCCGGCGCCGCCGCGCGGGAAGGGCCAGCCGGCCACATGTGCCGTGACCGCCAGCATCAGGCCGTAGGCGGAGGTCACCGGCCGCGAGAGCGGAATGGCCGAGTGGGCGCTCATGCCGGCGAACAGCGCGCGGGCCGCGGGCTCGCGGAAGAGGGTGCGCGCCACCGCCGTGGCCGGGGGCAGGCCGCGCAGGCCGAAGCGGGCCAGCGTGAGCGGATGCCGCGGGACGCGCAGCAGCGGCCGCAAGGTGTCGGCCAGGAGGCTGTCGGCGGCGTCCACCAGCGGTTTCATCAGGCGCCGGTACGCCGGGCCGTCGGGTCCGAGGGCCTGCGCCGTGTCGTCCAGGTCCTGATACAGCAGGGCCGTGCCGCCCGGCAGCGGATGCGCCACCACGGCCGGCGAGGACACGAAGTGCAGGCCGTGGCGTTCGAGTGGCAGGGTCCGGAAAAAGGGCGAAACGACCGTGAGCGGGTGGATCGCGGAGCCCACGTCGTGCACGAAGCCGGGCAGGGTCAGGGCGGCGCTGCGCACGGCGCCCCCGGCCGTGGCGTTCGCCTCGTATACGTCGACGTCCCAGCCGGCCCCCGCCAGGGTGAGGGCAGCGGCCAGCCCGTTGGGGCCGGACCCCACGATGGCGGCGCGGTATCGCATACCGCCCATTAAAGCCCCGCGAGCATGCACGCCGGTGAGGCGCAGACGAACCCGGGCGCAAGAAGGGCTCGGCCCGGTGAAGCCGGCCTCAGTGGGCCTTCACGCAAGCGGCAGTCTCCTTCACCCGCTCACGGCTAGCGTGATCCATGATCCGCCGCCTGCGACCGCTGACGCCCGTCCTCGCCCTCAGCCTGCTGGGCACCACGCTGCTGGCGGGCCGGCGCTCCAGGCCTCCGCAAGCCCGTCCGCTGCTGGGCCGCACCGTCGTGATCACCGGCGCGTCCAGCGGCATCGGACGGGCCACGGCGCTGGAGTGCGCGGCGCGCGGCGCCCAGGTCGTCGTCGCCGCCCGCGACGCCGCGGCCCTGGACGCCGTGGTGCGGGAGGGCGAGCGCTTGGGCGGCGTGCTGCTCGCGGTGCCGACCGACGTCACCGTCCGCGCGCAGGTCGAGGCGCTGGTCGCGGCGGCCGTGGCCCGGTTCGGGCGAATCGACGTGATGGTCAACCACGCCGGCGACATGTTCGTGGACCGCGTGGAGCACAGCGAGGAAGCGCGGGTTCGCGCCCTGATCGACGTGAACGTGATGGGTGTGCTGTACGGCATCCAGGCCGCCGTGCCGGTGATGCGCCGGCAGGGCGGTGGGCACGTCATCAACATGGCGTCGGTGGAGGGCCGGGTCGGGTTTCCGTATTCCGGCATCTACGGCGGCACGAAGGCCTTCGTGGAGGTCATGACCCAGACGCTCCGGCAGGAACTGATGCACGTGGAACGCACCGGCATCTCGGTCACAGCAGTGCTGCCGGCAGCGGTGCGGACGCCGCTGTGGGACCGCGCTGTCAACGTCGAGGCCGGCGGGCAGGGCGCGCATCTGGTGTGGCCGGTCGTGGAGGCGTCGCACGTGGCCCACGCCATCGCGGACGCCATCGTCCACCCCCGCCCGCTGGTGTACCCGCTGAGGGTCGCGCGGGGCGCGGCCGTGCTCTACGACGTGTTCCCAGGACTGGCCGGTCGCCTCCTGAGCCGGCTGCGCGTGGACCGACACGTCAACCTCCTGAGCGCTGCGCAGCGCGGTTCCGGGCAGGCGACGCGGCCGATCAGTCCGGTGGTGCGCGGCGGACGCCTGCACGACGTCTGACGGCGGCCCCGGTGGCAGCACGACCGGCAAGCATCCACCCACGGCGTTGGCCATTGCCGGCACGCTGGCCGCTCAGTACGTCTCCGACCATGGCCCGCCGCTCCGCTGGCACCGCTGGAGCGCGGGATCGTGACCTCTGTGCGAGAGGCCGTGCAGCACACCTGCAACCGCGCCTGTCGAGCCAGTACCTGACAGGCGCGGTCCAGAGGTATGGGTTCAGTGGTCGTAGGCGGCCCCGTACACCGGAATCGCCACCGTCGTCCGCACCGTCCCCCCCGACGTCAC